>NZ_JAFIMU010000004.1:635000-935000 GCF_017302985.1 Corallococcus macrosporus
AAGAAAGCGTAATAGCTCACTGGTCAAGACAGGCCGCGCCGAAAATGTAACGGGGCTCAAGACTAGTGCCGAAGCTTCGGGTCATGCATGTTTGGCATGCATGGCGGTAGGGGAGCGTCCCAGTTGCAGCGAAGGTAGACCGAAAGGGCTGCTGGAGCGACTGGGAGTGCTGATGCCGAAATGAGTAGCGATAAAGGGGGTGAGAAACCCCCTCGCCGTAAACCCAAGGTTTCCTGGGTCAAGTTAATCTTCCCAGGGTTAGCCGGGTCCTAAGCCGAGGCCGAAAGGCGTAGGTGATGGCAAGCAGGTTAATATTCCTGCGCCATCTTGCAGACGTTGAACTGAGGGAGGACGGAGAAAGCTAGGCGAGCTGACCGGTGGTTGTGTCAGTCTAAAGGCGTAGGGGTGTCGCGTACGAATAAAGGCGCGGCAGTCATCCCCGAGACCCCATGGCGCCCCGCAAGGGGTAAGTCGCTGATGCTCGGCTTCCAAGAAAAGTCCCGCAGGGAGTCTGCAGGGTGTCCGTACCGCAAACCGACACAGGTGGGTGAGGAGAAAATCCTAAGGCGCTTGAGAGAACTCTCCTCCAAGGAACTAGGCAAATTTCCACCGTAACTTCGGAAGAAGGTGGGCCTCTGGTAGGTGTAGGCGTACAGCCGAAGCCGAGAGAGGTTGCAGAGAAATGGCGGTAGCGACTGTTTACCAAAAACACAGGACTCTGCGAAGGCGACAAGCCGACGTATAGGGTCTGACTCCTGCCCGGTGCTGGAAGGTTAAGGGGATTCGTCAGCCGCAAGGCGAAGCGATGATCCGAAGCCCCAGTAAACGGCGGCCGTAACTATAACGGTCCTAAGGTAGCGAAATTCCTTGTCGGGTAAGTTCCGACCTGCACGAATGGAGTAACGACTTCCGCACTGTCTCGGAGAGGGACTCAGCGAAATTGAAATAGCTGTGCCGATGCAGTTTACCCGCAGCAAGACGGAAAGACCCCGTGAACCTTTACTACAACTTGACAGTGACACTAGGGATTGACTGTGTAGGATAGGTGGGAGCCTTTGAAGCCGGGCCGCTAGGTTCGGTGGAGGCAACGGTGAAATACCACCCTGTTGATTTCTGGTGTCTAACCATGTCTCGTCAGCCGGGACTGGGACACTGTCTGGTGGGTAGTTTGACTGGGGCGGTCGCCTCCCAAAAAGTAACGGAGGCGCGCGATGGTTCCCTCAGCCCGATTGGAAACCGGGCGTCGAGTGCAATGGCATAAGGGAGCTTGACTGCGAGACCGACAGGTCGAGCAGGTGCGAAAGCAGGTCATAGTGATCCGGTGGTCCTGAATGGAAGGGCCATCGCTCAACGGATAAAAGGTACTCCGGGGATAACAGGCTTATCTCCCCCAAGAGTTCACATCGACGGGGAGGTTTGGCACCTCGATGTCGGCTCATCGCATCCTGGGGCTGGAGCAGGTCCCAAGGGTTTGGCTGTTCGCCAATTAAAGCGGTACGCGAGCTGGGTTCAAAACGTCGTGAGACAGTTTGGTCCCTATCTGCTGTGGGCGTAGGATACTTGAGAGGCTCTGACCTTAGTACGAGAGGACCGGGTTGGAGGCACCGCTGGTGTACCAGTTGTCTCGCCAGAGGCATCGCTGGGTAGCCATGTGCCGATTGGATAACCGCTGAAAGCATCTAAGCGGGAAACCGACCTCAAGACCAGGTATCCCGGGCGCAAGCCCCTGAAGACTCGTGGAAGACTACCACGTTGATAGGCTGGGTGTGTAAGCGCGGTAACGCGTTAAGCTAACCAGTACTAATAAGTCGAGCGGCTTACTTCCCCCCTTCTCTTGCATGCCCCCTCGTGGGGAGTAAGGGACTCGGGGCCAAGGCCGAGGCCAGGACGCGTACGTCGCGTCCGCCCGGAAGACAGCTATTCTCAAACGCGCTTCTTCAACTTCTGAAGAGGCTTCATTCAAGCGGAAGCTTGCAACTTACCCTTCGTATGCACCGTCAGTCGCTTTTCCGGTGGCAATGTCGGAGGGGTCACACCCGTTCCCATCCCGAACACGGAAGTTAAGCCCTCCAGAGCCGATGGTACTCCGCGGGAAACCGCGTGGGAGAGTAGGTCGCTGCCGGATTCTTTTTGAAAGCCCCTGGTGCCGCAAGGCGCCAGGGGCTTTGTCTTTGCGGGCTTCGGTTCCCTCGCTGTCGCCTCCGGTTGGAGCGCTGATCCGTGCTCGCCGGGCCAACGTGGGGGGCGGGTGGGTCAGTTTCGGGGCGAGGGGACGCCAAGTTCTCGGATTCCTTGGGGAAATGCGTCATCGTGGATGTTTGACCGGCGTTCCCACTGGATCTAGAGTCTCTGCTCCCCCCGGTCTGCGCACCGCCTGCCGCGGTCCGTACTCGCCGGCGTCGGGCAGCCCCGCGAGATGAAGAAGCCGACCTTCTTTGGGAAGTACCTGCTCCTCGAGCGCATCAACGTCGGCGGCATGGCCGAGGTCTTCATCGCGAAGGCCTTTGGCGTCGAAGGCTTCGAGCGCATCCTCGCCATCAAGAAGATCCTTCCGACGATGGCGGAGGATGACGAGTTCATCACGATGTTCATCGACGAGGCGCGGATCAGCGTTCAGCTGAACCACGCCAACATCGTGCACATCCACGAGCTCGGAAAGCACGAGGACACGTACTTCATCGCCATGGAGTACGTGGCGGGCCGTGACGTCCGCACGCTCCTGGAGCGCTACCGCCGCCGCAAAGAGATCATGCCCACCGCACAGGCGGTGTTCATCGTCTCCAAGATGTGTGAGGGCCTGGACTACGCCCACCGCAAGAAGGACGCGCGCGGCCAGGACCTGCACATCATCCACCGCGACGTGTCACCGCAGAACATCCTCGTCTCGTACGAAGGCGAGGTGAAGATCATCGACTTTGGCATCGCCAAGGCCGCCAACCGCTCGCAGAAGACGCAGGCCGGCATCCTCAAGGGGAAGTTCGGCTACATGAGCCCGGAGCAGGTCCGGGGCATGCCCATCGACCGGCGCAGCGACATCTTCGCCGTCGGCGTGCTGCTCTACGAGATGCTCACGGGCGAGAAGCTCTTCGTGGGCGAGTCGGACTTCTCCACGCTGGAGAAGGTGCGCAACGCGGACATCCCGCTGCCTCGCGAGTTCAATCCGAACATCTCCGCGGGTCTGGAGAAGGTCGTCCTCAAGGCGCTCGCGCGCGAGCCCGAGGACCGCTACCAGTGGGCGTCGGACCTTCAGGAGGACCTGATGCGCTTCCTCCTCGCGGGGGACGCCATCTACTCGTCGAAGCACCTGTCCGGCTTCATGAAGGAGGCCTTCGCCGAGGACATGCTCCGTGAGGCGGAGAAGATGGAGCGCTATGCCTCCGTCGAGCGCCCGGACCAGATTGAGCACTCGGGCGTGACGGTTCCTCCCCCGGCCGCGGCGCCCCGCGCGACCGCGCCGAAGAAGTCGCCCCCGCCCGCGGCTTCGGGCTCTCCCGTGGGCCGCGCCTCCACGGCGCCCGCCCAGCCCGCGCCTGGCTACATCCCTCCGCCTACCGACGAGGAGTTGGCGGAGATGGATGGCGCCGCGGACAAGACGCAGATCGTGGACTCCACGCACACGTTCCGTGCTCCGGAGACGCGGATCGCCGACAGCAGCGTCGTCGTGGACGACAGCATCACCGGCCGCTCAGAGAACCCCATCGACCGGGCCGGGCACCACACCAGCGCTTCTCCCTACGCCCAGGACGAGGGGAGAGGCGGCAAGGGCAAGAGCGGTCCCAAGTCCCAGGTCATCATCGGGGACGAGGGCGGGGAGGCCTACGCGGGCGCGACCATGATTGGTCCCGCGCCAACGGCGCCGCCCTCGCGCTCGCGGGGGGGCTCCGCTGCCCCGGTGCTGGATCCCGAGGAAGAGGAGACGACTGGCAACATCACCCTCCCGGTAGGCGCGCGCCACAATGGCCTCCGCCCCCAGGCGGCGGAAGCCGAGGACCCGGACGGCGCCTACGACGACCAGGGCGACGACTTCGAGCGCGACGGCCAGGAGGACTACGGCGACGAGGGACAGGAGGGCGACGAGCCGCCCTACGATGACGAGGCTGACGGCCCCGCGACCATCCCGCAGAAGGCTTCCAAGATGGCGAAGCCGGCCCCGCCCGCCAAGGTCGAGGCCAAGGCGAAGGCGCCCGCCGGACCGAAGAAGCCGCTGCCCAAGCCCGCCATCATCGGCGGGGCCGCGGGCGTGGCGCTGCTGCTCATCGTGGCCGTGATCTTCGTCGTGCGCGGCTCGTCCACGGGCTCCGTGAACTTCGTCGCGCCCGTGGGGGCCACCGTCCTCGTGGACGGGGAAACCGTCAACGCCAACCAGGTCATCGAGCTCTCCGCGGGCCTGCACAACGTGACCGCGTCCGCCCCGGGCTACCAGCCCGTGACGCAGCAGATCGAGGTCACCGCAGGACAGGCGGCGGCCCCCATCCTCCTCAGCCTGAAGGCGGAGGCGCCTCCCAAGCCCGCGGAGCCCAAGCCCGTGGAGCCCACGGCCCCGCCTCCGACGACGCCCCCGGTGGCCGAGAACACGCCGCCTCCGACGACGCCGGAGGCGCCTCCGGAGAAGCCCGTCGAGCCCCCCGCGCCGAAGACGTTCACGGCCCTGTTCGAGGGGCAGGAGGGCGCGGAGATTTCCGTCGACGGCAAGGCCCTGGGCAAGCTGCCCGGCGCGAAGCTCGGCGACCTGGAGATGGGCAAGAAGTACACGTTCACCGCGAAGCGCGCGGGCTACAAGCCGTTCTCCGGCGACTTCACGTCCAACGGCGACGCCGAGGTGCGTGTCCCCGTCGACATGGTGGCCGAGGCCCCGCCTCCGGAGCCGAAGCCGAAGACCCCGCCTCCGGAGCCGGAACCGAAGCCGAAGACTCCGCCCGTGGCCGTGGTGCAGCCCACCCCGAAGCCTCCGCCTACCCCCAAGCCCGCGCCCACCCCGAAACCCTCCGCCGCTGCCGCGATGGGCAAGTTCGCCTGCAGCACGTCTCCGGCGGGCGCTCAAATCTGGGTGGACGGAAAGAACACGGGCCGCGTCACCCCGGTGCCGCTGGGCAATCCGCTGACGCTGCCGGTGGGCAAGCGCAAGGTCGTCTTCAAGCTCAACGGCAAGTCGACCAAGCCCCAGGTCGTCGTCGTCGAGGCGGATGGCGTGGCCAAGCTCATCAACATCAAGGTGGAGTGAACGAACGCACTGCGCCATGGGGCATCTTCTGCCCCCTTCGATTGTTGAGCAGGGATGTCAGGGGGCAGGCTATGACGCCTCGCCCACGACGCTCCTTACGTTGAGGTGATGTGTTCATGAGCACGACGTCCACTCGAGGCAAGCCCGACGCTGGCCCCGCGCAGCAGCCGTTCACCTATCCGCTTCGCAAGGAGTTCGTGGAGCCCGACTGGCGCCGCATCCCGGGCTACAAGGACGTCACCGCGGCCGAGTGGGAGAGTTCGGTGTGGCAGCGCAAGCACACCGTGAAGAACCTGCGCGAGCTGAAGGCGACGCTCGGAGAGCTGCTGCCGGACGACCTGGCCGCGAGCATGGAGCTGGACCAGAAGGAACGGGCGACGATGTCCATCCTCGTCCCGCCCCAGATGCTCAACACCATGAACCTGGAGGACCTGTGGAGCGACCCGGTCCGCAGGTACATGCTGCCGGCGCTCGCCGACCGCCGCACGGACTGGCCCAACCACCCGCGCGCCAGCCGTGACAGCCTCCACGAGGCGGACATGTGGGTCGTCGAGGGCCTGACACACCGCTATCCGACGAAGGTGCTGGCGGAGATGCTGCCCACGTGCCCGCAGTACTGCGGCCACTGCACGCGCATGGACCTGGTGGGCAACGACGTCCCGCAGGTGTCCAAGCACAAGTTCGCGACGGGGCAGAAGGAGCGCTACGAGCAGATGCTGGACTACCTGCGCCGCACGCCCACCGTGCGCGACGTGGTGGTGTCCGGCGGCGACATCGCGAACCTGCCCATCCAGGCGCTGGAGCCGTTCGTCAGCGCGCTGATGGACATCCCGAACATCCGGGACATCCGCCTGGCGTCCAAGGGGCTCATGGCGCTGCCGCAGCACTTCCTCCAGGACAACGTGCTGGCGGGGCTGGACCGGCTGGCGAAGAAGGCCGTGGAGCGCGGCGTGGACCTGGCGCTGCACACGCACGTGAACCACGCGCAGCAGCTCACGCCGCTCGTGGGCAAGGCGGTGCGCAAGCTGCTGGACATGGGCTTCCGTGACGTGCGCAACCAGGGCGTGCTCTTGCGCGGCGTGAACGACAGCCCCAAGGCGCTCCTGGACCTGTGCTTCACGCTGCTCGACCACGCGAAGATCCTGCCGTACTACTTCTACATGTGCGACATGATCCCCAACAGCGAGCACTGGCGGCTGTCGGTGGCGCAGGCGCAGAAGCTCCAGCACGACATCATGGGCTACATGCCGGGCTTCGCCACGCCGCGCATCGTCTGTGACGTGCCGTTCGTGGGGAAGCGGTGGATTCACCAGGTGGCGGAGTACGACCGCGAGCGCGGCATCTCCTACTGGACCAAGAACTACCGCACGAGCGTGGAAGCCAACGACGCCGGCGCACTTGAGCGGAAGTACGAGTACTTCGACCCCATCGACACGCTGCCGGAGTCCGGCCAGGCGTGGTGGCGGGATCAGCCCAAGGCGGCGTGATGGACTCCTCCGCGGGCGCGACGGCGCCCATGACGGCCCCCCGTCCCTCGCTCAGTGCCGAGGGGCGGGCCCGGTTGTTCCCGTCCGCCACCGACGCGGAGTGGACGGACTGGCGCTGGCAGCAGCGTCACTCGGTGCGCAACCTGGAGCAGCTGGAGCGCTACGTGCGCCTGACCCCGGAGGAGCGCGCCGGGGTGCAGGAGACGTCCTCGCTGTTCCGGATTGGCATCAGCCCGTACTACCTGTCGCTCATCGATCCGGAGCACGCGTCGTGCCCCGTGCGCATGCAGTCCATTCCGGTGCGCGCGGAGGCCCGGGTGCGGCCCGGGGAGCTGGAGGATCCGCTCGGCGAGGACAAGACGCGCCCGGAGGAGTGCATCGTCCACAAGTATCCGGACCGGGTGCTGTTCCTGGCCCTGGATACGTGCTCGGTCTACTGCCGCCACTGCACGCGGCGGCGCATCACCAAGGGCGGCGAGGCGGAGCTCACCAAGGACCAGATGCGCCGGGGCATCGACTACGTGCGCAGCCACCCGGAGGTGCGCGACGTGCTCATCTCCGGCGGGGATCCGTTCCTGCTGAGCGAGGAGCGGCTGGAGTCGCTGCTCGCGCCGCTGAGCGAGATTCCCCACGTGGAGATGATCCGCATCGGGACGCGGGTGCCAGTGGTGCTGCCCATGCGCGTCACCGACTCGCTGGCGCGGCTGCTGCGCCGCTACGCGCCCGTCTACGTCATCACCCACTTCAACCACCCGAAGGAAGTGACGCCCGAGGCCCGGGAGGCGTGCGAGCGGCTGGTGGACCATGGCGTGCCGGTGGAGAACCAGGCGGTGCTGATGCGGCAGCTCAACTCGGATGCGCGCATCATCAAGGAACTGTCGCACGCGCTCCTGCGCAGCCGCGTGCGGCCGTACTACCTGCACCAGATGGACGTGGCGGAAGGCTGCGAGCACCTGCGCACGCCCATCGCCAAGGGGCTGGAGATCCTCCAGCAGCTTCGCGGCCACACCAGCGGGCTCGCGGTGCCGCACCTCGCGGTGGACCTGCCGGGTGGGGGAGGGAAGGTCACCCTCCAGCCGGACTACGTCATCGAGCGGGGCGAGCGGGAGACCCTGTTCCGCAACTACAAGGGCCAGATTTACGCCTACCCGGAGCCGGAGGAGACCGACTGCTCCTGCCCGTACGACGAGGTATGGCAGGCGCGGTCGCGGGAGCTGGTCTCCCGGAGCCGCTGACGGCCGTCGCGGCGGGGCTACCTGCCGCGGCGCGAGCCTGACTTGGACGACTTGCGGGTGAAGGACTTCTTCACCGTGCCGGCGTTGGAGCCGATGTCCACGACCGGCGCACCGGACGCGGTGCCGTCCAGGCTGCCGTCGACGTCGACGGTGGGCTCCGCGCCCTCCTCGGACTCCAGCTCCACGGGGTCCGCGTCGCTGAAGCCCTGCTGGATGTGAACCTCGCCGTCACCCTTGCGCTTCTTGGCCTCGGCTTCCTTCTCCGCCTTGGCCTTGTCGTCGAGCCGCTTGGCCTCGTTGGCGGCGCGCTGGTTGTCGTCGGGCGTCATCCGGGCCGTGAAGTTGGCGAACTCCTTGGCGGAGACGCCGTGCTTCTCCATGACCTTGGCGGATTCCTTCTGCTGGTCGCGGATGGCCTGGCCGCGCTCGGCGTTGGTCATCTCCGACGGCTTGCGGTTGCCGTAGTCGGCGTTCACCTTCGCCTGGGCCGCGGCCTCGTCGCGCTGGATGGCCGCCACCTTCTCCGGCGTCAGGCCGTCATCCTCCGCGAGGGCAGGAGACGCCAGCACGAGCGACGAAGCAGCGAGCATCAACGAGAGACGGGTCATCATGGGGAGGCTCCTCAATCCGGCCCATCATAGGCACGGAGTCCGAGCCGACGCATGGCCGGTTCTTCAGGGTGCCTGACACCGCGTGCAGCCGTCACCCGCGCCCGCGCACTGCTCGCGCGCCCTGGCGCAGCGCGGCGGCAGGTCGTCGCGGTCCGCCTGCTGCTCCACGAGGCCGCAGAGCTCCTCCGCCGTGGCGCACGTCTTCGCGGAGACGTCGCACTGCTGCGCGCACGTCAGGTCGTCTCCCTGCTCGCGGGCGCGCAGCTCGTCGAGGCGCGCTTCGATGCCGTCGATGGCCGCGTCGTCGTCCCCGGCCACCCGGGTGTCCACGTGCTTCGCACAGCCCGTCAGCGTGATTCCCACGATGAGGAGGGCCAGCCATGACCGGGTCGCTCGCATGGCCCTACCCATATGCGTCGGCTCGGGGCCGCGTCCAGTCAGCGGCGCTCGGGGGAGCGCATGCGGCGCTCGGGGCGGGGCTCGGGCTCGGGAGGGCGGCTCCAGTAGAGCCAGGCGGTGAGGGCCAGGAGCGCGGCCACGGCCAGCCTCCGCAGCCACTCCTCGCGCGCCCGTCCGGGCGAGTCCGCGTCGGCCTCGGCGGCACGGGCCATCGCGGCCTCCACCTCGGGCCCCAGCTCATGCATCCGCTGACACAGCCGGGCCACGGGGGCGAGCGCCACCGGCACCGGCGCGGTGTCCTTCTCCACGGCCACGGCCAGCATGCGCTCCCAGGCGGTGGCTTCCTCCTGGCTCTCAGGAGCGCGGGTGGCCAGTTCCAGCTGCCGGGCCAGCGCCTCCGCGGCACGGAGAAGCAGCACGGAGAAGGCGTCGTTGGAGATGCCGTACCAGGCCGCGCACTCCGCCAGGGGACGGCGCTCCACCAGCCGGCGGACCAGGACGGCGGCCGTGCGGGGCTCCAGCGCTCGCAGGGCCGCGACGAGGGCCTCGGGGGACAGGCGGGCGGCATCGGGGACGGAGGCAGTCACGGGGCTCCATTCTGCGGCATCCGCCCGGGGTTTTCGCGGGCTGCCGCCGGGGGCGTGCCCTGGGCACCGGCCGATTTCTTGAGGAGGATCGCCCCGCCCCTAGACTGTTGGACCATGTTGCAACGTGTGGCACTGCTGCTGCTCCTGCTCGCGTCGTCGCGGGCGTTCGCCGTGGAGACGATGCGCATTGCCATGGACGACCCCGGCGAGGAGGTCCGCGTGAGCGGCCGGGGCCTGGGCTTCGGCCCCGATGCCGAGGACGGCACCTTCGTCCCCATCACCGCCGGGCAGGCCACCGTGCGCCGCCGCAACGGCAAGCTGGAGGTCAACGGGGCGCCCGTCATCGGGGACGCCGTCCGCTTCCGGGGCGGCATGGAGGCCACCGACGCGGGCGGTCCCGGCAACGAGCCACTCAAGGCGGGCAGCGCGCAGGTGCGCGGCGACGTCGTCGTGCGCGTCTTCAAGAACAGCCTCCAGCTCATCAACGTCATCCCCCTGGAGGACTACCTCGCGGCGGTGCTCGGCAGCGAGATGCCCGTGTCCTTCCCCCTGGAGGCCCTCAAGGCCCAGGCCGTGGCCGCGCGGACGTACGCGCTGCAGAAGAAGCTCGACTCGTACGGCGCCGCCTTCCACATGGGCAGCAGCGTGCTCCACCAGGTGTATGGCGGCGTCAACCGCGAGGACGCCAAGACGCGCGCCGCCGTGGAGGCCACGCGGGGCGAGGTGCTCACGTACGACCTGGCCCCCATCGAGGCGTACTTCCATGCCTCCTGCGGCGGCCGCACCGAGTCCGGTCAGGACGCCCTCCAGCGGAACCTGCCGTACCTGCAGCCCGTCGACTGTCCCTGCGGCAAGCTGCCCGCCAGCCGCTGGTCCGCGACCCTCCCCGAGGCGGAGCTGCGCAAGGCGCTGAAGTCCTCTCCGGACGGCATGCGCGTCAGCGGCCGCACGCCCACGCACCGGGTGACCCGCGTGACGCTGGCGGGTGGCACCGTGGTGGACGGCGTGCAGTTCCGCCGCAAGCTGGGCTACACGCGCCTCAAGAGCCTGGACTTCGACGTGGAAGCCTCCGGCAAGAACTACGTGTTCACCGGGCGTGGCTTCGGCCACGGGGCGGGGCTGTGCCAGTGGGGCGCCAAGGCCTTCGCCGACCAGGGCAAGACGTACCGGGAGATCCTCTCCCACTACTACCCGGGCGCCGAGTTCCAGCAGCTCTACTGACCTGCCTCGGCGGTTTCCGTGAGGGCGCGGGGGCTGCTACAAGCGCCAACCCCGTGTCGTCCCTCCTCTCCGACTACGATTTCGAGCTCCCCGAGGCGCAGATCGCCCAGGCCCCGCTGCCCCACCGGGACGCGTCGCGCCTGATGGTCGTCAGCCGCGCCACCGGCGCCTGGAGCCACCAGCACTTCACCGACCTCGTGGACCTGCTGCGCGAGGGGGACCTGCTCGTCCTCAACGACGCGCGTGTCATCCCCGCGCGCCTGCTGGGCCAGAAGAGCGGCACCGGCGGCCGCGTGGAGCTGCTCGTGGTGCGGCCCGCCGCCGCAGCCACGCTCACCTCCGCCGCGCTCGGCGGCGCGCCCGAGTCCCTGGAGTGGGTCTGCCTGGGCCAGGCGTCCAAGGGGCTCAAGCCCGGCCAGTCCGTCACCTTCGCCGGGGGCCTGTCCGCCGAAGTCCTGGAGGCCCTGGGGGGAGGGGAGTACCGGGTGCGCTTCCACGCCGCTCCGGGCACGTCGCTCGCCAGCCTCCTGGACGCGGCGGGGCGCCTGCCCCTGCCTCCGTACATCACCCGCGAGCCCGAGGCCGCGGACGCCGAGCGCTACCAGACCGTGTACGCGCGCGCGTCCGGCGCCGTGGCCGCGCCCACCGCCGGCCTGCACTTCACGCCCGAGGTCTTCGCGAAGCTCGCGGCGAAGGGCGTGCGGCGCGCGGAGGTGACGCTCGACGTGGGGCCCGGCACCTTCCTCCCCGTGCGCGAGGAGGTGCTGGACAAGCACCACATGCACCCGGAGCGCTTCACCGTGCCCCGGGTCACCGCCGACGCCGTGAACGCCGCGAAGGCGGAAGGACGCCGCGTGGTCGCCGTGGGCACCACCGTGGTGCGCACGCTGGAGTCCGCCACGGACCCCGACACGGGCCGGCTGAAGAGCGGCCCCGGTGAGACGGCGATGTTCATCCGGCCCGGCTATGTCTTCCGCCAGGTGGACGTGCTCCTCACGAACTTCCACCTGCCGCGCTCCACGCTGGTGATGCTGGTGAGCGCGCTCCTGGGCCGTGAGCGCACGCTCGCCGCGTACCAGGAGGCCGTGCGCGCGGGCTACCGGTTCTTCAGTTACGGCGATGCCATGTTGGTGAAGGAGTGAGTGCCGTGGTCGATGAGCAGCGCAAGGAAAAGGGCGATACCCGCGTGCCCCCGGGGCTGGTGCGCTTCGAGCTGTTGCACGAGGACCAGAGCGGCACCAAGGCGCGCCGTGGCCGGCTGAACACGCCGCACGGCCCCATTGAAACGCCCATCTTCATGCCCGTGGGCACCGTGGGCAGCGTCAAGGGCGTGGGCCCGGACGACCTGAAGACCCTGGACGCGCAGATCATCCTGGGCAACACCTACCACCTGATGCTCCGCCCCACGGACGCGCTCGTCGGGGAGATGGGCGGCCTGCACCGGTTCATCTCCTGGGACCGGCCCATGCTCACCGACAGCGGCGGCTTCCAGGTGTTCAGCCTGTCGGAGAAGCGGAAGATCACGGAGGAGGGCGCGGCGTTCCAGTCGCACCTGGACGGCTCGCGGCACTTCCTGTCGCCGGAGCGCTCCATCGAAATCCAGGAGACGCTGGGCGCGGACGTCATCATGGCGTTCGACGAGTGCCCTCCGTCCACCGAGGACCGGGCCTACCTGGAGAAGTCCCTGGCGCGCACCACGCGCTGGCTGCACCGGTGCGTGAAGGCGTGGGGCCGCGAGCGCTCGTCGCTCTTCGGCATCGTGCAGGGCGGCCTCCATGACGACCTGCGCAAGCGCCACGCGGAGGAGGTGTGCGCGGTGGACCTGCCCGGCTACGCGCTGGGCGGCTACTCCGTGGGCGAGGCCCCGGAGGCGATGCACGCGGGCGTGGCGTACTCGGCGCCGCTCTTGCCCCGGGACAAGCCGCGCTACCTCATGGGCGTGGGGACGCCGCTGGACCTGGTGACGTGCGTGGAGCATGGCGTGGACATGTTCGACTGCGTGCTGCCCACGCGGTGCGCGCGCAACGGCCTGCTCTTCACCTCGGAGGGCAAGCTGGTCATCCGCAACGCGGCCTATGCCAAGGACCCGCGCCCGGTGGACCCGGCGTGTTCCTGCTACACCTGCCGCACGTTCAGCCGGTCCTACCTGCGGCACCTCTTCGCTGCGGGGGAGATCCTCGCGATGCGGCTCAACACGCTGCACAACCTGCACTACTTCCTGGACCTGATGGCCCAGGTGCGCCGGGCCATCTCCGAGGACCGCTTCGCGGCGTTCGCCCGGGACTTCCGGGCGAGGGCGCAGGCCCAGGAAGCGGAGCGCAAAGGCGGCCGGTGAGCGGGCAACGGGATTGCCGCGCTTCCGGCGTTCACTTGCTCACATGGGGCGCCCTTGCTAAGAGGCCACCCTTTCGGATGTTTTGACCCCACCCGTACGCCGGGTCGGGGCCGCTATCCCGAGTCCTCCCTTTCAAACGACGAGGCAGTACGTGGCTGACAGTTTCCTGATTCTCGCGCAGGCCGGGGCCGGTTCCCCCCTGGGGACCTTCGGCTTCCTCGCCGTGCTGGTGGCCATCATGTACTTCGTGATGATCCGCCCCCAGCAGAAGCAGCTCAAGGAGCACCGCAACCTGCTCGCGGGGCTGAAGAAGGGCGATGACGTCGTGACGTCCGGCGGCATCCTCGGGCGCATCCACCAGGTGGACGACTCCACCGTGACGCTGGAAGTGGCCAGCGGGGTGCGCGTGCGCGTGCTCAAGACGGCTGTCAGTGCGAAGGGAACCGTTCCGGTGGCCGGCGCCCCGGCGGCGCTCCCCGCTGAGAAGAAGGAGGAGAAGTAATGGACCGCGGCTGGTGGTGGAAGTTCGGAATGATTGTCGCGGTGACGCTGGGGACTCTCTGGTTCCTCGTCCCGACGTACTACTCGCTGGTCGTGCTGGACCGGAACGAGCGCAACAACATCGCCGTGCTGGAGCAGCGGCTGCCCGCGTGGGCGCCCCCCGCGAAGTACCGCCTCAACCTGGGGCTGGACCTGCAGGGCGGCATCCACATGGTGATGCGGGTGGACACCAAGACGGCCCTGCAGAAGCGCACCGAGCGCCGCGGGCAGCAGATCGCCACCTACGTCAACGACAAGAAGCTGGGCGAGGTGACGGCGGACACGGATCCGGAGCGGCTGCAGCTGACGCTGACCGCGAAGGACCCGGCCACCATGGACGCCATCCAGAAGGAGGTCCTGGCCACCTTCACGGACTTCTCCCTGGAGTCGCGCAACGGCGGCACGCTGGTGCTCAAGCCGGACGAGGGCCAGGTGAACCGCTTCCGTGACGAGGCCGTGGACCAGGCCATGCTCGTCATCCGCCGCCGCATCGACAAGTGGGGCGTGGCGGAAGTGGACGTGCGCAAGCTGGGCACGGACTCCATCCAGATCTCGCTGCCCGGCCGCAGCAACCCGGAGCAGGCCAAGGAGCTGGTGGGCACCACCGCGCAGCTGGAGTTCCGGATGGTGGACGACACCAACCCGCAGGTGTTCGCGCAGATGTACCAGCAGAACCCGCCCCCGGCGGAGAGCAAGATCACGCTGGTGGAGGACGAGGGCTTCCCGCAGCTGTCCTCGCCCAACCGCGAGGCGCTGCTGGCGTACGCGAAGGACAAGACGCCGGAAGGCCGCGACGTCGTCACCGAGTGCGTGGCGAACCCGGTGAAGAAGAACGACTGCATCGCGTACCGCAGCTACCTGCTGGACAAGAACGTGCCGCTCACGGGCGAGAGCCTGTCCGGCGCGGACGCGTCCGTCAGCCAGATGAACGAGCCGGAGGTGAACATCGCGTTCGACCCGGCCGGCGCGCGTGAGTTCGAGAAGCTCACCGAGGCCGCCGTGGGCCGCCGCATGGCCATCGTGCTGGACGACAACGTGCACACCGCCCCGCGCATCAACGAGAAGATTGGCGGCGGCCGCGCGCGCATCACCATGGGCCGCGCCGGTGCGCGCAGCTTCGAGGAGTGGCTGGGCGAGGCGCAGACGCTGGCGCTGGTGCTCAAGGCCGGCGCGCTGCCCGCGCCGGTGACGGTGGGCGAAATCCGTCAGGTGGGCGCGACGCTGGGCGACGAGCTCATCAAGAAGGGCAGCCTGGCCGCGCTGGTGGGCCTGGCGCTCGTCGTCGTCTTCATGGCCATCTACTACCGCAAGTCCGGCCTCATCGCGGACGTGGCGCTCTTGCTCAACGGCCTGCTCATCCTGGCGGGCCTGGCGTTCTTCAACGCCACGCTGACCTTGCCGGGCATCGCGGGCTTCGTGCTCACGCTGGGCATCGCGGTGGACGCGAACGTGCTCATCAACGAGCGCATCCGCGAGGAGCTGTCCCACGGCAAGTCCGCGCGCGCGGCGGTGGACCAGGGCTACGACCGCGCCTTCTGGACCATCTTCGACGCGCACGTGACGACGCTCATCGCGGGCTTCATCCTGTTCTTCACGGGAACGGGTCCGGTCCGCGGCTTCGCCACCACGCTCATCGTGGGCCTGCTGGCGTCGCTGTTCACGTCCATCGTCGTGACGCGCGTCATCACGACCTACTTCGTCCACGGCCGCAACGCGCAGTCGGTGTCCGTCTAACCGGCCCCCAGCGCCCTCGGGAAATCCGCCATGCAGATTCTCAAGCACAAGACGAACATCGACTTCATCAGCAAGCGCAAGCCGGCGCTCTTCATCTCCACGCTCATCAACCTGGCCATCATCGTCGGCATCGCCGCAGTGGGGTTCAACTTCGGCGTGGACTTCGCCGGCGGCACGGTGGTGGAGCTGAAGTACAACACGCCCACCACCGCGGAGCAGGTCCGTGAGAAGGCCCAGGCGGGCGGTCTGCACGACGTCAGCGTCCAGGGCGTGGGCGCGGCCGAGGAGAACTCCTTCCTCCTGCGCATGGGCGGCGTCACGCAGCTCACGGAGGAGAACGCCGAGCGCGCGAAGACGGCCATCCAGGGCCTGGGCGAGACGCGCAACGTCTACGCCGACATGGCGAACGGCATCGTGAACTTCCGCTCCACGCAGCCCATGTCCCCGGAGGCGGTGAAGAAGGCCGTCGAGGGCGCGGGCATCGGCGTGCAGGAGGTTCGTGACCTGGGCGCGAACCAGGGGGGCACCGGCTACGACTACCAGGTCGTCGCGAGCGGCATGGCGGACAAGGTGTTCGCCGCGCTGGGCGCGGGCCTGGACAAGCCCAACTTCGAGCAGCGCCGCGTGGACTACGTGGGCCCGCAGGTGGGCAAGCAGCTGCGCAACCGCGGCATCATGGCGCTGCTGTATTCCATGGTCGCCATCCTCATCTACGTGGCGTTCCGCTTCGACTTCAAGTTCGGCCCCGGCGCGCTGCTCGCCATGGTGCACGACGTCATCATGGTGGCGGGCTACTACCTGGTGAGCCGGCGCGAGTTCAACCTCACGTCCATCGCCGCGCTGCTCACCATCGTGGGCTACTCGGTGAACGACACCATCGTCATCTACGACCGCATCCGTGAGGACATGGTGAAGTACAAGGGCAAGGCGCTGCCGGAGATCATCAACATCGCCGTCAACGACACGCTGGGCCGCACCATCCTCACCTCCGGCGTGACGGCGCTGTCGCTCATCGGTCTGCTCATCTTCGGCGTGGGCGAGATCTTCGACTTCGCCATGGCGATGCTGGTGGGCATCCTCGTGGGCACGTACTCGTCCGTGTACATCGCCAGCCCGCTGGTCATCTGGCTGGACGAGCGCGCGCACGCCCGCGAGGGGCACTCCGGCGCCAAGCAGGAGCCGAAGACGGCCTGAGCTGTTTGAGGCCTTGAAGCAACGAGGGCCCTCCTCCCCGCGCGGGAGCGAGGGCCCTTCGCTTTCTAGAAGCGCGCGCCCAGCGTGAGCGACGCGTCCATGAGGCCGCCGCCCGCGTCGTCCGTGCTGGTGGCGTCCGCGAAGTCCTGATCGATGAGGACGCGGTACGTGCCGCGCACGCCCGCCGTGAGGCCGCCGGTGTTGAACTCCAGGCCCACCGCGAGTGGCACCTCCTCCATCAGGTCGGAGTCGTAGAGCCCCGCGCCCGCGCCGCGCACGTCCACGTAGGACAGGCCCAGGCCCACGCCCGCGAAGGGGCGCACAGCGGTGAGGAAGGGCGGCGACACCTTCACCAGCGCGCTGCCGCCGTTGCGCACCAGCGAGGGCGCGTCGAAGAGGCGCGTGTCGGCGACCTTGTTCTGCGAGCCCTCGTAGCCGACCTCGAAGCCGAGGAAGGTGGTGGGCTGGAGGTTGAGCGTGAGGCCCCACAGCGGGCCGGTGCTCGACAGGTCGCCCAGGTCGCCCGTGTAGTCGCCAATGCCGCCGCGCAGGAACACGTTCACGTCCCCCTGCTTCTTCTGCGCGAGCGCGGGTCCCGCGCCCAACACGACGGCCATCAGGACGCCGCCCTGGAGAAACCTGCGAAACATGCGGACCTCCCTGTCCACGGGTGTGCATTCAAGCTGGGCACCGCGTACCCGCCGTGCAGGTCCACAGCAGGAAGGCAGGCGAGCGCACGGCTGAACACGTGTGCAGGAGGGAGGTGTGAGTGGACGGGTTGGACTGCCTTGGTCGGACGTCTGAGGTACTGTCCTCCTCCATGCGGTGGTTGCTTCCAGATGTCGTCGAGCAGGAGGTCGGTTCGCTTGCGGGTGAGCTGTCGCTGCACCCGTTGGCGGCGAGGGTGTTGCTGCACCGGGGCTACCGCACGCCAGAGGCGGCGTCGGCCTTCCTGTCGGACCGGCTGGCGGACCTGCCGGACCCGTTCCGGATGAAGGGCATGGGCCCCGCGGTGGAGCGCGTGCTGCGCGCGGTGCGGCTCAAGGAGAAGGTCACGCTCTACGGGGACTACGACGTGGACGGCGTGTCCTCCACGTCGCTCATGTACCTGTTCCTCAAGGAGCTGGGCGCCACCCCCGCCACGTACATCCCGCACCGGCTGGACGAGGGCTACGGCCTCAACCTGGGCGCGGTGGAGCGCATCGCGCAGGACGGCACGCGCCTGCTGGTGACGCTGGACTGCGGCATCACCTCCGTGGCGGAGATTGCCCGCGCGAAGGAGATGGGCCTGGACGTCGTGGTGGTGGACCACCACACGGTGCCGCCCACGCTGCCGCCCGCCACCGCGGTGCTCAACCCGCACCAGCCCGGCTGCGAGTACCCCACGAAGGTGCTGTGCGCCGCGGGCGTGGCCTTCAACCTGTGCATGGGCCTGCGCAAGCGGCTTCGCGACGACGGCTTCTTCGCCACGCGCAAGGAACCCAACCTCAAGGCGCTGATGGACCTGGTGGCGCTGGCCACCGTGGCGGATGTGGTGCCGCTCACCGGCGCCAACCGCATCCTGGTGGCGCACGGCCTCCAGGAGCTGTCCCAGGGCCGCCGCCCCGGCATCCGCGCGCTGAAGGAGGTGGCCGGCATGGAGCCGGACGCGTCCGTCACCGCGGGGCAGGTGGGCTTCCGCCTGGGGCCTCGCATCAACGCCGCGGGCCGCCTGCATGACGCGTCGCTGGGCCTCCAGCTCCTGTGCGCGGATTCCGTGGAGACGGCGCGCTCGCTGGCGCAGGTGCTGGACCGCGCGAACGCGGAGCGGCAGGGCATCGAGAGCAGCATCCTCACGCAGGCGCTGGCGCAGGCGGAGGAGCACAAGGATTCGCGCGGGCTGGTGCTCTTCGACGAGGGCTGGCACCCGGGCGTCATCGGCATCGTGGCGTCGCGCGTGGTGGAGCGCTACCACCGGCCCACGGTGATGGTGGGCGTGAAGGACGGGGTGGGGAAGGGCTCGGCGCGCAGCATCGAGGCGTTCCACCTGTACGACGCGCTCACCGGCTGCTCGGACCTGCTCATGCGCTACGGCGGGCACAAGCACGCCGCGGGCCTCACCATCGACGCGAAGCAGCTGCCCGCCTTCCGCGAGGCCTTCGCGAAGATTGCCCTCCAGCGCCTGACGCCCGAGGACATGATTCCGCGCTGCCGCGTGGACGCGGTGGTGAACCCGCGCGACCTGGACGCGACGGCGGTGGAGTCCCTGCAGAAGCTGGGGCCCTTCGGTCAGGGCAACCCGGAGCCGGTGCTGGTGCTGCGCGGCCAGCAGGCCCGGCCGCGCGTGCTGCCCGCGAAGTCCGGGGCGCCTGGCGCGGGGCACCTGAAGCTGGCGCTCGTGGACGCGCCGGAGCTGGACGCCATCGGCTTTGGCATGGCGGACCGCGTGTCGCTGGTGGAGGGGCCGGTGGACCTGGCCTTCCAGGCCGGCTTCGACACCTTCCGCGGCCAGCGCAAGCTGTCCCTGCGCCTCAAGGACGTGCGTCAGGCCGCCTGACGCGCGCCGTGCTTCGCTACGCGAGCCCCCAGCGCACCCGGCCCGGCGACATCAGCGCGCCGGCCCGCGCCAGCTCGTTGAGGCGGAAGCGCTCCGCCTGACGCTCGAAGGCGGTGCGGCAGCCCTCCGAGCAGAAGAAGTACCGGCGCTTCTTGTACTCCGACGAGGGATGGCCCTCCGGGGCCTCCAGGTGCCTGCCGCACACCGGATCCCAGTGCCGCGTGTTGCCCTGCCCGTGTTCCTGTTCACCGTTCATCTTCAGCCTCCAGCCCGACGCCCGGACTCCCCCACCCGCTGAGAATGTAAGCAGGGGGCATGCCAGCGGTCCATCTCCTTGGAAGGCCAAGCAGCTCGGCCCTGCGGGGAGGGCGAAAGGGGGAAAAAGTTCAGCCCCCGCCGCCGCTTCCCGGGTGGGAAGGGCGCGGGGGCCGAAGGGACGTCCGGAGCCTGGGCGCTAGAAGCCGACGCCCGCGCTGCCACCGATGAAGATGTCGTTGGCGTAGCCGCGCCGCAGGCCCATGGCCTCCAGGCGGAAGGTGAGGTGCAGCGTGCGCGACAGGGCGGGCCGTCCGCGGATGCCCAGGCCGTACTGCACCACGGGCTTGAGGCCGTTCACCTTCGTCTCGTCGTCGCCCACGGTGATGCCGGTGTTCTGGTAGGCGAGTCCGCCACCGGCCTGGAGGAACAGACCGAAGGGCGAGTCGCCGAAGCGGAACAGCCAGGCGGGCGCGAGCGTGAAGTAGTGAAGCCGCGTGTCCCCCTTGATGAATTCCGTGCCGTCACTGAGGCTGCCGTAGAGCCAGCGCAGGTCCGCGAAGAGGGCCTCGCGCAGGGTGTCGTTCTCCGTGAAGAAGTTGCGGCCGAACTCCCAGGTGGCGCGCACGCCCAGGCCGGGCTTGTTGTCGGAGAAGTCACCGCGGGCGCTGTCCACCATCAGCACGCCGCCGACGAGCTCCACCGCGACACCCAGGGTGGGGTCGTCCAGGCGGGACATGGCGCGGAAGCCGTCGTCGGTCTCGCGCTCGGCGGCCTCGCGGAACTCGTCCGTTTCGTCCACCAGCTTGCGGCGGCGCTCATAGGCGTCGTCGTCCTCCTTCTGGGCCTTCTCCTGGGCGCGCTCGGCCTCCTGGTCCGGGTAGGCGTAGGGGTCGTCGTCATCCGCGCTCTGGGCGAACGCGGCGGGGGTGAAGAGCAGGCTGCCGGCGAGGCAGGCCTTGAGCCAGGTGTTCAAGGGAGCGGGCCTCACTGGAAGATGCTCGGGCAGGTGGTGCCGCCGGCCGCGCTGGCCGGGCAGAGGTTGTCGCCGATGAGGTCCGCGCGGGGAATCTGCAGGTGGTCCATGAACTCGTTGCAGACGGCCTTGCGCAGCTCCAGGTCGGTGATGTGCGAGATGATGGCCCGGGCGGGGACGGCGAGCGTGAACAGCGATTGGTCACCCAGCACCTGCTGCGTGTACTGGTAGATGCCCGGGGTGGAGGGGTTCGTGTCGTAGTACGCGGAGACGATGTCGCGCTGCAGCTGGGCCTCCTGGCCCGTGGAGCGGCCCGCCTGGTAGAGCGCGGACGCGAGCAGCGTGCCCACCTGGTACTCGGCGCCGTCGGAGGAGAAGGTGCCCAGGTCCTGCTGATACACGCGGGTGTAGAGCAGCGCGCTCATGCAGCGGTTGCCGTTGGACAGGTCGCGCGCGTCGGTGACGCCGGTGAAGGGGCCGCCGTCGAAGGAGGGCGCGAGGAAGCGCGGATCACACCCGCTGGGGCTGCGGCAGCTGGCGCCGTAGGCGTGGTAGTCCGCCAGGCCCTCGTCGAAGGCCTTGAGCACGTTGGCGCCCGGGCTGGGAGACTCCGCGGCCCAGAGGGACAGCGCCACGGGCAGGTTCTGCGTGGCGTACGCCAGCCGGTTGAACACGAGGTGCGAGTACTCGTGCGCCATCACCGCCGAGTTGAGGGGCAGCGGCGCGCGCTGGATCTGATCGAACGGCAGCACCAGGAACGCCTGGAGCACCGGGTAGAAGATGGCGTTGTCCTCCGCCGGCTCCTTGCTCACCTGCGTCTGGATGAACTCCGGGAAGTAGTAGAGCGTCGGCGTGGGGTCGAAGGACGCGACCTTCACGTTGGCCACGGTGCGGAAGTACTCGTTGGCGCGCTCGAGGTTGTAATACGAGGTCACCATGTTCCAGGAGTGGAAGTCCGCGGGCCAGAGGACGTCCTCGCCCGTCTTCTCATCCTTCTGGGTGATGTAGCTGGCCTTCACGTCGTGGCCGGACTTCTTGAGCAGCACGTCCGCGACCGTGTCCTCCGTGGCGTTCTGGAGCGCGGGGTCGTTCGGGTCGATGACGATGCGCGCACCGCCCTGGAGGTCGCCGACGGTGCCCTTGAGGCCGACGATGTCCTCGATGGTGGTGAGTTCGACCTGCGTGGGGACGTACTGGCCATTGCTGGAGCGGGACAGGACGGAGACCTTCACGGGGGCCTCGCTGTCCGGCGCGCAGCCCGTGGCCAGGGTCAGCCCGACGGCGGCGGTGATGACTGTTCGGAGCATGACGCCCGTTTTACTCCGGACCGCCGGGAACGTGTATTCCCCTCTGAACGGGGCCGGGCTGGCGAGCAAACGCGGGGGCGTGCGGGCGGCTTGGATTCCTTGACGCGCCGTTTCCACGATCCGCTATGGTGCCCGGCCTTCCTTCCCGAACCAAACGCAGGCGGTCTCCATGGCGGTCCCGTTCATTTCCGAGGTCAAGCGTACCCACACCTGCGGTCAGCTCACGGCCGCGAACGTTGGCGAAGAAGTGGTCCTCTTCGGCTGGGTGCACAACCGCCGCGACCACGGCGGCGCGGTGTTCATCGACCTGCGGGACCGTGAAGGACTCACCCAGGTGGTGTTCGAGCCGGACAGCAAGGAAGCGCACGAGACGGCCGGCCACCTGCGCCTGGAGTACTGCATCGGCATCAAGGGCAAGGTGCTGTCGCGCGGCAAGAACGTGAACCCGAAGATGAAGACGGGGGAGATCGAGGTGAAGGCCTCGGACCTGACCATCTTCAACCGCTCGGAGCCCACGCCGTTCCTCATCGAGGACAACGTGGAGACGTCCGAGGAGAAGCGCCTGGCGCACCGCTACCTGGACCTGCGCCGCGGGCCGCTCCAGAAGACGCTGATGACGCGCTCGAAGATGAACACGCTGGCGCGCTCCTACATGGCGGGCAACGGCTTCCTGGAGCTGGAGACGCCCTTCATGGGCAAGTACACGCCGGGCGGCGCGCGCAACTTCCTGGTCCCCAGCCGCCTGAACCCGGGCAAGTTCTACGCGCTGGCGGAGAGCCCGCAGCTCTACAAGCAGCTCTTCATGGTCGCGGGCTTCGACCGGTACTTCCAGATCGTGAAGTGCTTCCGTGACGAGGACCTGCGCCTGGACCGGCAGCCGGAGTTCACGCAGATCGACGTGGAGATGAGCTTCGTCACCCAGGACGACATCTTCACCATCATCGAAGGCCTGCTGAAGAAGCTGTGGGGCGAGGTGCTGGGCATCGACATCCCGACGCCCTTCATGCGCATGGACTTCTACGAGTCCATGGCGAAGTACGGCAACGACAAGCCGGACCTGCGCTTCGGGCTGGAGCACGTGGTGCTCACCGACGTCATCCGCGAGCACGGCGCCCAGGGCGGCGTGCCCATGATGTGGGACGCGGTGCAGGAGAAGGGCATCGTCAAGGCGATGGTCGTCCCGGCGGAGAAGGCGCTGTCGCGCGCGGAGAGCGACAAGCTGGAGGACTTCGCGAAGCAGGCGGGCGCCAAGGGCCTGGCGCGCGCGAAGGTGGGCGAGGGCGGTGAGTGGACCCAGTCCCCGCTGTCCAAGACCATCACGCCGGCGCTGCGGCAGGCCATCAACCAGGCCGTGGGTGCGAAGACGGGCGACCTCATCCTGTTCCAGTTCGGGAAGGAGTCGCTGGTGCACACGGTGATGGCGAACCTGCGCGTGCACGTGGCGAAGAAGCTGGGGCTGATTCCGGAGTACGGCAGCGGCGGCCAGTGGAAGTTCCTCTGGGTGGTGAACCCGCCCCTCTTCGAGTTCGACGAGGAGACGAACACCTGGGCCGCGGCGCACCACGCCTTCACCCGTCCGCACGACGAGGACGTGCAGTACCTGGGCACGGACCCGGGCCGCGTGAAGTGCCACCGCTACGACGTGGTGCTCAACGGCTTCGAGATTGGCGGTGGCTCCATCCGCCTGCACGACCCGAAGGTGCAGAGCGAAGTGTTCAAGGCGCTGGGCATCCAGGAGGAGGAGGCGCGCGTGAAGTTCGGCTTCCTGCTGGACGCGCTCAAGTTCGGCGCGCCCCCGCACGGCGGCATCGCGCTGGGCATGGACCGCCTGGTGATGCTGCTGACGGGCGCGGAGTCCCTGCGTGACGTGATTCCGTTCCCCAAGACGAAGACGGGCACGGACACGATGACGGGCGCCCCCGGCGACGTGGACGAGAAGCAGCTGCGCGACCTGCACGTGCGCACGGTGCCGCTGCCGCAGAAGTAGCCCGGCGCGCGGGCGTTCGTTCCTCGCCGGACCCCGGGCCTGTCGTGAGGCCCGGGGAGTGGCTGGAAGCGGACGAACGGCCCCCTGGCACGGCTGGACATCCCGGTGGCCGTGGCCATTGAGGACCCGTGACGTGCGAGGAAGAGGGCGCGATGCGGGGACGGGCTTTCGGGGCGTGGGTGCTGGCCTGGGTCCTGCTGTGCGCGGGGCCGGCCTTCGCCGCCGAGACGAAGATGCCTCCGGGCCTCACGGGTGAGTGGGGCGGGGCGCGCGGGCTGCTCTACGAGCTGGGCGTCGCGCTCCAGGTCCGCTACGTGACGGAGCTCGCCTACAACGCGCGCGGCGGCAAGGGACACGCGCTGCGGCAGGCGGGCCAGCTCAACGTGGGGCTGGGCCTGGACCTGGAGAAGCTGGCGGGCGTGAAGGGCGGCACCTTCCAGTTCACGTTCACGCACCGCAACGGCAACAACCTGAACGCGGACATGGCGCTGGGCAACCTCCAGCTGGTGCAGGAGGTGTACGGGCGCGGCAACGTGGGGCGCCTCACGCAGCTCTGGTACGACCAGCTCTTCTGGGACGGGCGGGTGCACCTGAAGCTGGGCCGCGTCACCATGGGCGAGGACACGGCGGACTTCCCCTGTGACTTCCAGAACCTGACCTTCTGCGGCGCGCAGCCCGGCAACATCGTGGGCAACTACTGGTTCAACTGGCCGGTGAGCCAGTGGGGCACGCGGCTGCGCGTGGACATGGCGAAGGTGGCCTACGTGCAGCTGGCCGCGTACGAGGTGAACCCGCGCAACCTGGAGGAGGCCTTCTTCCTGGGGCGCTTCAACGGGGCGACGGGCGTGATGCTGCCCCTGGAGCTGGGGTGGAACCCGAAGTTCGGGGGCGGGCGGCTGGAGGGGCTCTACAAGCTGGGCGCCTGGTACGACACGTCCAACGCGCCCGACATCCTGCTGGACGGCGTGGAGCGGGACGGGCGCTATGGCGCGTACCTCGTCGCGCGGCAGCAGCTCACGCACGTCCTGGGCGCGGAGAACCCCGCGCAGGGGCTCAACGTCTTCCTGCGCCTGACGCACGCGGACCGGCGGACCTCCGCGCAGGACAGCCAGTACGCGCTGGGGCTGGGGTACACCGGCGTCTTCGGCCGGGCGGATGACGACGTGGGCTTCGCGCTGGGCACCACGCACTCCAACGGCCGCTACGTCTCCGCCCAGCGGGCGAAGCAGGCCCAGGACTCCGCCACCGTGGTGCCGCGCACGGAGTACCTGGGCGAGCTGTACTACAGCCTCCACGCGACGCAGTGGCTCGTGCTGCGGCCCAACCTCCAGTTCATCCGTCCCGGCGGTGACGAGGACGCGCGCGACATCGTCGTGCTGGGCCTCAAGGGCGCACTGACCCTGTAGGGCATGTGGGGAGAGGGCCCCCTTTCCGTGCCACTTCGACGGTGGCCTAGAGTGGGGCCATGGCCCTGTCACCCTCGTGGGATGCGTGGCTGTCGGAGAACCTGCTGCGGGGCGTGCCGGAGGCGGCGCTGGCCCGGGCGCTGGTCGCCGGAGGGGTGGCCCCGGAGGAGGCGCGGGCGGAGGTGGCTCGCGCCCGGCGGCACCCGGCGGTGGAGGCCGGGGCGGTGCACGGCGCGCGGGCGGCGGAGGTGGTGGCGCTCCTGGAGGCTCGCGCGGCGCTGCATGGGCAGTCGCGCCGGGGCGTGGAGCGGCGGCGGGGCGTGTCCGCGGAGGAGTTCCAGGCGCGCTACTACCGGGCGCACCGTCCCGTCGTCCTGGTGGACTTCCTGGAGGGCTGGCCGCTCCTGGAGCGCTGGCGGCCGGAGGCGCTGGCGCGGGACTACGGCGACGTGGAGGTGGAGGTCATGGCGGGCCGCGAAGCCCGCGCGGACCATGACGTGTCCCCGGACGCGTGCCGCACGGTGATGCGGCTGGGGGACTTCCTGCGCCGGCTGGAGCAGGGCGGGCCCACCAACGACCTGTACCTCACCGCTCGCAACTTCGCGCTGGAGCGGCCGGAGCTGCGGGGGCTCCTGGATGACCTGCGGCCGGCCCCGGGCTTCGTGTACCCGAAGCGGCAGCACGGCGGCATCAAGCTATGGGTGGGCCCGGCCGGGACGCGCACGGCGCTGCACCATGACGTGGACTCGGTGCTGTTCTGCCAGGTCCATGGGCGCAAGCGCTTCTGGCTGGTCCCGTCCTTCGAGACGCCCCGCCTGTACAACCACACGCACGTGTGGAGCGCCGTGGACGCCGCGGCGCCGGACCTGGAGCGCTTCCCGGACTTCGCCCGCGCGCACGTGCACGAGGTGGTGGTGGGCCCCGGGGAGATGCTCTTCATCCCCGTGGGCTGGTGGCACCAGGTGCACGCCCTGGACGTGAGCGTGTCCCTGACGTTCCAGTCGCTGGACGTGCCGGGCGGAAACACGCGGTGGCACACCTTCGGCTGAGGTGTGCCGCCGCTTCAATCGCTTGCGTCAGCCGTTGAGCTTTTCGCCCTTCGGCGTTTGAGGAAGGGGCGGCGTGGAAGGCGGCGGCGTGGGCGCGGGTGGCTCGGGAGCCCGCTTCCGGCGGAGGTCCTCCTGCTCGGGGTCACAAGGGGGATTGGGATTCGGGACGATTTGGTATGAGTTTTCGGGAGGTATCATGGAGTCCGCTCGTGGTGGATGTGGACGACCCAAATGGTTCAGCCCGACTCAAGGGGGCCGGCGATGACGTCTTCCTTCCCCCCTGAATGGAGAACGTGGCTCGCGAATAACCTTGCGCGGGGGGTGTCCTCCGCGAGCCTCGGAGCCCGGTTGGAAGCCGCGGGGGTGGCCTCGGAGGTTGTCTGGGAGACGATTCGGGCCGCGGAAGCTGACGTTGTGGTGACGCGTGCCCGGGAGTTCACGGGACGTCTGGGATTGCTTGAGTCATTGCTTGAGACACGGTCGGTGTTGAGACGGCAGGCATTGCCGGGGCCTCGCGTGGAGCGGCGGTCACGGCTGGCTCCAGCGGAATTCTTCCATGAGTATTACCGGCGCAACCGGCCGGTTGTGATTGAGGGGCTGATGGAGGACTGGCCGGCGCGGACGCGCTGGACGCCCGCGTGGATGGCCGAGCATTTCGGCGATGAGACGGTGGAGGTGATGGCGGGGCGCGATGCCCAGGAGCTGCCGGACCTCCACGCGGACCGCCTGCGCCGGGACGTGCCGCTGCGGGAGCTGCTGGCGCGGTTCGACGGGGCGCCGGCGAACGACATGTATCTGGTGGCTCGAAACAGCCTGTTGTTGCGCGAGGCGTTCCGGCCGCTGCTGGAGGACCTGCGCGCGCCGGAGGGCTACATCCACCCGGACCTGCGCGAGCCCGACCGCGTGCACCTGTGGCTGGGGCCGGCGGGGACGCTGTCCAACCTGCACCATGATCACCTCAACGTCCTGTTCTGCCAGGTGTGGGGACGCAAGCAGGTGTGGCTGGCGCCGTCGTGGGAGACGCCGTGGATGTCCAACGTGCGCGGCTTCTACAGCGCGGTGGATGTGCTGGCGCCGGACCTGGAGCGCTTCCCGGACTTCGCCCGGGTGGCGTTGCACACGGTGGAGGTGGGGCCGGGAGACACGCTCTTCATCCCGGTGGGGTGGTGGCATGCGCTGCGGGCGCTGGACCCGAGCCTGTCGGTGACGTTCGTGAGCTTCGAGCAGACACCCGGCCTCAACACCTTCTGGCGGGAGGGCTGGCTGGGCGCCACGCCTCCGGAGGAGCACCGATGAGAGCTTCGCATGCGCTGGAGCAGGGGACGTCGCCGCTGACACCCGAGTGGCGCCGGTGGCTGGTGGAGAACCTGGTGCGCGGCGCGTCGCCGAAGGAGCTGGTGGCGTCGCTGGAGAAGGCGGGCGTGCCCGCGGAGCAGGCGCAGCGGGCGGTGGAGCTGGAGCGCGAGGAGCCCTTCGTCGCGGGAGCCCTGCGCGCGGTGGGCATGCAGCGCAAGCTGGAGGGGCTGCTGGATGTGTACTCGGAGCTGTTCCAGCAGACGGAAGGGCCTCCGCGCGTGGACCGGCATGAAGCGCTGACGCCCGCCGCGTTCTTCGAGCGCTACTACTTCGACAACCTGCCGGTGGTGATGCGTCAGGGCACATCGCTGGAGCCGCGCCCCTGGAGCCCCGGGAACGTGGCCGCGCTCCTGGGCGAGCGCGAGGCGAGACACGCGTGCTGCGTGCCGCTGTTCGAGGATCCGCGACTCGAGACCCTGACACGGGGCCTGACGACGCTCCGGGGCTTCACGGCGGAGGACGCGCGTGCGTGCGAGCCGCGCCTGTGGTGGGAGCCGCCCGGGGCGGAAGCTCCCCTGCGCGCGGCGCGGCGCAACGTGCTGCTGGCGCAGGTGCACGGGGAGCGGCGGCTCCAGCTCGTCCCGGCGTTCGAGCTGCGGCGCGTGACCACGGCGTCGGACGGTGACGACGCACCGTTGCGCCTGGAGGTGACGCTGTCGCCCGGCGATTGGGTGTTGCTGCCGGTGGGGTGGTGGTACGGCTTCAGCGCGCCAGACGGCGGCGTCGCCGTGTCGTTCGAGGCCTTCGCGCTGCCGGAGCCCAACGTGACGTGGGACGTCGACGCGGAGCCCCAGCCTTCGCCCCTGCCTCCGAGGGACTGAGCCCGGCGCTACTGGTACAGCAGGACCTTGTTCACCCAGCGCATCCCGGGCTGTTTGCTGCTCCAGTCGAGGCGCTCGGCGCGCAGGGCCTGGGAGGGCTCCTCGCCGGACTGGATGCGCTCCCGCACCGCGCGGAAGAAGGCGCCCGCGTCGTTCGGAATCTCCGCCGTGGCGGCGAAGACGGCCCGGGCCCCGGACGCGACGAACGCCTGCGGCAGCGAGGACGTCTCATGCAGGATGGGCGCGAGGCGTGCCGCGCTGCACGCGCCCAGCACCACCAGCGGCGCGCCCCGCAGGTGACGGCGGCGCAGCTCCTCCGCGGTGAGCGCGTAGCGGCCGTCCTGCTGCGGCGACAGCGCGATGATCGTGGCGTCCGACAGCGCGCGGTCCACCACGCCGTGCGCGTGGATGTCGATGTCCGTGGCCTGCTCCATCGCCTCCAGCACGCGCTCGGGCGTGGCCTGCGCGCCCTTGAGCCGCAAGAGCCGCTGCGCGCCCGCGAGGTCCACGTCCATGGCGGAGGGCAGCCGCGCCAGCCGCAGCGTCATGGGCGGCTCCACGTCCGACACGACGACGTGCAGCGGAGGCTTCGCGGAGGACGCCGTCTGCATGCCCGTGCTGACCCGGTAGCTCCAGGCCAGGTCCGACGGCAGGATGCCCGCGCGGCTGTCCAGGGGCGGCGCGGCCAGCACCGCCACGCGGGGACAGTCGCGCAGCAGGGCCACCAGGTCATCGGGCACCAGCCCCGTCAGGTCGTCGCGCAGGGGCGTCGTGCGGGAAGCGTCGTAGCGCCCCTGCACCTGGCCCTTCGTCCCGCGCACCACCGTCACCGTGCGCTCGGCCTCCACCGCCGCGGCCAGCACGCAGCCCTCCGGGACGGGCACCTGGAGGCTCTCGGCCACCACGTTCATCGCCTCGCGGAAGGCGCCGGCGTGGCCCGCGCTCACCGCCAGCGTCTGGAAGGCCACCGCCCTCGCGTCGCGCGCGTCCGCGTTCACGCGCAGCAGCGGCTCCGCCTCCGCGATGGCCTGCCGGAGGACCTGCTGGCCCTGTTGCCAGTCGCGGTCCACCTCGAACCGTCCCCGGATGAGCGTGGCCAGCACGCGCCGTCCCGCGTTCTCCCGCAGTGGCGTCGCCCGGTCCAACGCCGCCTTCAGGCGCGCCTCGTCCGACGGCCGGGGCGCCAGCCGCGCCAGGTCCGCGAGGATCCACGCACTCTGGAGCCCGGGGGACTGGCCGCACGCCAGCGACTCCTCCAGCTCCTGCCGCGCCTCCTGGGGCCGGAAGCGCATCAGCGCCAGCGAGGCCAGGTTGAGGTGCGCCTGCGTGCGAGCCCTGCAGTCATCGGGCTGCCGGGCCAGGGACTCGACGAGGTAGGCGCGCGAGAGCGCCACCCGCACCTGGAAGCGCGTCGCGTTGGCCAGCATCACCAGCGCGAAGCCCTCCCGGTCCCACTCCCCCAGCGCGGCGGCCTCCTGCCACGCAGCCTGCGCGGACTCCTCCGCTTCCAGCAGCCGGTTCGACGCGGTCGCGCGGCTGCTCAAGCGCAGGAGCACGTCCACGCAGCGCAGGGGCAGCTTGTTCGCGCGGCATTCGTTCAGCATCTCCCGCAGCCGGTCCCCGGCCTGGGGGCCCTGGCCCGCCAGGTCTTCCAGCCGCGCCACCTCCTGCGCCACGCGCGAGAGGACCCACGGATCCGGCTCTCCCACCGTCAGGGCGCGCAGCTCCTCCTGCGTGCGCGCCACGCCCGGCGTGCGCAGCAGCGCGCCCAGCAGCACGTCCTTCGCCGTGGTCTCCTGGCGCAGCCGCTCGATGAGGCTCGCCGGATTGGGATGCGCGTCCTGCACCAGCTTCGCGTACTCCCGCGCCAACGGTGCCCGGCGCGCGAAGTCCAGCGCCGCCACCCGCTTCACGGTGTCCTCCAGCAGGGTGCCACCGGCCGCATGGTCCAGCACCCGCGCCAGCGGCAGCAGCTCCTGGACCTGCGCGGCGTCCTCCGCGGTCGCCAGCAGCTCGTAGAAGGACTCGCGCGCCATGCCCGGGAAGCGGGCCGCGCCCTCCAGCGGCAGCGGCGCCTGGGGCGAGCGCAGCCGGGCGAGGAACGCCTCGTGCGTGGCCTTCCATGCATCCGCTCGCGACTGGAAGCGGGCGCGCAACGTCCGCGCCTGCTCGCGCGCCTCGTCGCTCCAGCCGGGCTCGCCCTTCGCGGCCACCGCCTCGAACGCCGTGGCCGCCAGCAGCGTCAGCCCCAGCTCGCGCGCCATCACGGCCTGGTTCCAGCGCGCCTGCGGGTGCTCGGGCATGGCCTCCAGCGTGGCGTCCAGCAACGTCAGGGCCTCGTCGGAGCGGCCGCGCAGGATGGCGACGGCGGCCAGGTCGCTGTCCCGGTCCAGCGACGGCGACGTGCGCGTCAGGTACGCGAGCGCCTGCTCCGTGTCGCCATGCAGCAGGTAGCTGATGCCCACGCCGTGCGCATCCCCGCGCTCCTCCAGGCGGGACAGCGCGCCCAGCGGCACCGGTGGGGCCAGCGTGTCCCCGCCCCGGGGCGGCGCATACGGGCGGTAGCCATCCGCGGCGGGGTGGCTCAGGCGCACCTCCAGGGGACGGTGGGGCGCGTCCGAGAGCCACAGCGCCGGGGTCTCCGGCCCGGAGCCGTGCTGCCTCCAGGCGCGCACGGCGACGAAGCCCAGGGCCATGCAGAGCACCAGGGCCAAAAGGCCGCCGATGCGCGTCACGCCATTGCGCCCCGGAAGGCGCGTGCCTCGGGGCGTCTGCCACATGCCAGCCATCCGGGGCCTCCCGCGTGCCCCCGCAGCATCTCCGCGGGTCCTGCGGGCACCAGTCTAGGGCCAATGCCCCCGGGCATGACAAACCCGGGGGCATGGCGGCGTCCGGTGGCGAACCGCCTACTCCACCTTCTGGGGGGCCCGCGTGGACTCCACCACCCGGTGGATGGGGTACAGCTCGCCCACCTTCAGGCTGTCATCCAGGAACTGCCAGCGGCAGAAGCCGTCGTCCGAGTGCGGCTCCAGCAGGTAGGTGATGAGCGTGCCCGTGCGCTGGTCGGTGCCCACCAGCAGGGTGCCGGCGGGGAACTCCTGCTCGGAGCGCTCGGGGGCCACGGTGAGGATGGTCTCGAAGCGCACCGGCTTGGGCTTCTGGCTGAGCGGCACCTCGTCCTGTCCCGGGGGCGGCACGTTGGCGGCGACGTCCGGGCTGAAGGTCTCCTCCTTGCGCGCGATGCGGTAGCTGTCCACCTGGAAGCGCTGCGCCTTGGCCAGCTTCTCGTAGCGGATGCCGTGGCCGTCCAGGCGCGAGGCCAGCGACGCGGGCACCAGGTACCCGGCCGGCGTGCTCACGACCTGCGTGGGCACGAAGGTGCGGTGGTGCGGCGTCTTGTAGACCTTCTTGCGCTTGCCCGGGTAGCGCCGGGCTTCGATGCTCGCCTCGTCGAAGGAGTTGATGACGGCGGTGTCACCGTCCTTCACGTAGGCCGGGTAGTCGAACACCAGCGCGCCGTCCGACGCGCGCTGCGCGACGCCGTAGTTGATGCCCACCCACTCGCGCACGCTGGGGTTCTGGCCGCGCGCGATGATGGCCGCCTCCTCGAACTCGGTGACGCGGCGGTACTCCTTCGCGTAGCGGGCCGCGTCGCGGATGAGCTCCAGCACCCACGCGCGGATGACGGCGCAGCGGCGGGGGAAGTCGATGTAGCTGTACGTCTCCAAGAGCACGTCCAGCCGGCCCAGCAGGCCGCGGTAGTGGCTGCCGAAGCGGGGCAGGGCGGGGTAGGTGTGCCAGCCGGAGCGCGGGTCGCCCTCCTTGCGGAAGTTGCCGTACCAGAAGCTGTCGAAGCCGTGCTTCGTCTTCACCGCGGCGGACACGCGCTCGGCCAGCTCGCGGTTGTAGTCGCGCGAGGTGTGCAGGAGCTCCGCGTTGCCGTGCGGGATGTCGAAGGTGAGGTCGAACCCGTGGATGCTGCCGTCGGTGGTGTGGCAGTCCACGAAGAGGTGCGGCCACCATGCCTGGTACAGCTTCGCCAGGGCGCGCGTCTCCGGGGCCTCCTGCTTCATGTTGTCGCGGTTGAGGTTCCAGCCCTCGCCCGTGTAGCGCATGCCCACGCCGCCGGGCGGGTTGACCTGGCCCTCCAGGTTCTTCAGGTCCAGCGCGCGGTTGCCCTTGCTGATGCGGTCGTTGCCGTCCGGGTTGAAGTTGGGGACGAAGACGATGCACAGCCGGTCCAGGAGCTTCTTGCCCATGGACGTGAGCGTGAGGTCGCGCGCGAGCGCCTGGAGGGTCTCCTTGCCCTCCACCTCACCGGCGTGGATGTTGGCCTCCACCATCACGATGAGCTTCTTCTGCTTCTTCGCCAGCTCCGGCGTGAAGCAGTTGCGGTCGCTGAGGATGAGCGACATGAGCGGCTGGCCTTCACCGCTCTGGCCGAAGTCCACGCGCTTCGCGAGCTTCGTCTGGGCACACAGGGCGTCGACGAAGGCGACCACGTCGGCGCTGCGGGACGTTTCCTGGTAGTCGGTGGCTTCCGCGCGGGTGAGCAGCTTGGGAGTGGGCATAGGTGCCGCGCATCCGAGCGCTCCGGACCTGCCGCGTCAAGCACGCGCGAGGTGGGGCTTCTTGCCGCACCGTGGCGGTGTCCCATATGAAACCCGACAGAAAGACGTGCAGTGGAGGGGGCTTCATGATGCGGAGTGATCAGCGGCGCGGGAACGCGCTGGGTGTGCTGCTGCTGGGATGCGCGGTGGTGTGGGGCGCCGGATGCAAGAAGGAGCAGCCCCAGGCGAGCGCGCCCGTGGATGCGGGCGTCGTGGCCGTGGCCGCCGTGGACGCGGGCGTTCCGGACGCGGGAGCAGTGACGACGGCGAAGGTGGCGAAGCCGCTGCGGTTCTCCGACGTGACGCTCCGGCCCCAGAACAGCATCACCGTGATGGTGACCTACACGCTGACCAACCCGGGGACGGCGCAGGGGCGCGGGGATGCGTGCCTGTCCCTTCACGACGACCAGGGCGCGGTCATCGAAGTGAAGCGCATGGGCGGCATCACCGTGAAGGGCGGGACGACGGACACGTTCGAGGACAGGGTGTCCCTGGGCTCGACGTCCTGGACGCAGACCCGGACCGTGATGCTCTACACGGCGGGCGAGTACCACTGCTCGAATGGAGTGCCCGCGGCGACCAGTGAGCTCCTGCGCCTGCTGCCCACGGGCCAGCCTGCTCCGGCGGACGCACCCGCGCCCCGGGAACTCCAGGCCTCGCAGGTGGCCGACTTCGAGGTGTCCAACGTCGAGGTGACCCAGGCCGGCCTGTCCGACGACTACAACGTCACGTACACGGTGAAGAACGTGAGCGACCACCGGGCGTCAGGCTCGGGGTGCCTGCGGGCCTACCTGGGGAAGGAGGACGCGCCCCACCTGGAGGAGTCCCCGGTGGGAGACTTCAGCCTGGCCCCGGGGGCTTCGGAGACGGTCAAGGACTCCATCGTCTTCGACAACGACCGGAACTGGGACCGGGTGACGGTGCTGCGCCTCTTCACCAGCCCCTACGGCTGCGCGGACGACGCGGACACGGACAACACGGGCTTCAAGTTCACGAAGCCCGAGTCCATCCACGCGCCGGAGGAAGGAGTGGAGGCCGAGCCCGTCAGTTATCCCGAGGACGAAACGGGGATGGACTCGAGCGACGCCTACGAGCCGGAAGAGGAGGCCAACCACGAGCAGCAGACGACCCATGGGGAGTGATCCGCGGAAGGTGCTGGTGTTGTTGGGCCTCGCGGCGGTGTGTGGGGTCGGGTGCAAGAAGGAGCAGCCTCAGGCGAGCGCGCCCGTGGACGCGGGCGTTCCTGACGCGGGCCCCCTGGCGAAGATTTCGAAGCCCCTGCGCTTCTCGAACGTGGGGCTGAAGCGCGTGGAGGACGGCGGCGTGACCGTGACCTACACGCTCACCAACCCGGGCACGGTGCAGGGGCGCGGGAAGACGTGCCTGATGCTGCTGGATGATCACGACCTGGCCATCGAGGTCCGGTGGCTCGGGAGCATCACCGTGAAGGGCGGGTTGGAGGACACGTTCGAGGACGGGACGAACGTGGACGACCTGCAGTGGAACCAGGCCCGCTCCGTCCTGCTCTACACGACGGCGGACAAGGACCACTGCGATGCCCACCCCCTCCAGCCGACCAGTGAGCCCTTCCGGATGCTCCCGACGGGAGCCCCCGCGCCCGCGAACCTGTTGCTGCCCGCTCCGCCGCCGGAGCCGGCGCCGGAGGACTTCGAGGTGTCCGGCCTCCAGCTCCAGCAGGCCGGGACCCCAACGGAGCCCTCCCTCACGTTCACGGTGAAGAACGTGAGCGGCCACCGGGCCTCCGGGTCGGGGTGCCTGCGAGCCTATGCGCGGGAAGGCGCCTACGCCCTGGAGGAGGTCGACGTCGGGGCATTCGACCTGGCCCCGAAGGCTTCGTCGACCCAGACGGTCCCCGTGGCCTTCCACAAGGCCAGACATTGGGAGGAGGCGACGGTGCTGCGCTTCTTCGTGGACCGCTATGGCTGCGTCATGTCCGGGAGCGCCGGCAACCCGGGCCAGCCGGTCAACCTCCCGGCGAAGGCCGGCAGTGAAGAGGCTCGGCATGATGCGGAGTGACGGGTGGGCGCGGCTTCTGTGCGCGTGGCTCGTGGGGAGCGCGGTGCTGTGGGGAGCGGGCTGCAAGAAGGAGCAGCCCCAGGCGAGCGCCGTGCCTGACGCGGGCGGCGGGGCCCGGGTGCAGGCGGGTGTTCCGGACGCGAAGCCGGCTGCGAAGGAGGTGAAGCCGCTGAAGTTCTCCGGCGTGACCCTCAAGCGCACCACTCCGTATACCGTGGACGTCACGTACACGCTCACCAACGTGGGGACGGCGCAGGCGCGTGGAAGCTCATGCCTGGCGCTGTTGGACGAGAAGGGCTTCGTCATCCATGAAGGGCCACTGGGAAGCATCACCGTGAAGGGCGGCACGGATGACGTCTTCGTCGACCGCGCCTACGTGGTGGAGGCCTCCTGGAAGGAGGCCCTGACGGTGCTTCTGTACACGGCCCGGGAGAATCACTGCCTGGACGACGCATTCCAGGCGGCCAGCGAGCCGTTGCGGCTGCGTCCCACGGGAAGCCCTTCCTCCGGGGACGCGCCGGCGCCCCGACGGCCGGGGAAGCCACAGCCGGGAGAACTCGTGCTGTCCGACGTCGACCTGCGGAAGTCGGGCGAAGACAACGCGTACCGCCTCCAGTACACCGTGAAGAACGTGAGCGCCCGGCGCATCAACGCCGATGCCTGCTTCCAGGGCTATGGCCCGGACGAGGACGTGAGCGAGGACAGGGCCTCCGTGTTGGCGAACCCGCTGCGCATCCTCAGCCTGGCGGCCGGTGCCACGGAGACCTTCACCAGCACCGTCGACCTCGTGGATGCACAGCGCTGGGACGAGGTGGTCGCGCTGGACGTGTTCCTCGATGCGCGGGGATGCAAGACGAAGCCGGTGGCGGCGCCAGCCCGAGTGCGGTTCGACATGCCCAAGGTCGTTCCTGTTCTCGGAGAGGAAACGACCGGGGAGGACGAAGGCGACTCCGATGAGGACGCGGCGGAGCTGGACGCGCCCGCCGCCCCTGACGAGGAGGCGACGGGGATGGACTCGAGCGACGTGTATGATCCGGAAGAGGAGTTCCCTCCGGAGCCGACGCCTCCGGATGATGAAGAGACGCCGGACTGAGGGAGCAGCGACATGGACCGGCCTATGGCGCGTCGCGCACGGGCATCCCGAGGATGTACGTGACGACGCCCTTGCCCTTCTCACGCACCTGGCCCACCTCCCAGGTGTAGCCCGGGCGCTGGAGGCTCTGGGTCAGGGCCTTCAGTTCCTCCGGCCGATGGGCTCGCAGCGTGGACACCAGCCCGTCCCATGCGAGCGCCAGCGGCGCCACCGGCACCACGTAGGTGAGCAGCAGGCGCAGCGGCGTCAGCGGCCGGATGAGCGGCGTGAAGAGCAGCACCAGCAACGGCACCAGCAACGTTCCCAGGACGCCGCCCGGCGTGCGGTGCACGACCTCGAAGGCCGCGAAGGCTTCGCCCCTGCGCTGGGCGTCCTCCAGCACCTCGCGGACCTCCTCCGGGCGGAAGTGGTGCAAGGCGTTGAAGAGCGTTCGCATGCCGCGCAGGTCTTCGGGCACCTTTCGCGCGTCCACGGGTCTGGGTAGGTACGTTGCGCCTTCGGCCCGTGCTCGCTCGGCGGCCTCCGCGTTGGGGTACAGGTCCGTGAGCACGGCCTGTGTCTTCAAGCCGTGCCGCGCTTCCAGCAGCCGCTGCATTCGAGGCACGGGCCCCCGGCCACCGGAGCCCAGGTCCACCAGCGTCTCCGTGCCTGAGGCCCGCAGCCCCTTCGCGAGCACGTCCGCCGCCACGTCGAACAACCCCATCCGCGAGGACACCGTGTGCAGGTAGTCCGTGGACAGGTTCCTCGCCGCGCGTGGATACCAGGGCTGATCAATCAGTTCGAAGAGGTGCAGGCGGGGCAGCAGGGCGGGGGGCTCGGTGGCGGTGGAGTCCATGCGGGACACGGTGCCGTCCACTCGCGGCCGGTGCACTGACCGGTCGCGCCAGAACGGCTTGCCGCTCGCGCCAAGCGGTCGCTAGCGTCCCTGCCCGTGACGTCCTCCGCTCCTCCTTCGCTCTCCGCCCGGCTTGCACGTCAGGGCCTGCTCGCGGCGGCGAAGCAGGGCGTGCCCGTGGAACGGCTCTGCGAGGAACTGGGCCTGCGATGGTCGGAGCTGGAGGACCCGGAGGCGCGCATCCCCTACGCCGCCCTGGACGAAATCCTGGAGCGCGCGGTGGCGCTCACCGGGGATGACAATCTGGGCCTCCACATGACCGGGCTGGACGTGATGGACGCGGATGACCCCGCGTCGCTCGTCATCCTCACCAGCGCCCACCTGCGCGAGGCCATGGCGCGCGGCTGCCGCTACCAGCGCGTCTGGGGCGACGGTGAGCGCTTCGTGGTGGAGGACACGCCGCGCGGGGTGCGCATGCGATTCACGCCGGTGGGCCCGTCCTGGCGGCCCGCGCACCGGCACCTCACCGAGCTGGCGCTGGTGCAACTGGCCATGGGCGTGCGCGTCTTCACCGGCGCGGACGTGCGGCCCCTGCGCGCGCGCTTCGTCCACGCGGCGCCCGCGGACACGCGCGAGCACGAAGCCCTCTTCGGCTGTCCGCTGGAGTTCAGCGCCCTGGCCAGTGACCTGGAGTTCTCCCACGCGGACGCGGACCGGCCCTTCGTCCACGCGGACGCGCTGCTCAACGCCGTCTTCGAACACCAGGCCCGCCGCGCGCTGGAGCGGCTGCCCGTCACCGACACCCTGTCGGACCGCGTGCGCGAACAGGTGCGGCGGACGCTGGCGGGCGGCGACTTCTCCTTCACCGCCGTGGCGCGGGCCCTGCGCGTTCCCCCGCGGACGTTGCAGCGCCAGGTGGCTGCGGAGGGCCGCACCTACGAAGGCATCCTGGAGGCGCTGCGGCGCGAGCTGTCCCAGGGCTACCTCCAGCGGCGCATGTCCATCGCGGAGGTGTCCTTCCTGCTGGGGTACGCGGATCCGGTGGCCTTCCACCGCGCCTTCAAGCGCTGGTGGAACACGTCCCCGGAGGCCTTCCGCCGGTCCCGCGCAGGGGGCTGACAGGCAAGCGGGCCCCGGGAGCCTCCCGGGAAGAAAGCCGGGAGTTTGCCGGGGAGCAGGCGTGCCTACGTTTCACCCCAGAGGGCCGGGACCCTCGGGGGAGAAGACGACCATGTGGACACGCCACTTCAACGGGCTCGTCGTGCTGGGTGTGATTGGAACCGTGAGCTTCACGACGGGCTGCAATGAGCGGCAGCAGCAGTCCGTCAACGAGAACGCCCGGCAGGTCGGGCAGGAGGTGGGCGAGGCCGCCAAGGACGTCCAGCACGGCGCCGGCAAGGCCGCCGAGAGCCTCCGCGAGTCCAGCCGCGAAGCCGCCGACGGCTTCCGGGAAGGCGTGGGCGGCTCCGGCGACACCGCGTCCGAGGAACAGAAGGCCGACGAGCGCAGCGGGGACGGGCCGGACATCGGCCGCAACCCGGGCGTCATCCACGACGGGGAAGGGCCGCTGGAAGAACGCTGAACGACGCACCGGGCCGAACGCGCCGCCGCCCGAGCGGTGTGTTTGAATGTGGACCATGGTTGCGGCCCCAGCCCTCCGTGGTCTTCCGGTGTCCCTCGTCCGTTGGCTGTGCCTGTGGCCGTGCCTGCTGACGGTGGCGTGCGTGACGACGCAGGAGGCGACGCGCGCCCCCACGCTGGAGGAGAAGTGCAACGGCGGGAGCGCCTGGGCCTGTGAGACGTGGGGACAGCAGCTCCAGGCGGATGGCCGGAGGGAGGAGGCGGACCGGGCCTTCGGGCTCGCGTGCGCGATGGGCTCCACGTCCGCCTGTCTGACGCAGGGCAAGGACCGCCTGGCGCGCGGCGACCTGGACGGCGCGGAGCCGCCGCTGCGCAAGGTGTACGAAGAGGACTCGGAAGAGGCCGCGCTGGCGCTCGCGGACATCCAGGACGCGCGCGGGGACGCGGTGGGCGCGGCACAGTTCCGCTACGAGGCGCTGTCCATCGACAAGTCGACGACGGAGTTCGCGATCGGCTGGCGCGTTCCGTTCGATGGCGGGTTGGGCTGGGCGCTGGACGTGAACGTGCAGCCCATGGGGCTCAAGGCGCGCCGGCTGACGCTGGGCGCCAACATGGGCCTGGACTCGAGGCGGCTGTCGCTGAACGCCACCGTGGGCTACCAGCACTTCGTGACGAACTGGTTCGCGCCCTATGGCCGGGCGCTGGTGGGCCCGTACCTGGACAACTCGCCCTCGCGGCGCACCCCCATCAACCTGGGGGCCGAGCTGGGCGTGAAGTTCTTCGCCGGGCCCCTGGGCCATCTGGGCACCGGCTTCGGCACGTCGCTGGACGGCTCCACGTACTACTTCCTCGAAGCCGGACTGGACTGGGTGCTGACGCTGGCGGTGCTCGCGCACCTGTGACGGCTCAAACCACTCCCAGCTTCGGACACACGTCGTTGAACAGGCACTCCGCGCACTTGGGCTTCTTGGCCACGCAGGTGTAGCGGCCGTGCAGCACCACGGCGGGGCCGAAGAACGTCCAGTCGTCCTTCGGCACCAGCTTCATCAAGTCCGTCTCGATGGCCTCCGGCTTCTCCTGCTTCGTCAGGCCCATGCGCTGGCTGACGCGGGCCACGTGCGTGTCCACGATGACGCCGGAGGCCTGATTGAAGGCGGTGTTGAGCACGACGTTGGCCGTCTTGCGCGCCACGCCGGGCAGCTCCACCAGGTCCTCCATGCTCGACGGGACTTCCCCCCGGTGCGCGTCCAGCAGCGCGCGGGTCATGGCCTGCACCGTCTTGGTCTTCTGCTTGAAGAAGCCGGTGGGCTTGAGGTCCTCCTCCAGCTCCGCGGTGTCCGCGTCCGCGATGGCCTGGGGGCCGTCGTACTTCTTCCACAGCTCGGCGGTGACGCGGTTGACGCGCTCGTCGGTGCACTGGGCGGCCAGGATGGTGGCCACCAGCAGTTGGTAGGGGGTGTTCCAGTTCAGCTCGTACTTCGCGTCGGGATACTTCTCGCGCAGACGTTCGAGCACCACGGGGACAAGGGCGGCGGGTTTCATGGGCGGGTCCTCACATCGACCGTTCGACGAGCGTCGTCAACTCCGCGTCGGTGAGCGGGAGCGGATTGCCCTTCATGCTGCTGGCGGCGCGGGCCTTGACGACGAGGCCGGGCACCGCCGCGTCGGTAAGGCCCATGTCGCGCAGGCCCCGGATGCGCACGGCGTGGACCAGGTCCTTTACCCAGGCGATGCCGTCCTCGGCGCGGGCGTGGGTCTGGCCGGTGAGCAGCACCGCCAGCTCGCGGAAGCGGGGCAGGGCGGGATGGTCTGGAGCGCGGGAGCGCAGCGCCTCCAGGTTCACCTCCAGGGTGGCTCCGAGCAGCGCCGCGCACAACGCCCCATGGGCCGCGCCGAGCATCCCGCCCAGCGGCGCCGCGAAGCCATGCACCGCGCCCAGGCCCGAGTTGGCGAGGCACAGGCCGCCGAAGAGGCTGGCGAGGGCCAGGTCCTCGCGCTCCGAGAGCCCTGGGCCGTGCAACACCGCCCTGCGCAGCGAGCGGGCCGAGCGCTGCATGCCTTCCTTCGCGAGCGCATCCGTGAGCGGCTGGGCGCGGATGGACAGGAACGGTTCGATGAGCTGCGACAGCGCGTCCAGGCCGCCCGCAGCGAGCACGGCCGCGGGTGCGTGCTCCAGCAGGTCCGGATCCACCAGCGCGACGCGGGGGAGCATCATCGGGCTGCGCAGGCTGGCCTTCACGCCGGCCTCCTTCGAGCCCAGCACCGCGTTGCGCGTCACCTCGGAGCCGGTGCCCGCCGTGGTCGGCACGGCCACGAACGGCAGCGACGGCTTCGTCAGGGCCTGGCCCCGTCCGATGACCTCCAGGTAGTCCAGCGGGTCGCCCCCATTCGCGGCGAGCGCGGCGATGGCCTTGCCCGCGTCGAGCGCGCTGCCTCCGCCGATGGCGACGACGGCGTCACAGCCCGCGTCCACGGCGGCGGCGGTGCCCTCGCGTGCGAGGTCGACGGTGGGCTCGCCCGCGACGCGGAAGGAGGCGGAAGGGATGCCCAGCCGTTCGAGCCCCGCGCGGACGGGCTCGGCGCGGGCGGGGTTGGTCCCGGTGACGAGCAGGACCTTCCGGCCGCCGAGGCCGCGCACGAGGTCGGGGACTTCCTGGACGCGGCCCGGGCCGAAGAGGACGCGGGTGGCGGTGGCGAACTCGAAGGGGGCGGACGTCATGTCACCAGGCCGCGTCGTCGGGGAAGCGGTTGGTGTAGCGGCGGGCGGAGCGGGGCTCGGCCATCATGGGGGCGACGGTGTCACGCCACGTGAGGTAGTGGGCGGTCTCCTTGTGCGCGGCGGGAGCGTCGGCGGTGCGGTAGGCCTCCACGAGGACGAAGCGGGTGGGGTCCTCGTTGTCCTGGCAGACGTCGAAGCGGGCGATGCCGGGCTCCTTCACGCTCTCGCGGGCGTTGGCGAGGGTGGCCTGGAGGAAGGCGTCGACGTGCTGGGGCAGCACGTGCACGTGGACATGGACGACGAGCAGGCTCGTGGGCATGGCGCGCACGGTAGCGCGGGCGTCCCCGAGCGGAAACCGCTAGGGTTCCGGGCCGTTCACTCTCCCCATCTTCGGAGCAAGACAGCGCATGGTCTCGGACCTCTTTGACGCGTCCCGCTGGCAGCCGGTGGAAGGCCACAAGTTCAAGGACATCACGTTCCACCGCGCGGTGGATCAGGGCACGGTGCGCATCGCGTTCAACCGGCCGGAGGTGCGCAACGCGTTCCGTCCGAAGACGGTGGACGAGCTGGCCCGCGCGCTGGAGGCCACGCGCTTCATGACGGACGTGGGCGTGGTGCTGCTCACGGGCAACGGGCCGTCGCCGAAGGACGGCGGGTGGGCGTTCTGCTCGGGTGGCGACCAGCGCATCCGCGGCAAGGACGGCTACAAGTACGAGCCCGGCGAGGACGCGGCGGATCCGGCGCGGCTGGGGCGGCTGCACATCCTGGAGGTGCAGCGGCAGATCCGCTTCCTGCCGAAGGTGGTCATCGCGGTGGTGCCGGGCTGGACGGCGGGTGGCGGGCACAGCCTGCACGTCGTCTGCGACATGACCATCGCGAGCAAGGAACACGGAATGTTCAAGCAGACGGACGCGGACGTGGCCAGCTACGACGCGGGCTACGGCAGCGCGCTGCTGGCGCGGCAGGTGGGACAGAAGCGAGCGCGCGAAATCTTCTTCCTGGGCCAGGCCTACACGGCGGACGAGGCGTTCCAGATGAACGCCATCAACAAGGCCGTGCCGCACAAGGACCTGGAGAAGGTGGCGCTGGAGTGGGCGGCGGAGATCAACACCAAGAGCCCCACGGCCATCAAGATGCTGAAGTATGCCTTCAACCTCCCGGACGACGGCCTCGTGGGCCAGCAGCTCTTCGCGGGAGAGGCCACGCGTCTGGGTTACGGCACGGAAGAGGCACAGGAAGGCCGCGACGCCTTCGTCCAGAAGCGCAAGCGCGACTTCAAGCGCTTCCCCTGGACGTACTGAAGTCGCTCAGATGTTGATGCGGGAGCTGACCGTCCGCACGTCCAGGCCCAGGGCCGCGAAGTCCGCGGCATGGGCCCGGAGCAGCTCCAGCAGGCGGGGATGCAGGTCTTCTTCTTCGTTGGACAGGATGAAGCCGTAGTTCGTCTTGGACAGCATCCAGGAGATCCACAGCATCTCCGTCGCTTCATCCGGCGTGGGCGCGACGTCCAGGTCCGCCTCCGTCGACAGCGCGCCTCCCTTGCCCCAGCGCAATCCCAGACAGGAGTACAGGACCTCTCCCGCGTCCTCCCACTGGAGGTTGTTCGCCCAGGCGTGCCGGAACGTCGCGAAGAAGATGACGTAGCGGCAGAGACTCTTCAGCGCCTCCAGCTCACCCGGCTGCGGCGCATCCGTCCGCGTCACCGCGCTCACGGCCTTGGCGGCCGGCTCCGCGACCTTCGCTCCCAAATCCATGCGCTCCGAGCGCACGAACCACGGCGCTTCCTTCCCCGGTACCCGCGCCCGCAGGTAACGACAGACGAACGCTGGCGCTGAATGCGCCACCAGGTCGTCCGAGAACCGGTGCACCTCCTGCCACTGCGCTTCAATCTCCGCGCCGTGCTCCGCGAAGAACGCGTCGATGTGCTCCCCGAGCAGCTTCCAGAACAGCTGTCCCGCCTGCGCGTAGCGGTGTCCTTCACAGACCGGCGTCGCGGGCGCGAAGCCCTTCCAGTCGTAGCTGCCCAGCAGGTGTTCCAGCCGCTGGTTGATGCTTCGCTCCGTCAACGCACTGGCCCGGGAGATGTAGCCCGTGGGGCCCACCAGGAACCCATTGGCGGCGTGGTTGATCAACACCACCTCCCGCAGGTGCGGCATCAGCAGCCAGCGCAAGGGATTGCGCCTCAGGTTCCGGTGCGCGGCGATGGCGTACTGCTCCACGTTGAAGTGGCATTGCCCCAGGTGGTTGCCCAGCTCCACGTCCAGCGTCGCGCTCACCCGCGCCATCCGCTTCGCCGCCTCCCAGTCCGCGCCATCCGCGGGCGTGAACGTCCGGCGCGTCACCGGTGAGCCGGGTGCCGTCGCTCCGGGCTCCCGCATCCCCAGGATGATCCGCTGGGGCATCAGCTTGCCGTCCACCAATCGCAGACGGAGGTCCACGTCCGGCAGGCAGTGCACTCCGTCCTGCTCATACGCATTCCAGGGCAGGTACAGCCGGAACGCCTGCGCATCCTCCGGATCCCGGTCCAGGATGCTGGAGAACATCCCGTTGAGCAGCCGCTCCCCGAACCAGGCGTCGCTGCGCGAGGAGCCCGGCGACTCGCGCTCCATCCGGACCGTCGTCGTCTCCGGGTAGTCCGCCTGGATCTTCGCGAGGCTCGGTGCCTGCCCCAGGCGGATCTGCAACTGGTGCTGCCGCTTCACCAGCTCGATGGGCGCGACGGCCTTGAGCATCGCCAGCGCGCGTCCCGGCGCGTAGGCCGTGGGCGGCGTGCCTTCCTCCACCACCAGCAGCCGGGCCAGCGGCGTCGACGGGTCGTATTCCCAGTACGGCAGCCGGAGCGTCCCGAAGTCGTACTCGTGGCCGCCGTGGTCGTCCGGCCCCCGCTCCGAACCGATGCGCTTCCATGTCTCCACCACGCGGCCGTCCTGGCGGAACGTGTGCTGCGGTTCGAAGAAGCGCAGCTCCAGGTCCGGCAGGTCTCCTTCCCCCGCGTCCTCTGGGTCGTAGCGGATCTCGAACGCGCCATCCGGGCCCGTGAAGGATTCGCCCAGGAAGTCGTCCGGCGTGCCGAGGTCCCGGTCCCACAGCTCGACCTTGAGGTGGTGCAGGGGAATGGGCCCCTGCGGTCCGTCCTGCTCGAACACGAGCCGGCCCCGGGCCCGTGCGGGCAGGGTGGAGGCATCCCTCAGCGCTCGCGGCGCTCGCACCTGCTTGACCAGGTTGCGGCTCACCGCCAGCCGCTCCTTCAATCCCAGCCCCCCGTACCACCGGGCCAGCTCTTCCGCCTCCAGCAGCGGCGGCTCCTGGGCCTTGGAGGAGAACCCCAGCGAGGTCAGCAGGCGGCGCCACGCGGTAGGCATCAGCGCCGCGCCTCAATCCCAGCCGTGGTCAGCGACGACCCCCGACAGGTACCGCGGGAACCACCTACAGCAGGGGCGCGACGGGAAGCGGGCTTCATCGCGCGGGACGGTACCATGCCTGCGGCAATCCCATACTCGCGCCCTCGTCCCCGAGGGCAGGCGCCTATCGGATCCACGGCAGCCCGCTTCGGTCACCTTCTCCGCGTGTGCCGTGGCGTCTCCGCACGCCGTGCGCCCCGTGCTAGTGGAGACTTCATGAGTACCGATTACACGCTGACGATTCGCACGAGCTCGAAGCTCGGCGCGGGGACCAACTCTGCCATCTCCGTGGTCCTGGTGGGCACGAAGGGTGAGAGCCAGCCGTACCGCCTGGACAAGCGCTTCCACAACGACTTCGAGGCCGGCGCGGTGGACGCCTACACCGTCAAGGCCGAGGACCTGGGCGACCTGCTCCTGCTCCGGTTCTCCAACGCCGGGGGGGGCGTCGGGGGTGACTGGCTCCTCGACTCGGTGACCGTCACCACGACGGGGCGGCACTGGTTCTTCCCGTACTACCGCTGGGTCCTGGGCAAGTCCTCCGCCGAAGTGCTCGAGGGCACCGCGCGGCTGCCCCAGCAGGTCCGCCACGAGCGCGAGCAGGTGGCCCGGACCGACCTGCTCCTGGCCCGCCAGCGCATGTATCCCTGGCGCCCCGCGGAGGCGACCGCCGGGCTGCCTGGCGCGCTCGACATCACGGAGCAGCGGCCGCTGCCCAAGGACGAGCTCTACCGGGGGCTCGCGGACGGCAGCTACGAGGTCGTCATCGCCAAGACGCTCGCGGCCATCAAGCTGCACATGCCCGTGCTGAGCAAGGCGTGGAACGGCCTCGTGGACATCTTCGACTTCTTCAAGGGCATCGAGCTGCCCACGCTCGCCCAGCGCTGGCAGGACGACGCGGAGTTCGCCCGTCAGGCCGTGCAGGGCATCAGCCCCGTCCACATCCAGTCCATCACCGCACTGCCAGAGGGAATGCCTCTCACGGACGGTGAGCTGCGCGGCCTGCTCTCTCCGGGCACGACGCTCGAGCAGGCGCTGGCGGGCAAGCGCGTCTTCCTGCTCGACTTCGAGATCCTGGGCGACGTGCCCATGTTCAAGAAGACCGACAAGGACGGCGTGGAGGAGCGCCGCTGGGCGCCCGCGTCCCGCTGCCTGCTGTACCTGGACGACACGCGGCTGCTGCGGCCCATCGCCATCCAGCTCGGCCGTGACCCGGAGCTGGATCCGGTGTTCACGCCCAATGACAGTCCGCACGACTGGCTGGCCGCGAAGATCTACGTGCGGTGCAGCGAGGGCAACACGCACCAGATGGTGGGCCACGCGCTGAGGACCCACTTCATCGCCGAGCCGTTCGTCATGGCGACGATGCGAAACCTCCCGGACCCGCACCCCGTCTACAAGCTGCTGCGCCGGCACTTCCGCTACACGCTCGCCATCAACGACGGCGCCCGGAAGGGCCTGCTCGCCGCGGGCGGCGTGTTCGACGACCTCATCGCCACCGGCGGCCCGGACCAGGGGCACGTGTTCCTGGGCAAGAAGGGCTACAAGGCCTGGACGCTCGCGGACAACAAGCCGCGCCCGGACATCGAGCGCCGTGGCGTGCTCGACCCGGCGGTGCTCCCGCACTACCCGTACCGCGACGACTCGCTGCTGCTGTGGGACGCCATCGAGGAGTACGTCGGCGGGGTGCTGGGGCACTTCTACACGTCGGACGAGGACCTGGTGCGTGACGGCGACATGCAGCGCTGGTGGAAGGACCTCACCGAGCACGGCATGCCCGTGGAGAAGCTGCCGTGCGCGGAGCTGAAGCGCGTCTCCGACCTCACGGACATCCTCACCACGGTGCTCTTCACGGTCAGCGTCCAGCACGCGGCGGTGAACTACCTCCAGTACGAGCACTACGCCTTCGTGCCCAACGCGCCGCTGTGCATGCGCCAGGCGCCGCCGCGCAAGAAGGGCGTCCTGGCGGAGAAGGACATCCACGAGATGATCCCCTCCAAGACGCAGATGCTCTGGCAGGTGGCGGTGGGCCGCGCGCTGTCCAGCTTCGGAGAGGACGAGGAGTACCTGCTCCACGACGGCGGCTGGCGCGAGGACTACTTCCAGGAGCCGGAGCTGCTCGCCATCCGCGACCGCTTCCACTCGCGTCTGCGCGCGCAGACCGAGGCGGTGAAGGCGCGCAACGCGAAGAGCGCGGTGCCCTACACCGTCCTGCAGGCCGACCGCATTCCCTGCGGCATCACCGTCTAGCGCCGTCAGGAGACACAGCCCGTGCCCAACGCTCTTTCTCGCGGCATCTTCAACCTGTTCTTCGGCGCGAAGCGTAAGCCGTTCGCGTCGCTGCCCGGTCCCCAGCCGGGGATCCTCGGCACCGCCGGGGACTTCCTGGGGGCGTCCCCCTGGGACGTCTGCGCCCGCTATGGCCGTGAATACGGCGGCGTCACGCTCATCTGGATGGGGCCCAACCCCGGGCTGGTGCTCAACGACCCGGAGCTCATCGCGGAGGTCTACGAGTCCCCCCGCCGGATGGAGTTCGAGAAGGGGAACATCAGCGAGCAGATCCGCCCCTCCACGACGGACGACACGGCGTTCACGGCGGAGCTGCGCGGGGACTGGGTGCAGAAGCGCGCCCTGGAGCCCTCGGCGCAGTCGTGGGCTCCGGGGGCGCTGGCGGACCAGGTGGGCCCCATGCAGGCGGCCATCTCCGAGTCCCTGGATGCGCTGCTGAAGCAGGAGCGCATCGACGACCTCGCGTCCGTGCTGCGCCGGCTGACCTTCGACGCGTTGTCGGTGGCTCAGTTGGGGGAGAAGCCGCCGGATCAGGTGTACGAGGACTTCATGCTGCTCGCGAAGGCGGCGGACGCGCGCATCCAGTCGAAGCTGCCGCTGAAGTTCGTGAAGCCGCCCAAGGACTTCGAGGCGGTGAAGGCGCGCTTCTACGGGTACTTCGTGGACCGAATCCGCGAGGCGCGTAAGCGCCAGGACCCGCGTGCCGTGGACATGATGTCGCGCTACCTGCGGGAGACGCCGGGCATCGATGATCAGGTGCTGGCGCACATGCTCGGGGGCACGTACTTCGGCGGAGCGTTCTCCTCCAGCGTCACGCTGGTGGGAGCGTTCCACCAGCTCAACAAGTACCCCGAGGCCGACGCGCGCCTCGCCGCCGAGGCGACGGCGCTGGTGGCGGACAGCCTGCTGACGTCCGGGAAGCTGGAGGGCGCGAAGTGGGCGGAGGCGGTGGCCTACGAAGCGCTGCGCATCCTGCCTGCGGTCCGGGTGATGACGCGTACGCCATCGAAGGACGCGCAGCTGGCCGGAGTCACGTTGCCGGCGGGTTCGATGATCATGATCTCGAACCAGCACCTGCACCGGGACCCGAAGCACTGGGAGGACCCGGACACGTTCAAGCCGGAGCGCTGGCTGAACGGAGGCGCGGCGAGAGACCCGCTGGGGAGCGGCTACTTCTTCCCGTTCGGAAGGGGACCGCGAGCATGCGTGGGCGCGGACTTCGCGATGGTGTTCCTGAAGACAGCGCTGACAACGATTGCGTCACGCGTGAAGGTCCAGCTGGATTCGACGGAGCCGTTTGAAGAGGGCTTCTTCTTCGGCGTGGTGCTGCCCAAGGGCGTCACCGGGAAGCTTGTCGCCCGGACGGCGCAGGCGTCACTCAAGGCAAAGGTTGGATGAACGGTACCTGCCCTGGTAGGTTGGTACTTCATGCGCGTCCTCCCGCTTCTCAGGTATGGCCTCCTGCTTGTCCTGATCGCCTCGCCATCCCTGGCGAGGGACGTGTCAGACAAACTCACCATCCGGACGCTCAAGGTCCCAGCCCATCCAGCCCAGGAGGCGTCGTCCATCTATGTCTCCTGGCAGGTGGTGACAGCGCTTCGGTTCGAGGCGGAAGTTGATCCCGCCAGGACGAAGTTCCTGGGGTGGGAAGGACGTTTCGAAGCGCCGCTGATCGGCGGCAAGAAGGTCATCCTCGAACCGCTGCGTGAGCTTGATAGCGGCGAAGCGTTACCCCTGCTGGTGACACTCGTTGATGGAACAGAGTTCACGTTCCTCGTGAAGGCCAAGATCCGGGAGGATTGGGGCTGGATCGACTACCAGGTCAACGTGTTCAAGGACCCGGACAGTTACGATGCGATCCTCTCGTCGCTCTACGACTCGCTCAGCCGGGAGCGCAAACTGAGTGAGGAGAACGAGCGCTTCAAGAAGGAAGAGAACTCGGTCGACCACGCTTACGCGACGCTTCTTGCGAATGGGCAGGTCAAGAAGACGCCGTTTCGGCGCGCGAAGTTCTGGCGCTCGAAGAACGAAGACATGGACGTCGTCGTTGAAGTCTTCTCGGGTCCGGAAAAGGCAGCGGCCGTCATTCACCTGACGAACACCTACCATGGTCAGTCCTGGAGGTTCGACGGGGCCTCTCTCACTCGCGACTCCTCCAGTGACACCGCTCGCCCGTTCGCGCTTCGCATGAATCGCACAGTCCTCACTTCAGGACAGTCGGGGAGGATCGCCGTCGTTGTCGACAAGAGCGCCTTCGAGGACAAGGACGGGCAACTGGCCGATCTGGCCCTCCAGATCTTCCGGGACGATGGACTCCTCCAGGTGTTCGTCGCGATGGATCACACCCTGCTTCGGCAGTAGAAGTGGCGCTCATGCGCATGCCCAAGGCCCTGTTGCTCGGCTCCGTGTTCCTGCTTGGCGCTCCTTCCGGATGCACGACGGCGGGCGGTGTGGCTCTTCGTCCCGACGGCACCCCAGGACCGCAGGAGTGCCCGGCGAAGGCGCTCGAAGTCATGCGATACTTGAGGCTGCGCGTTGGGGATGCAGCGCTGGCGGATCTCGATGCCAACCAGATCGACGCCCGGCGCATCTCGCTCTACGACGGACCCATTGAGAGCATCCTCAAGGACGACATCGGCACCCTTGAGGCGACGACACGCCTGTATGGGCGGGTCTGGACGAGCGGGCCCCAGGTCGTCATTCGCTGGTACGAGGCCCATCCGCCAGATGGCGACAAGGTTCCCATCTGTGCCGTGGCCCGGCTCAGCAGGGACCAGATGCGGAAGCTGCCTGACTCAAAGCCTGGAATGGCGATCCTCGACGGCTCCGTTGCGGCTGCCTACATCGTCGATTCTTTTCGCTGAGCGTTAACGGAAGAGTCGGCCTCCATCTGTAGGAAGCCCCATGGCCTATAACGCCAATTTCGACGTCGATGCTGTGATGGGCGTCCTTGGGACGATCGGAGAGCGGTTCCCGGACGGCACTTCCGAGGACGAAGCCCTGAGAATCGCCGCAGTAGCGCTGCTCTACGTTCGCGAGAAAGGGAAGTTGGAGGACTACCGGGACTACTTCCGGAAGTTCTTTGTCCCCGCCACGGAGTCGATTGCCGTGCTCCAGTCGTTCTCCACGACGGAAGAAGCTGACGCCTGGCTCGCGCAGGGAATGGGGCACGAGGGCGACCTGATTCGTGTCGCGGGAAAGGGCTTCCGGGTCATTTCCCGCAGGAAGGGCGACGGGCTGATGTTTCTCCGCACGCCACTTCCCGAGGAAATGGAGCCCTGAACGTTTCAGTCGCAGGGCCCGGGCTGGCTCACTTCATCCTCGCTACTGGATCGCGAGCTGGTACGGCCTGAGAGACACCACCGCGTTGCCGCGTGCTCCGCTGTGGTTGGTGTAAATCTGATTCTTCTCCAGGGTGTAGAACGAATCGACATAGTCGTCGTCGTTGGTGAACCATTCACCCGGCATGCGATCCACCAGCCCGCTGCCCAGGGCCACGAGGGCGCCGATTTCCGGCTGGCCGATGGCCGTCAGGATCTGGCTTGCGACATTGAACAGGTAGCTCACCAGCTCCTGGTAGCTGGTGTTGTCGTCGTGCTCCATGAGGATGACGTTCGCCGCGGCCCAGCGGTAACGCTCCCAGAAGATCAGGACCTGGTTCGGGGCGTAGATCCTGCCGTCCGTGTCCAGATAGGGCATGTCGACGATGTCCAACTGCGGCGCGTCACGGCTGGGGTCGACACCATTGACGATGGCATAGACCTCCGCGCTACCGGAGATCCACGGCTCCTCGTCGTTGTTCAGGGAGATGCGGTCGAGGATCGTCACCGGCGTGCTGGTCGCCGCGGCGGCCGTGTCCAGGACGGGCAGGGGACGTTGCCCGAGGGTCACGAGCTGCTCGCGCATCAGCTTGATGCCGACGGCCAGGTCCCTGCGCGCGTCGATGTCCACCACCAACACCGGCTGTTCAGGCATGCGGTGCACATCGAGCCGGTGCACACGGCCAAGCCCATCGAAGGCCTCGATGAATCGCCACTGGGAGTCATCGCCATCCGGTTCGTACGCGTAGAGGGGTTCAACGCCTTGCTGCAATGCCGTCAGCATGGACGCGCTGGCCAGACGCAGCTGCAGCAGGCTGTCGAGCTCACGCTCGATGCCCTTGAGCCGACGGATGCTCAGGTCCGCTCGCTCCGCCACGCCCGTGACGGAAGCCGGGGCCGGCACGGTGCTCAGCCACTGCTTCAGGTCCACCGCGAGCTGCTCGCCGCTCAAGCGGGAAGCGAGGGCCTTTCGCAGCACCGGGTCCTGCTTCGCCAGGGTCAGCGCCACCTCGCGCTTGTCGGCGGCCAGCGACACGCTGATGCGTTCGCGCAGCGCCGCTGGCTTCATGTCGGCGGCTCGAGCTTGGGGGGCTGCGTTCACACAAACGAACAGCGCGATGACCATCCCTATCCGCTTCATTGGCTTCTCCGGTGGGTGAGAGAGGGTGCTGGGCCAGCAGCCGCAGGTGCACGGCAATGCTGACCTGCCATTATTCATTATGGCCCGCGTTCATGGATATGCGAGAAAACCCGGATTGCGTGAGCCGCTCTCAGCGAGGCCGTCTCTCACGCGCATACTGGCGCTGCCGAGGCCTCGTGGGGGCTCTCAGGGTTTCAGCCGCAGGGACCCGGGCCGGATGAGCCCGGTCCCGCAGCAGGCTCACTTCATCAGCGCGATAGTGAACCGTAACCGTCCACGAATCCAGTCGTCGGGCGTACTGCTCGAAGTGCTCACGGGGCCTGGGTCGGGCAGGTCGGAATCCAGCGTGCTGGCCGTATCCTGGACCGTCAAGGGACGTACTCGACGCACGCTGCGGCCTTAATTACCCGCAGTCCGTGATCCGCTACTCCACGTTCCATCACGTGGCGACGCAGTTCTAGCTAGGCATTAGTCTGCGGACCATGGGGGCGGGCAAGTAGCCATAAAGGCCACTTGGTCGGGGAAAAGCTACTGAGTAGTCTATGTATGGCTTTTTGGTGCGGCCCAATTGTCAAGAGTGATCTTTGGCTGGATGCTCGTCGTCAGCAGTCCTTAGCTTTTACCAGAACGTTTGCCCTGTAAATTCTGGGCGTGCCTTAGAATGGCCTCGTATGCAGGTATTGACTCTGCCGGAAATATGTCTGGAGATGAAACCTTTAAGGTGATTTCGAACAGGCGATTCATGTTGAACAAACGATTTGCTCGCTCGCTATTTAATGTATAGGTCGCAACCTCGCGAAAGACCCCTTCATCCCATCTGATTTGGTCTGCTCTGTCGACAATAAACTGGTTGATTTGGGGTAAGACTGCTTCGGGCGCCAGCTCGGCAGCTTCAATGAGCGCGTCAGAAAATGGTCTCCAATGCGCAAAAGGAAGCCCCTCAAATTTCTTTTGTCTGACTCTGCCGAGGCCCCAGCAGTTGATAAGCAGAGTGGCCGGTTCTGCACCGCGAAGCGCATCCGCCAAGTGTTTGGGGTCTTTTGATATAAACGAGTCGCAGAGTATTTCGATAAATGAAGCCTTGATTTCCTCAGCTTGGGCTTGCGGAACAAGTTCGGGGCCAGACCCATCTTTCGTCAAAAAGAAATAGAGGAGAGTGCTGGTCAATTGGAGATTGACCGATGTGGTCAGTTTAATGAGTTCTTTGAGGGTGGATGGAAGGAGTTCGTTCTCTTTGTCCAGCAGCAGATGCCAGATGGCTATGACGCTTGGCGGATAGCGGTTTCCCCATTCGACGGGTGAGCGCCGCAGTTCAGCGCGAACAGTGGCGTCCAGGAGTTTGGTCAGTTCATGAGTGCCAAGTAGTAAACCAGCAAAAGCTCTGACTGTATCGAGTTGGGATGCCTTGAGTAGACGGGACACTAGTTCGTTTGAAAAGTGAGATTTCCAAAGAACAATGTCTTTGAGGATGGGTTGGTCCTTTTCTTCGGTGGACAGCGAGTCTTGCGATAGGTAGCGCTTCCAGTAGTCTCGATGCGATCTTACGGAGAGTCCCTGAGGCTTTATCTTTGCGACTTGCTGTGTCCCCGGCTCTCTCCAGTTCGGAAAGATGAAGTCGAGAATTTCCTCTATTGCGGCTCGTTTTGGACTTGCTGCCGATCCCCAAAGAGCGTTGAACTGTATTTCAAAGTTTGATTTTGCTTCGGTGTTGGATCTTGACTCTCGAGGCCTGCTTTCACTTCTGATTTCGTCGATGTTGTCCACTATTAGAGCGAATACATCTGGCTCTGATGCTCGGAGCAGTGACACTGAGAATAGATCATCAAAATCTATTTCGCCTCTTAGTTTGTCCCAGACATCAAGGCATTGGCGGAGGCCATATTTTATTTTGCGTGGATTGTTGCAGATGGTTGCCAGCGCGACCGGCAAGGTGAACATGTCCTGGGGGACGTAAGGAGCCCAATCGAACCAGTCGGCCGTGGAGTTGCCGCGAAGGTGCTCGCGCGTGGATAGCGATACTGGATCGATATAGCTCTCTGTTGCCAGACACCCTTTCATGAATGCGGAAAGTGTTTTCCAGATAAATTTTGGTTCGATTGTGGGGAGAGGTTCGACAATTCTCGCTATTTTCTCGATGTCGAACCTGGCACTCAGTAGGGTCGATGCGAACACGACTTGTATGGAGGTCGCTTCAGATATCGAGTGAAGAAGCGACCGAAGAGGGGCAAGTCGTTCGACCTCAGGGGGGTGCGTCGTCGATGTAGACCCTGCAAAACGCTCCAAGTCCTCGATCCAGAGAACGAAATGCATATCTAGCGCCGCAGTTACTTCGTCAAAATCAGAAAGAATTGCGGCGGGCGGACGATTGCGTCGAAACAGTTTGGCCCAGCCAACGCCTGCGTTCTCGATGGTGGAAATATACTCGTCGGGGAGCCCGGCAATGGGAGTTGTGTTGACGTGCCGGCCTAGTTCTTCTGTTAGTGAACTCAATATGCCGTGGATCGCTGCGTCTACTGTGTCGAATGGCCACAGACTGATGCGCACGACGGCAACGGATTGCCCCAATAAACCCGCATCATTTAATTCGTGGAGTACGAGATTGTAGATAGACGTCTTTCCGGAGCCGAGTTCGCCGATTAGTGCGATCGTTAGCGCCTTTTCGGTGCGTGCCTTAATTTTGTTTGAGATTCTTTTTGCGATTGGGTTCCGACTGAAGGTGTCTAGGTCTGGGTGGTTGATTGGAGTGTCATTCTGGACCCAGATTCGTAGTTTCGAAAAGTCGATTGTAGGTGGTGTTGGGGCCGCAGGCTGCGTGGTCGATGATGCAGGTGGGCTCAAGCCAAGTAGCGCAGCAACTCGTGATTGCTCGTCGCTTGTCCCAATTGTCGAGGCGAGTAGTGCCGCGACAATGAGTAGCATTGTAATGAAGCCAATCAAAACAAGTATGTTCATCCATGAGGTGGACAGAAAGCTTCTGATTTCATCCGAACTGAGCCCAGGGCATTGTAGTGCCTGCGTGGCCGAGGGACTTACGGCAAGGAAGAAGATGAGCCAGATGAAGCCCAAGAGCGCTGCGAACCAGGATGGAGGATATCTCCAGAAATGGCGAAGGCCACTCCAGGCAGGTGCGCGCTTGCGACCCCATAGAAGTCCGAATCCGATGAGAAGCGTAAGTGCAGGTACCACGGCCCATTCTGCGAAGTCCGTGAAGTCTTTGCAGTTTGGTGCTAAGTGCAGGGCAAATAATGCGGTTGCACCTGCGGGTAGAGAGAATGCGACGATTTCGAACCAACGCTTAATGATGGCGTTGCGATGTCTTGCGGTGTTCAAAGGTTTTCCATGGAGTAGGGTGCGCTTGGCTTCAAGCGGTTAGGAGCCTTCGGGATGTAGGGCGTTAATTAGATCGATGCTGACGAGGCAGCGTCCTTGCCATGCGCTGGCTGATGGACAGTGGGTAGGGGCAGTACTAGGCGGAAACAATTCCTCGGAATGTCGGAGTCCGCATGATTCTGCGACGCCAGCGAGGCCTGATCCAGCGCCTTCGGCAGCGACCCGCTTCAGTCTTCGAACCTATTTCGGTAGGGAAGAAGGTTGTTCTCCTGGCGGGTTGAAGATGCAGGAGGACGAGCCCATAGGATAGTGAAGAAGGACGACAGTTAGCGGGTGCTGGACGAACTGTGGCGACGCATCGAACCGCCCGTGAACGCCCCGGTCGTTGAATCCCGCATGTAGGCTACCACCGACGTGGCGGACTGGTCGTAGGTCTTCGTTTCATTGCCTGTCACGGCGACGAAGGTGACCGCGCTGGTTCCGGTGACCTGGGTGATCAGTCCCTGGGTGACCTGGGAGGTCGCGTCCGTCGACGCTGAGGGATCCACCGCCTCGGCCTCATCGAGACCCGTGCAACCGCCCCCTGTCATGCCGATCAGAATCCCGAGGGAAATCAATGGCATCTTCATTGTGAAGGCGCCCCTTTCGGCAACGCTCAAAATGGCGTCGCGCAGGGGTATTCATACCGGTCGGTCTGACATTTCCGGGAGTGCATCGACGCCCGTTTTCCCTCGGAGCGTGGCGGCAAACGGGCTGATCACGCGGCGTCGTGGAAGATGATTCCTGCCATGTGCCTCAGGCCTGAGCGCACGCGGCTGACACCGTGACGGAGGTTGACGCGGTAGGTGCCTCGCGTGCCCTGGACAGGGCGATGATGCACCGCGAAGACGACCGCGTCTCCCTGACGCAGGGAGACGACCTCCGCGCGTGACTGCATCCGGGGGCGCTGCTCTGTCAGCACGAACTCGCCGCCCGTGAAGTCCCTTCCAGGTTCCGAGAGGAGGAGGGCCACCTGGAGCGGGAAGACGTGCTCGCCATACAGGTCCTGGTGCAGGCAGTTGTAGTCGTCCACGCCGTAGCGAAGGAGCAGGGGAGTGGGCCGCACCTGTCCCGCTTCATGGCAGCGCTTGAGGAAGTCCTCGTGAGCGTCCGGATAGCGCACGTCGATGCCCATGGCCGTGTTCCAGCGGTTCGCGATGGGCGCGAGACACGGGTACAGGGCCGTGCGCAGCTTCGTCACGATCTCCGGCAACGGATGGTCGAAGTATTTGTATTCACCCCGGCCGAAGCCGTGTCTCGCCATCACCACGCGGCTTCGGAAGGCGTCGTCCAGGTCGTAGAGCAGCGCCAATGCCTCACATTCGTCGGGCGTGAGCAGGTGCTCCAGCACCGCGCACCCACGGGCGTCCAGCTCCCGGCCCGTTTCTTCCCAGTTCATCGCCGCGCCTCGCGCTCCAGCAGCGTGCGCTTGCGCTCCACACCCCAGCGATAGCCAGACAACGCACCGTCATTGCGCACCACCCGGTGACACGGAATCACCACCGCCAGGGCGTTCGCGCCGCATGCCTGCGCCACCGCTCGCACCGACTTCGGTGCGCCGATCCGCTCCGCGATGTCTGTGTAGCTCGCCGTCTTCCCCGCCGGAATCTCCCGCAGCGCCTGCCACACGCGCTGCTGGAACGCCGTGCCCCGGATGTCCAGCGGCAGGTCCAGTCCCACGCCCGGCGCCTCCACGAAGCCCACGACCTTCGCCACCAGTTGCTCGAACTGCGCATCCCCTCCCACCAGCGTTGCCTGCGGGAAGCGGTCCTGGAGGTCCTTCGCCAGCGCGTCCGGATCATCCCCCATCAGGATGGCGCACACGCCGCGGTCGCTCGTGGCCACGAGGATGGGGCCCAGCGAGCACTCCGCGATGGCGAAGCGGATCTCCGTGTTCGCGCCCCCGGCTCGGAAGTTCGTTGGCGTCATGCCCAGGACCTGGCTGGAGGTCGCGTAGAAGCGGCCGCTGGAGTTGAACCCCGCGTCGTAGATGGCCTCGGTCACGGAGCCTCGCTTCGTCAGGCCTTCGCGGATCCGCTCCGCCCGCTGCGCCGCCGCGTAGCCCTTGGGCGTCAGCCCCGTCACGGCCTTGAACACGCGGTGCAGGTGATAGGGAGACAGCCCCGCGCGCTCCGCCAGTTGCTCCAGGCTCGGCATCTCCTCGGACGCCTGGATGAAGCGGCACAGCTCGGCCACCCGGTCCGCGTGCTTCACGGCGAGCGAGGGCTCCCCCGGCTTGCAGCGCCTGCACGCGCGAAACCCCGCCTGCTCCGCCGCCGCCACTGACGCGTGGAACCCCACGTTCTCCGGCCGCGGCGTCCTCGCGCCACACGACGGACGGCAGTACACGCCCGTCGTCCTGACGGAATAGAAGAAGCGCCCATCCGCCGCCGCATCCCGCGCGACGACCGCCGCCCAGCGTGGGTCGCCCACCGTCGCCGCCGCGAGGGCCTCCGTCTTCGTCGCCATGCTCCGCCTCCCTTCGATGACCACGAGGGGAAACCTAACCCCCAGCGTCCAGGCCAGCACTCCGCGCCTTGCGGTCGAATTCGGGCCCCGCGCCCCGGACAGACCTCCCGGAGCGCGGGAAGGGCACCGCCGCTACCCGCAGGCGTCCACGAGCCGGCGCTCCGGCCGCCGCTCCCAGCCGCGCCCGTGGAAGGCCGCGCCCACCACCAGCGGCATCGTCACCGTGGCCTCTCCGTACACCATCTGCTCGTGCACGGTGGACACCTTGCCCCAGCTGCTGGCCTCGCGCAGCGTGGAGCCGGAAAGCGCGCCGTCACGCTCGTCCGCCACCGTGAGCTGCACCGCGTACTTGTGCATGGCCACCGGCTGCTCCACGAAGTCCGCCGCCACCACGATGTCCTGGGCGAAGTTCTTCGGCACGCCGCCGCCCACCATGAACAACCCCGAGTCCTCCATCCGCAGCCGGCACTTCGTCAGCTCCAGGAAGTCCCTCGCGCTGTCGATGGACACCTGCGGCCTGCCCGCGCGGTGCCACTGGTGGTGCACCAGCCCGAAGCCCGCCGAGCAGTCGCTGAACGCCGGGACGAAGATGGGCACGCCCACCTCATGCGCCGCCAGCACCACGCTGTCGCGCGTCCTGCCGTGCTTCACCAGGTAGCGGCCCATCTCCCCGATGAACTCGCGCGACGAGTACGGGCGCGGCTCCAGCTCCGCCGCGATGCGCGCGATGGTGGCGTCGCACTCGCGCAGCTCGTCCTCGTCGATGTACGTGTCGTAGATGCGGTCGATGTGCAGCTCGCGCAGCGCATTGTCGTCCGCGTCCGCGCGGCCCTTGTAGTGGCGGAAGCCCAGGGCCTCGAAGAAGTCCTGGTCCACGATGAGCGCCCCGGTGGAGACGATGGCGTCCACCATCCGGTGACGCACCATGTCCACCACCACCTGCTTCAGGCCGGCGGAGAACAGGCTGCCGGCGAGGCAGAGGATGACCCCGCACTTCTCGTCACGGAGCATGGCGTCATAGAGCCCCGCGGCGCGGCTCAGGTTGCGCGCCTGGAACGCCATGTGCCCCATGGCCTCCACGAGGGGCCGTACGTCCAACGCCTTGATGTCGATGTGCTGGATGGGAGCGCGAAGCAGCCCGGTCTTGCTGAGTGTGTCTGTCACGGCGGGTGTACCCCGACGGCCGTTGATGGAGGTCGGGAGGCCCTGGGCCGACAACAAGCGCCACCCGAGACGTCCTACGGTCCGGCCTCGGGAGAGGGGGGACCGCCATCGGAGACGTCAGGTGGCGTGCGACCCGTGCTCCCTAACACGCCAGCCGGGCGGGTGCGAGCAATGTCTGGCAGCACGCCTGCGTATGACGTGACAGGATGCCGCACCCATTCCTCCATCCCATGAGCAAGCCATGTCCCACCTGCGTCTGATGTGGAAGCGCTCCCGTCTGCTCTGGCCCACGCTGGCCGCCTGCGCCGCGGCGCCCGCCTGGGCCGCTCCCGCGCCCATCGCCGTCCCCAACGCCGGCTTCGAAACCGCCGCCGCCACCGGCCTGCCCCAGGGCTGGACCGCCTCCGGCCAGGGCAAGGTGTCCGCCCGCGGCGACGCGAAGGCGGAGGGCAGCCGAAGCCTTGTCATTGAAAACCCCCAGGGCGGCGCGGAGACCACCGTCGTCTCCGAGCCCGTGAAGCTCCAGGTGGGCCGCCTCTACCGGCTCTCCGCCTGGGTGCGCACGAAGGGCGTGCAGGCGGATGCGCAGGCCCGCTACCCCACGGCGCTGGGCGCGTGTCTGTCCATGCAGAGCTTCCCCTTCACCAACTGCTCGCCGCCGCAGGGCGCGGACCAGAGCGGCCGGGTGCAGGTGCTGTTCTTCGCCACCACGTCCAATGATCGCGTGCGCGCGCACCTGGGCCACAACGGCAAGGCCACCGGCACCGCGTGGTTCGACGACGTGAAGCTGGAAGAGGTGGACGACGTCACCGCGTACGTCCCCATGGAGAGCGTGCGCTGGGCCGGCAAGGGCTTCCGCTACGACGACGGCGGCTGGGTGTACGTGCACATCGAGGGCGAGCCCTACGAGCGCGGCCGGCAGTACGGCGAGCTCGTGTCGCAGGAGATCGTCCGCTACATCGAGAAGCTGGGCATCCAGAAGGACAAGACGGACGCCGCGAAGGGCTGGGCGCAGGTGCGCCTGCTCGCGGATTCGCTGTTCCTGCGCCGCTTCGAGCCCGAGTACCTGGAGGAGATGAAGGGCATCGCCGACGGCGCCAACGTGGGCGGCGCGAAGTTCAAGGGCCCGGACGGCAAGGAGCGCGACCTGGACGTGCTGGACGTCGTCGCCATCAACTCCGCCGTGGACCTGGGCCAACTGGAGGACGCCAACCGCGTCACCGCGTCACCGCTCTCCGGCCGCACCTTCCTCAAGGGCGAGGACGAGAACGGCCGGGCGGGGGAGGGCGACCACTGCTCGTCGTTCGTGGCCACGAAGTCCGCGACGAAGGACGGCCGCGTCGTCATGGGGCAGATCTTCATGTGGAACGGCTACACCGGCGTCCACTGGGACGTGGTGCTGGACGTGCAGCCCACCAAGGGCCACCGCTTCGTGATGCAGACCTTCCCGGGCGGCATCCACAGCGGCTCCGACTGGATGCTCAACGACGCGGGCATCGTCATCGGTGAGACGACGGTGGGCCAGACGCCCTTCAACATCGACGGCACGCCGCAGAGCAACCGCATCCGCAAGGCCGTGCAGTACGCGAACTCCATCGACGACGTGGAGCGCATCCTCAAGGACCGCAACAACGGCCTCTACACCAACGACTGGACGCTCGCGGACACCAAGACGGACGAGGGCGCGTGCCTCCTCCTGGGCACCGCGAAGACGCGCCTGTGGCGCACCGGCAGCAAGGGCAAGGCCTCCGACACGCCCGGAAACCTCAAGGACTTCATCTGGGCCAACAACAACAACCGCGACCCGGAGGTCCGCAAGGAGTCCGTGCCCAACGCGAGCAACGCCCCGGTGGACCTGGCCTTCAACACCTGGAACCGCGACATCGCCTTCCAGGAGTACTACGCGAAGTACGGCAAGGGCGGCTTCGACGTGGACAGCGCCACGCGGATGATGGCCTCCAGCCCCATCAACCGCCCGCACGCGTGTGACGGCAAGGTCACCACGTCGGAGATGGCGGAGAAGCTGATGTTCCTCGCCCACTACGGCAAGACGACGCTGCGCGAGAAGATGGTGGGCAGCCGGTGGATCCCGGACCTGCCCGGCGCCACGCCGCACCTGTCCCTGGGCTACACCGCGTTCAGCCCCGTCTACGTGGCGGATCAGCTCAAGGCCGCCAAGGCGAAGCAGAAGCCGGAGCCCAAGGCGGACGCGAAGCCCAAGCGCGACTTCGCCCGCGTGAAGGACGCGCTGTCCTTCGACGAAAAGAAGCTCTGGTCCAACACGGTGTTCCCCGCGACGGACGCGGACAACTGGTTCGGCAGCGGCTCCGCCGCGTACTGGACCCAGCTCAAGGACCTGCCGGAAGGCGATGACCTGTCCAAGGCCTTCGACACCCAGCGCGACGCGCTCGCGGAGCTCAACGCCCGCTACCTGTACGTCACGGCCCGCGAGGGCGACGTGGTGCCCAACGCGGCGCGCACGGACTACGGCCGCTACGGCCAGTACGCGGTGCCGCGCATCAAGGGCACGTACCTCCTGCACCAACTGCGGCTGACCCTGGGCAACGCGAAGTTCGCCAAGGTGATGGGCGCGGTGCACGGCAAGTTCGCCAACAAGAAGCTCAGCACGCAGGACTTCATCCGCACCGCCTCCGAGGCCGCGGGCCAGGACGTGGGGCCGCTCGTGAAGCAGTGGGTGGAGCGCGGAGGGCTGCCCGCGCCGCGCCTCACCACGCGCGCCCAGAAGGCGAAGGAGGGCTACGAAGTCACGCTGAAGGTGGACCAGTCCGGGACGCCCTGGCGCTTCGCCACGCTGGTGGAGGTGCAGACGGAGAAGGGCAGCGTGCTGGAGCGCGTGGAGGTGAAGGGCGGCAGTGACACCTTCACCGTGAAGGTCGCGGACCGGCCGGTGCGCGTGGTGTTCAACGTGGGCAACGACATCCCCGTGGCCCGCGAGCGCTACCAGACCCTGGCCAACACGCTGGATGACTGGGAGAAGCTCCTCTTCGTCTACGGCTCCGCGCACCAGGTGGAGTCCATGCGCACGCTTGCGACGAACTACCGCGAGCAGCTGGCGGACGCGTCCCCGGAGAAGCTGGCCCCGCTCAAGCCGGACGCGGAGGTGACGGACGCGGAGCTGGCGGACCGCGACCTCGTCGTCTTCGGCGGCCTGGAGGACAACGGGCTTCTGGCGCGCCTGGCGGCGGAGAAGAAGCTGCCGGTGGAGCTGGGCCGGCGCTACTTCCGGTGGCAGGGCAAGACGTACGGCCGCGCGGATGACGGCCTGGCCATGGCGCTGCCCAACCCCTGGAACCCGAAGCGGACGCTGTACCTCTTCGTCGCCAACAGCGGCCTGGAGCTGTGGCACATGACGCGCTCGTTCCAGCGCGGCCTCCAGAGCTGGGCCCTGTTCCGCGCGGGCGAGGTCAGCGGCAAGGGCTTCCACGCGGCGGACGGCTTCACGCAGGAGCTGTCCGTGGACCTGCCCGCTCCCAAGCTGGGCATGCTCACGCCCTGAACGACCGCACCGGCACCGCGCGGAAAGCAGCAGTCCTTCCGCGCGGTGGAGGTGGCCGCGGCGTCAGGGCATTTGTGCGGGGCCGTGGTGCTTCGGGACCAGCCGGGCCGCGAGGTCCATGGCCAGGGCCACCATGGTCATGGTCGGGTTCCACGAGCCGCCCTGGGGCCAGAGGGCGCCTCCCGTGACGTAGACGTTCTTCGTGCCCCGCAGCAGGTAGTCCAGGTTGACCGGCGCGCTGTCGTCCTCGCCGATGTGGAGCGTGGAGCTCTCGTGCACGAGGGCGTCCACCCGCCGCTCCTTCACGTCCGGGCGCTGGGAGGTCCAGGTCCCCACGTCGGGAGAACCGTGCCAGTACTGCACCCGGTCCGGTCCCTTCGGGCTGAGCACCCTCTCCAGGACCTCGAAGGTGCTCTGGTCCATGGCGTTCCAGGTGTGCTGGTCGGACTCGTTCACCGTCACCCGGAGCAGTGAGTTCGTCGTGGGGTTCGCGTCCGCGCCGTTCGCCCGGAACCACGTGTTCGGGTTGCGGTAGTCCAGCTCGCCGAGCACCGCGCAGACGAAGACCACGTACTCGTTGGAGGACTGGAGCTGGGCCATGGAGGCGGTGGCCACCACGTCCGGCATGTACCTCAGCGCGGTGCCTGCGTTGTGCTCGGGGGCGCGGTCCGACAGCGCGGACAGCTGGATGTGGAACTGCTGCGACCAGTCCTGCGCCTTGCCGGCGACGTAGCACGCCCCCAGCTCCAGGCTCCCGAACTCGCCCTTGGGGTCCAGGTCCGCGCGGGGCACTCGCGCGACCAGGGAGGTGATGAAGTGGGCGGAGAAGCGTTCCCCCACCCTCCTGAGCTGGGGAAAGGAATTGCGCACGAGCGTCGTCGGAGGAAGCGTGCCCATGGCCAGGATGAGCTTCGCGTCATTGAGCGGCAGCACTCCCCGCGAGGTCATCAGCGCGGTGGCCGTGCCCTCCTGTTGCACGATGCTCTCGACGATGCACTCCGTGGCGACGTCCAGCGGCGCGCCCTTGTTCTCCAGCGCCAGCTGCCGCTGGTTCATCACCAGCTCGAGGAGCGCGCCGGGCGTCGAGTACTTCTGGAAGTCGATGCCGTTGGTGTCTGGGTCCCCGGAGGCGAGCGGCGCCGGTTCGGTCCGGTAGATGGTGGGCACCTGTCCGTACCCCTGCGCCAGCAGGTTCTGGACGGTGAGCTGCAGCGCGCCGTACACGGGCCGCTGCTGCTGGATGATGCGCAACTCCTCAGGGCTCCGGTGGGCATCCACCTTGTCCGCGGGGTGCACCTGGAGCAGCGCCTCCGCGCGGGCGAAGTTCTCCTCGGCCGCCGCGATGGTGCGCCCCGGCCACCCCTGCAGCTCCTGGCCCTTGGGGCGGGGGCACCACGCGCTCCACAGCGTGGAGCGGCCTCCGAAGAAGGGCACCATGCCGTGCTGCCAGGTGACGGTGCCATCCGCGCCGCTCGCGGTGGACGCAGCCAGCGTCCACGGGAACGTCTCCGACATGCCGCCCAGCGTTCCCACGAAGGGCAGGGGCAGGTTCTGGAAGTGCTCCGGCAGGAAGAAGGGGCCTCGCTCCAGCATCAGGATGCGGCAGTGCGGGTTCTGCTCCAGCGCGCGGTGCGCCACGGCGAGCCCGCAGAAGCCCGTTCCGACAATCACCAGGTCGTACTTCTTTTCCTCCCGGGCCTCCTTCCAGCCTTCGTTGGACAGGAAGAAGACGTGGTCCATCACCCGCTGCCCCGTGGGGGACTGGGGACCGGGGGTTGGAAAGCCATGCTGGAAATTGGGCGTCGACGAAGCAGCGGACATGAGCGCTCCTTGTGGACACTCCCGTGGGGTCGGGATTGTCAGACAAAATACTCCCATCTTGGATGGCGCGTCTGTCAATGAAGACAGGGATTGAAATGACTCGCACCGCGGTCGCGGGTCTGCGTGGACCTGTCATTGCGGTCAGGCCACCTCCTGTCTGCCTGCCCACACCCTGAAAGCCCCGGCTGATTTGACTCCGGGACGGAGAGGGTTAAATCTCCCTTCAGGAAATGAATCGAGATTCAAAATCTGAGGCGCCCGTCAAACGGCTGCGCTCGCGCATGAAGGAAGCCACCGCCGACGCCATCCTGTCGGCGGCCGCGGGGGTGTTCGCCCGTGACGGCCTGCACGCGGCGAAGATGGAGTCCATCGCCGAGCAGGCAGGCGTGTCGGTGGGGACGCTCTACAACCACTTCACCGACCGCGCGGCCCTGCTGGACGCGCTGCGTGCGAAGCGCCGGCAGGTGATGCTGGAGCGGCTGGACGCGGCCCAGGCCCCCGTGGCGGCGCGGCCCGCGCGCGAGCAGCTGCGCGCCTTCGTGACCGCGGTGTTCGCCCACGCGGCCGAGCAGGACGCGTTCGTGCGGGCGCTGGTGCAGCTGCCGGAGGACCCCGCGCGCAAGAGCCGCATGATGGCGGAACTCCAGCGGCGGCTGAACGCCATCATCGACCGGGGCATCCAGGCCGGTGACATCCGCGCGGAGGGCCGCGCGTTCTACCCGGCCCTGTTGATGGGAATGGTGCGCGGCGCGCTGGACCGCCTGCGCGAGGACGACGCCGCGAGCCTTCCGGCAGCCGCCTGGGCGGAGGAGATCCTCCGCGTCTTCTTGAAGGGCATCGAGGTCGACTGACATGGCGACATCCGTCGCGACACCGGAGGTTCTGGCGCAAGCGGCGCCCAAGGCCCCCGTCAACAAATGGCTCGTCACGCTGTCGGTGACGTTCGGCACGCTGATGGGCGCCATCGACTCGTCCATCGTGAACGTGGCGCTGCCGCAGATCCGCGGCGCCGTGGGCGCCACGGTGCAGGAGATCACCTGGGCCACCACCGGCTTCGTCATCGCCACGGTGATGGTGATGCCGCTCACGGGCTTCCTGGGCCGCATGTTCGGCCAGAAGCGCGTGTACCTGTCGTGCCTGGTGCTCTTCGTGGCGGGCTCGTTCCTGTGCGGCCTCGCGTGGAACCTGCCCACGCTGGTGCTCTTCCGCTTCCTGCAGGGGCTGGGCGCGGGCGCGCTGCAACCCACCGAGCAGGCCATCCTCCGGCAGACGTTCCCGCCCAAGGAGCAGGGCACGGCGATGGCCATCTTCGGCATGGCCGTGATGGTGGGCCCGGCCATTGGCCCCACGCTGGGCGGCTACATCGTGGACAACTGGCACTGGTCCTGGATCTTCTTCATCAACGTGCCGGTGGGCATCCTGGGCTTCTTCATGGTGGCCCGCTTCGTCCAGGAGGACGAACAGCTGCGCGCCACCGCGCGCCGGGAAGCCGAGCAGCAGCGCAAGCACATGGACTGGTCCGGCATCACGCTGCTCTGCATGGGCCTGGCCACGCTCCAGTACTTCCTGGAGGAGGGACAGGCGGATGACTGGTTCGAGTCTCCCGTCATCGTCATCTGCGCGCTCCTCTCCGCCACGTGCCTCATCGCCTTCGTCATCCGCGAACTCACGGCGGTGGCGCCCGCGGTGAACCTGCGGCTGTTCAAGGACCCGGTGTTCGCGTCCGGCACGCTCCTGGGCGCGCTGGTGTTCGCGGTGCTCATGGCGAGCATGTTCCTCCTGCCGGTGTTCATGCAGGAGCTGCTGGGCTTCACCGCGACACAGTCCGGCTTCTCGCTGATGCCTCGCACGCTGGTGATGATGTTGATGATGCCCATCGTCGGGCGGCTGTACGGCAAGGTGCCGGCGCGGGTGCTGGTGGGGATTGGCATCGTGTTCGCGGGCTTCGGCGCGTACGAGATGAGCCACTTCTCGCTCGCCACCGGCTCCAGCAACATCATCGCGGCCATCGCGCTGCAGGGCGTGGGCTTCAGCATGATGTTCGTGCCGCTCAGCGCCACGGCATTGGGCAGCATCCCGCGCGAGCGGATGGCGGATGCGACGGGCCTCAACTCGCTCCTGCGTCAGATTGGCGGGTCCGTGGGTCTGGCCATCTTCACCACGCTCCTGTCTCGCTACACCGTGCTGTCCAAGGCCTCCATCGCGTCGCACCTGAACCCGGAGCGGTGGGAGGTGGCCAGCCGCATGGCCGCCACGCAGAAGGGGCTCATGCAGCACGGCCTGGACGCCGCGAGCGCCAGCATGGCCAGCCTCCAGATGATGGTGGGCAACGTGTCCCGGCAGGCCATGGTGCTCGCGTTCGACAAGCTCTTCGTGTTGGCGGCGCTGATGTTCGTGGTGGTGCTGCCGCTCATCTATTTCCTCAAGGATCCCCCGAGCGTCGGGGGCTCCCACGAGAAACCGCACATCGACGTGGAGATTTGAGACATGGCAACGACAACGACAGCTCCCCAACTCGTCCCCGAAGGGGCGCCCGCGCCCGCCGCCGCGGCACAGGCGAAGCGCGGCAAGCGGGGCTTCCTCATCCTCGGCATCGTTGTGGCCGCCATCCTGCTGGCCATCGGCGGCTTCAAGGTCGTCACGGCCGGGCAGGAGTCCACCGACGACGCGCAGGTGGAGGCGGACGTGGTGCCCCTGGCCGCGCGCGTGTCCGGCCCCGTGGTGAAGGTGGTGGTGAAGGACAACGCCACGGTGCACCAGGGCGACGTGCTCCTTCAGATCGACCCGCGTCCGTACGAGGCGCGCGTGAAGCAGGCGGAGGCCGAGCTGGAGTCCGCGCGCGCCCAGGCGGTCGCGGCGGACGCGCAGGCCACGGTGGCGGAGGCCGGTGCGAAGGGCGGCCTGTCCAGCGCGAAGGCGCTCGTGTCCACGAGCACGTCCGCGGTGAGCAGCGCCCAGGCGCAGGTGGCGGCGGCCCGCGCGGCGGTGACTCGCGCGGAGGCCCAGGCTCGCAAGGCCACGCTGGACCTGGAGCGGGCGCAGAGCCTGCGCAAGCAGAACGTGGTGGCGCAGAGCGCGCTGGACGACGCGCAGACGGCCAACGAGACGGCGCAGGCCGCGCTCGAGGGTGCCCGCGCGCAGCTCGCGCTGGCGGAAGAGGGCCGGCGGACGGCGGAGAGCAAGGTCGCGGAGGCGAAGGGGCAGCTCGACGTGAGCGCGCCCATCGACGAGAAGATCGCCGCCGCCCAGGCCAGCGCGTCGCTGGCGCACGCCCGGGTGAAGGGAGCGGAGGCCGCGCTGGAGCAGGCGAAGCTGCAACTGGAGGACACGCGGATCATCGCTCCGGCGGACGGCCAGGTGTCCAAGCTGTCCGTGCACGCGGGCCAGTTGCTCACCCCTGGCCAGGCCGTGGCGGAGCTGGTGCCGAACACGACCTACGTGGTGGCGAACTTCAAGGAGACGCAGGTGGGCCACATGCAGCCCGGCCAGCGCGTGGAGGTGGAGCTGGACGCCTTCTCCGGTGAGAAGCTGGAGGGCAAGGTGGAGAGCCTGTCTGGTGGCACCGGAGCCCGCTTCTCGCTGCTGCCGCCCGACAACGCGTCCGGCAACTTCGTGAAGGTGGTGCAGCGAGTGCCCGTGCGCATCACCTGGGTGCACCCGCCGGAAGGCCTGGCCCTGAGAGCCGGCCTCTCCGCCGACGTGACGGTGCACACGAAGTAGCCAGAAGCCCCGTCCCCCCAGCGCCGCGCCCCAGCAGGGACGCGGCGCTTTTTCATGCCCTGATGGCGGCGGGCCAAGAGCCCCTGCCTGGCGCAGCGGCCAGGTCCTCGGCGCCAATTTCAATCTCCGCTACTGAGAAGCTGAGAGCCGAACGAGCCTCCCCGTCAGGCGCGCCCCAAGCGAACTGGTCCGACAGTCGGACCAATTGGTCCTCACGCCCGAGGTAAGGGGCGCCCGCCGCAGCCAAGCCACACGGACTGGTCCGACAGTCGGACCAGTTGGGCCCAACACCAATGGCCAGCGGACCCCTCATGCGTGCCGCCGAAACCGGTCCGATAATTGGACCCGTTACGCCAACCGACCAAGGCCGGGGCGCCCGCCTCAGCCAAGCCACACGGACTGGTCCAACAGTCGGATCCGTTGGGACCAACGCCCGAGGCAGGAGGGGCCTCCGCTCCAGCCGTGCCGGAGCAACTGGTCCGACAGTCGGACCAGTTGGAGGCACTGCCCAAGGCAGGGCGTCCGCTCCGACCGTGCCTCGTGAACCGGTCCAACAGTCGGACCAGTTGGAGGCACTGCGCAAGGCAGGGCGCCCGCTTCAGCCGAGCCACATGAACTGGTCCGACAGTCGGACCAGTTGAGCCCAACGCCCGCGGGAAGGGGGACCGCTTCAGCCGAGCCACATGAACTGGTCCGACAGTCGGACCAGTTGAGCCCAACGCCCGCGGGAAGGGGGGACCACTCCATCCGAGCCATGGAGACTGGTTCGACTGTTGGACCCGTTGGGCCTACTGACTACGGCAAGGGGGACATCTTTTCTCCCGAGCGATGGCGACTGGTCCGACAATCGGACCAGTTGGGCAACCGCTTGAGGCAGGAGCCTTCGCTCCATCCGAGCTACACGAACTGGTCCGACAGTCGGACCCACTGGGCTCATCACCGAGGCAAGGGGCAGCCCTCCAGGCGAGCCTCATGAACTGGTCCGACAGTCGGACCCGTTGGAATCACCGCCCGAGGCAGGGGCCGCTCCAACCATCCCTCCGAAACTGGTTTGACAGTCGGACCAGCTGGGGGGCTTACGGCGTCCGCTCCAGCTGTGCCGCGGCAACGGGTCCGACAGTTGGACCGGTTGGGCGCATCGCTCGTGCCGAGGGGGCGCCTGCTCCAGCCGGGCCATGGAGTCTGGTCGGACCGGTTGGGGCTCGTGGGGCGGTGCCTAAACGACCGATCGTGATTCTCGAACGGTCTCAAGCTGCGCGTCGAGCGGAGGCGACGCGCAGCAAGGGGCTGGCGGACTTCTGGGTGTTCCGTGCGTCGAGGTAGGCGTCCACCTCGGTCATGAGCGCCTCCATCTTCTTGCAGCGATGGTTGCGGGTGACGTTGGCGTGCACGTCCCACCACACGCGCTCGATGCGGTTGCCCTCCGGGCAGTACGGCGGCAGGAAGTGCAGCACCAGCCGCTCACCCAGAGCCTCCAGCGCCTTCTGCGTCTTTTTGCTGGAGTGGGTGGCGGCATTGTCGAGGATGAAATGTAGGCGCTTCGCTCTGGGATAGGCGGCGTCCACGGCGCGCACCAGGTCGATGAAGAGCGCACTCGTCTTCTTCTCCCCCTGCACCCAAGTCATCCGGGCCGTGCTCGCATCCAGCGCCCCTGCCACGAAACGCTTCTGGTTGTTGCCGGGAGTGACGACCTCTCTGCGCTGTCCGGGCAACGTCCAGTCGGGGCCGATTTTCGGGTTGAGGTGCACGTCCATTTCATCCTCGAAAAGCACGGGCTCGTCGGGCCGGGCGAAGGCCGCACGGCATTTCAGCTGCCAGAGGCGCCGTCGACGTCGGCGCTCCGGCCAAGGGCAGCGCACCACGGGACGCGGACGCCTTCTGTGGGCTCCCACCGAGGCCAAGGCGCGTCCCATCGTCGCGGGCGAGACGCGTACCCGGCCTCGCCTCTGCACCTCACGCACCAGCAACTCGCGCGTCCACGTCGTGCGCCGCCAACCGGACTGCTGCGGCGTGCCTTCCAGCACCCGGCGCAGCGTCTGCCGAAATCGCTCGTCCACTTTGCGTGGCCCATTCTGAGCGCGCCTGTCCGAGAGGCCTTCTCGGCCTGACTTCTGGAAGCGCTGAACCGCGGACACCACCGTGGACGTGGCGCACAGCAACTGCCGCGCTGCTTGCGCCCGTGACTGACCACTGGCCACCTTCGCTACCGCCAGGCACCGCCGCAGGGTGAGCGGGCAGCCAGTCCTCTCTCCCCAGCGAATCAGCCGCCTGCGGTCAGGACATCGCAGGCGCAGCTGTTGCCTTCCCTGAGGCAGGGCTCGCTTCTTCATCCGGTTCTTGCGCACACAAGGCCGAACGGCGCGAGCTCCTGCCCCTTTCCTTCAGCTCCCAGCGCCTGCCTACCCTCCGAGCCGATCGGGATTCATGCGCGGTCGTTTAGCTTGGGGATTGCCGTCAGAGCGTGACGGACATTTCCACGTCGGCTCGCGAATAGCCTGTTTCCCGGGCGATCTCCGGGCCGCTGCGCGTCGTGACGAAGCCGTGCTTGCGGTACAGCCCCAGCGCGGGCCCCAAAGCGCTGTTCGTCACCAGGTACATCCGCTTCGCTCCGCACTGCCTCGCCCTGGCCAGTGCGGCCTTCATCAGCGCGTCGCCCAGGTCGCGGCCCCTTGCCTCCGGGGCCACGGCCATCTTGCACAGCTCGAACGTCTCCGCGTCCTCGCGCCTCAGCGCGCAGGTACCCAGCACCTGCCCTTCCACGAGCGCGAAGAACACCTCGCCCCCTGTTGCCACGAACATGCCGTGGGGATCCGCGAACGAGGCCTCGTCCGAGCCCTCGATGCGGAAGTCCTTTTCGATCCACTGCCGGTTGAGCCGCTGGAAGTGCTCGCGCAGCTCCGGCCGGTAGGGGACGACCTCGACGGGGACGGAGGCCATGGGGCTCACGCGGTGGCGGTGGCCGCGGCGGGCTTCTTGCGCAGGAACATCACGAAGATGAGCGCCACGATGCTGATGCCCACCAGCGTGATGAGGCCGTCCGCCGCGATGGTGGCTCGCGTGCCGATGTTCCGGAACTCCGACGCGTGCCCGTCCAGCGCCGTCGTGTAGCTGATGGCGAAGTTGGAGGCCGCGACGAAGAGCGAGTACTTCGTCGTCACCGCCGCGCCCTCGCTCACCATCTCCAGCACCATGCCCGCGAAGGCCGCGAAGCCCGCGCCGTTCGCCAGGCTGTACGCGAGCGAACCCCAGATGTACGTGCTCGTCGTCATGGGCCCCGCCGCCATGGCGAACGCGCACAGCGCCGTGGCGCCGCCCATCAGCGCGTACGCGAGCTTGCGGTTCATCCGGTCCGACAGCCAGCCGCCCACCAGCGAGCCCACCGCGCCCGTCACGCCCATGCCCAGGCCGCTCACCAGCTCCACCGTGTGCTCCGGCACCTGGTACGCACCCGCCATCGCGCTGAAGAGGTTGGTGAGCGCGCCGCAGCTCACCGGCGCCAGGCAGAGAATCAGCATGATGAGCCCGTCGCGGCTGAACGCCGTCTTCGCCAGGTCCACCACGATGCTCTTCACCCGGTCCACCGCCGCGCGGAACAGCGGCCCCGTGGGCGCTGTCGCCGGGTCGTGCCGCTCGGTGATCCAGAAGATGCCCGCGCCGCTCGCCAGCACCAGCGTGGACAGCACGATGCCCGCCACCTGCCGGGAGAACCGGCTCGCGAGGAAGATGGCCAGCGCGCCCATGAGCGCGGTGGAGCCCACGTTGCCCGCCATCTGCCAGCCGCCCGTGCGCCCCTTGTCGGACGGCTTGGACGTCGTCGCCATCAGCCCGTTGAGCGCCGCGTGCGCCGTCGTCGCCGCCGCCTGCAGCGCGGTGAGTAGCAGCGTGAAGAGGCCCAGGTGCTGGCCCGGCTCCGGGAACATCGCGCACGCCAGGATGAGCAGCGCGGTGAGCAGCGTGCTCACGCCGTACCAGACGCGGCGCCACGGCCCCAGGTCGATGAGCGGCACCCACAAGAGCTTCCACGCGTGCGGAGAGAACGCCGTGCCCGACAGCACGCCAATCTCCGCCAGCGGCATCCCGTCCTTCGCCAGCCAGTACGGCACCGCCGTCTGCAGGTAGCCCACCGCGGCGCCGAACTGCACCTCCAGCAAGCCGAACAGCGGGGGCCAGGACCAACGCGCTTCCTCGGCGGGCGCCGTGGCGGGAAGGGCTGTCTCTTGTTCAATCAAGGGCGACACCTACAGGGCAGGACAGGGAAGGGTGGGATTCTAGACAGCTCCCGCGTCCTGCACAGCGCGACGCACTGCGCTGTCACCTTGGAAGCACGGGGTGGGAGGGTCCCCTTCAACGGGGAGTCCTGGTTCGTGTCGGAAGGCAGGACTAGCTTGCCCGCGCTTCCTCCCCCAACCCCGAGGTCCCCGATGACGTTGAAGACCCGACTCCTGGTCGTCTCCACGGCCGGCCTGTTCGCCGCCGCGCCCGCCGTGGCCAAGCCGCTGGATGGCGCCAGCACCGACGTGATGATCCAGGGCTTCCACTGGAACTCCGCCAGCGCGGGCGGGTGGTGGAACACGGTGAAGAACAACGCGGCCACGCTGAAGGCCGCGGGCTTCACGATGATCTGGCTGCCGCCGCCGTCCGACGCGGCGTCCACGCAGGGCTACCTGCCCCGGCAGCTCAACGTGCTCAACTCCAGCTACGGCACGGAGGCGGAGCTCACCGCCGCGCTGGCCGCGCTCAACGCGCAGGGCGTGAAGCCCATCGCGGACATCGTGGTGAACCACCGCGTGGGCACCACCAACTGGGCGGACTTCACCAACCCCACCTGGAGCGGCTGCAGCGCGGTGGCCAAGGGCGACGAGTGGGCCAGCGCCTGCGGCAACAACGACAGCGGCGAGGGTTACGCCGCGGCGCGCGACCTGGACCACTCGCAGGCGAACGTGCGCGCGGACCTGAAGACGTGGATGAACACGCGCCTGAAGGGCGTGGGCTTCCAGGGCTGGCGGTTCGACTTCGTGAAGGGCTTCGCGGGCGGCTACGTGAAGGAGTACGTGACGGACACCGCGCCGTGGTTCTGCGTGGGTGAGTTCTGGCCCACGAACTACTTCGACGCGAACAACCCCAACGACTGGAAGCAGCAGATCACCAACTGGGTGGACGCGACGACGGGCACCTGCGCCGCGTTCGACTTCGCCACCAAGGGCCTGCTCAACGACGCGCTCACCAACAACAACTACGCGCGCCTGAAGGCGGCCGACGGCAAGCCCGCGGGTGGCATCGGCTGGTGGGCCAGCCGCCACGTCACCTTCGTGGACAACCACGACACCGGCCCCAGCGAGACGTGCGGCAACGGGCAGAACCACTGGCCGGTGCCGTGCGCGAAGGTCATGCAGGGCTACGCCTACGTGCTGACCCACCCGGGCATCCCCACCGTCTACTGGGCGCACTACTTCAACTGGGGCCTGGGCAGCTCCATCAAGACGCTGATGGACATCCGCAAGAACGCGGGCCTCACCTCCGAGTCCACCGTCAGCATCCAGCGCGCGGAGAGCGGCCTGTACGCGGCCATCATCGGCGGCAAGGTGGCCATGAAGATTGGCAGCGGCTCCTGGACTCCCGGCACCGGCTGGACGCAGGCCGCCTCCGGCACGGACTACACGGTGTGGACGTCCAACGGCACCACGCCGCCCCCCACCACCGCCAACGTGGAGTTCGTGTGCAACAACGGCACGACCGTGATGGGCCAGAACGTCTACGTGGCCGGCAGCGTCGCGGCGCTCGACAACTGGAGCCCCACCACCACCAGGATCCTCAGCCCCACCGCGTACCCCACCTGGCGCGGCACCTACGCGCTGCCCGCGAACACCACCGTGCAGTGGAAGTGCCTCAAGCGCGACGGCAGCGGCAACGTCGTGTGGCAGGGCGGTAGCAACAACACCGTCACCACCCCGGCCGCCGGCGGCAGCATCACCGCCACCGCCAGCTTCTAAGACGCCGAGACAGGCGCCCCTGTTGCACGTCTCACCGGGGGCGCCTGTGTTTCATCTGTTGCTTGAGTTCCCGTCTTCAAGCTGTCACAGGGGCCGCCTCACTCCCCCGGGCGGGCCCCTCCCGCCCTCTTGAACGAAGGCGGAAGCGATGACGCGTGGAACGGCAGTGGTGGTGTGCATGTCCGCGGTGGGCCTGATGGGCGCCTGTGGCGGACAGCCGGAGCAGACCCCGGGAAGCAGCGACACGGTGACGACGGCGACGCAGCAGCTGGTGCCGGCGCCTCCCACGCCGTTCGACAGCTATCTGTACATCGCGGGCAACCTCCCGGTGGGCGGCGCGGTGTCGTCGAACACGGGCACGTCCGCGGCCTATGAGGGCTTCAAGCTCACCGTCGCGGCGCACACGCAGGTGGCGCTGGAGGTGACGCACCTGGGCACCGGCGTGGGCGTGGACACCGGCCTGTTCGTGTACGGCCCGAAGACGCAGAACGGCTATGGCTACCGTCCGCTCTATCAGGACGACGACTCCGGCTACGGCGAGCTGAGCAAGATTCCGCTCGCGACCTTCGACGCGGCGGGCGAGTACCTGGTGGTGGTGGGCTGGAGCAACGGCCTGGGCAAGCAGTACCGCCTCCAGGCCTCCTGCGTGGGCGGCGCGTGCGTGGCGAACCCCACCCCGGCGCCGGCCAACACCCCGGTGAAGCTGGCGGCGTTCCCCCTGGAGGGGAACCTCCAGGCCCTGGTCAACACGGGCAACGCGTACCGCGAGGACATGTACTCGTTCCTGGACCGGTATGACTTCGCGTGGCCGTACTCGACGTCCGCGTCGCTGGACGCGGCGGCGGCGGCGGTGCTCGCGCGCAGCGAGTACTCGGGCTACCGCAACGACGTGCCGGACACGTACACCTACGCGGCGTTCCTGTCGCAGATGTACGGGCAGTTCCAGCCGCTGCACCAGGCCATCCTCGACACCTACGGCGAGAGCGCCGCGAACGCGCAGGTGAGGACGTACTTCCGCGAGTTCAGCACCGGCCCCAACGGCGACAACTGGCGCACGCTCAACATCATCCTCCTGCCCGTCTCCCGCCACGTCCTCGTATACGAGCAGACCGCCCACGAAATCTGACGCGCGACGCGCAGTCCTCCGAAAACACCACCGCCCTCCTCTTCGCGTACCGGAAGGGGAGGGCGGTCTGTTTTTTCAGCGCTGCGTCCGCGACGTCAGCTCACGGCGAGTGGGCCGGGGCGACCTCGTGCGACGGGGGTGCTTCCTCCTCACCGCTGGACCGCTTCGCGTCTCCGCGCACCTTCTGCATGAGGACGTAGAGGCCCGGGATGAAGATGAGGTTGACGACGGTGGACACCAGCATGCCGCCGAACACCGCGGTGCCCAGCGAGTTGCGCGCCGCCGCGCCCGCGCCGGACGCCGTCATCAGCGGCACGACGCCCAGGAGGAACGCGATGGACGTCATGAGGATGGGGCGCAAGCGGACTTCGGCCGCCGTCACCACCGCCTCCAGCGCGGTCTTGCCCTGCTCGCGCAGCTGCTCCGCGAACTCCACGATGAGGATGGCGTTCTTGGAGGACAGGCCCACCAGCATCACCAGGCCCACCTGGCAGAACACGTCGTTGGCGTAGCCGCGCGCCACCTGCAACCCCAGGGCGCCCATGATGGCCAGCGGCACCGACAGGATGATGACGAACGGGAGGCTGAAGGACTCGTACTGCGCCGCCAGCACCAGGAACACGAAGAGGATGCCCAGGGCGAAGATGATCATCGTCTGCCCGCCGGACTCCTTCTGCTCCAGGCTGATGCCCGTCCACTCCGACGACATGCCCTGGGGCAGCGCCGCCTGGGCCACCTGCTCCATGGCCTCCAGCGCCTGACCGGACGACACGCCGGGAGCGCCCTGGCCGTTGATCTCCACGGAGCGGAACAGGTTGTAGTGCTTGATGACCTGCGCGGAGACGATGGGCGTCACCTTTACCAGCGACTCCAGCGGAATCATGTCCCCGGTGTCCGTGCGCGCGTAGAACGAGCCGATGTCCTGGGGACTGTCGCGGAACTGCTGCTCGGCCTGGACATAGACGCGGTAGGTGCGGCTGGCGTAGTTGAAGTCGTTGACGTACTGGCTGCCCATGTAGAGCTGCATCACGCCGAAGATCTGCTCAATCGGCACGCCCAGCGCCTTGGCCTTCTGGCGGTCCACCTCCACGTCCAGGATGGGCGTGTTGGCGTTGAAGGGGGTGAAGACGCCGCGCAGGCGGCCCTCCTCGTTGCCCTTCTGCACCATCTCCTGCGTCGCGTTGGCCAGGTCCTCCAGCGAGTGGTTGCCGGCGACGTCCTCCACGATGAACTGGAAGCCGCCCACGCTGCCCACGCCTCGGATGGCCGGAGGCTGGAAGGGGATGACGCGCGCGCTGCCAATCTTGCCCAGCGGTCCGCGCAGCCGCTCCACCAGCGCGGCCACGGACTGGTCCTTGCCCGTGCGCTCCTCCCACGGCTTGAGGGCCGTGAAGACGGTGGCGTAGTTGGAGCCGTTGCCGCTGGGGGAGAAGCCGCCGATGGCGAACATCACCGCCACCTCCGGCTGGGCCTTGAGCACCGCCTCCACCTCCTGGAGCACCTTCTCCGTCTGGGTGAGGGACATGCCCTCCGGCCCCTGCACGGAGATGATGACGTAGCCCTGGTCCTCATCCGGGATGAAGCCCGTGGGCGCCGAGCGGAACAGCATCACCGTGGCGCCGATGCAGACGAGGAACGCCACCAGCACGAGCAGGGGATGCGCCAGCAGCTTGCGCAGGCCCTTGCCGTAGGTGTCGCGCGTCCAGTCCAGCACCTGGTCCACCTTGCGGAAGAACACCCACTTGGGGCCGTGGTGGTGCTTGAGCAGCCGCGCGGACAGGGCGGGCGTGAGCGTCAGCGCGCAGAAGGTGGACAGGGCCACCGACGCGGCGATGGTGAGCGCGAACTGCCGGTAGATGGAGCCCGTGGTGCCCGGGAAGAGGGCCACCGGGATGAACACCGCCACCAGCACCACGGAGATGGCCACCACCGCGCCGGCCACCTCCTTCATGCCCTCGCGCGCCGCCTGGAACGGCTTAAGCCCGCGCTCCGCCATCAGGCGCTCGATGTTCTCGATGACCACGATGGCGTCGTCCACGACGAGGCCCGTGGCCAAGGTGAGGCCGAAGAGGGTGAGGGTGTTGATGGAGAAGCCCATCAGGTAGACGAACGCGAACGTGCCGACGAGCGACACCGGCAGGGTGAGCGCCGTGATCAGCACGCTGCGCCACCCGTGCAGGAACAGGAAGATGACCAGGATGACGAGCGCGATGGCTTCGATGAGGGTGTGAATGACCTCGTTGACGGAGGCGCGCACCGCGAGCGTGGTGTCCGTGCCGGTGCGGTACTCCAGGCCCGGCGGGAAGGACTGGGCCAGGCGGTCCAGTTCCTTGATGACGCCGTCGCGCACGTCCAGCGCGTTGGCGGTGGGCAGCTGGAAGATGGCCAGGCCCACGCCGGTGCGGCCGTTGAAGCGCAAGAGCGTGCCGTAGTTCTCCGCGCCCAGCTCCACGCGGCCCACGTCCTTCACCGTGACGGCCTTGCCGTCGGTGTTGCGCATGAGGACGATGTCGCCGAACTCCTCCGGCTCCACCAGGCGGCCCCGCGCGCGCACGGCGATCTGATACGGCTGCGCGTCGCTGGAGGGCGGCTGGCCCACCTGGCCCGCGGCCACCTGGAGGTTCTGCTCCTGGAGCGCGCGCACCACGTCCTGCGGCGTCATGTTGCGGCGGGCCAACTCCGACGGATCCAACCACAGGCGCATGGAGAACTTGCGCTCACCGAAGATGCGCACCTCGCCCACGCCGCGCACGCGCTTGATGGCGTCCTTGAGGTTCACGTCCGCGTAGTTGGAGAGGAACTTCGCGTCGTAGCGGTTGTCCGGGGAGGACAGGCCCACCGTCAGCAGCATCTGGCTGGAGGCCTTGTTCACCACGATGCCCGTCTGGTTCACCTGCGCGGGCAGGCGGGCCGCGGCGCGGCTGACGCGGTTCTGCACGTCCACCGCCGCCACCTCGATGTTGCGCGTGGGGGCGAAGGTGACCGTGATGGTGCTGGTGCCGTCGTTGCTGCTGGTGGAGGTGATGTAGCGCATGTCCTCCACGCCGTTGAGCTCCTGCTCCAACGGGATGGTGACGGCGGACTCCACCACCTCGGCGCTGGCGCCGACGTAGGTGCTGGTGACGGTGACCTGCGGCGGCGCCAGGTCCGGATACTGCGCGATGGGCAGCGTCGGGATGGCGATGACGCCCACCAGCGTCAGGATGATGGAGCAGACGATGGCGAAGACAGGCCTGCGGATGAAGAAGTCGACGAACACGGTGTGGCGCCTCTCTTAAGAATCGCCCGCGCTAGCGGCTGCCGCCGGTGGTGCCGCCGCCACCGGACGCGGTGCGGGGCGGCTGCGAGGACTCGTCGGTGTTCACGGGGACCTGCTTGGGGATGACGGGCATGCCGTCGCGGAGCATGTGCAGCGACGACACCGCGACGAGGTCGCCCTGCTTCAGGCCGCCCTCCACCACGTAGGACATGTCGCCCAGCGTGCCCAGGGCCACCGGGCGGCGCTCCACCAGCGTCTTGCCGTCCTTCTTCTCCACCACCATGGCGAAGGGCTGGCCGCTCTGGCGCACCACCGCGAGCGCCGGAATCTGGAGCGCGTCCCGCGTGGAGTACACCAGCCGTGCCCGCAGAAGCTCACTGGGGCGCAGGCCCACGGTGTTGCGGAAGGCGGCCTTCACCTCCACCAGCTGCGTGCGCGGATCCGCCTGCGGCGCCACGTAGAAGACGGTGCTGGAGAGGATGACCTTGCCCTGCTGATCCAACAGCTCCAGCTGGGTGTCCGGCTTGAGCGACCGCGCGCGGAACGCCGGCACCGACACGCTGACCTCCAGCGCGTCCGCCTGGGCCACGGACGTCAGCACCGTGGTGGCGCCCACGTAGTCACCCACGCGCACCAGCACGTCGCCCATGGTGCCCGCGAACGGCGCGCGCACCACGTGGAACTGCAGCTGCACCTGGCGCTGGGCCACCGTCGCGCCGGCCGCGCGCGACGCCGCCTCCGCCGCCTTCACCGCCGCCTGGGCGCGCTCCAGCTCCTGCACGCTGGCCAGGCCCTCGCGGTTGAGGGACTCGGTGCGCGCCAGGGTGCGCTTGGCCAGCTCCAGCTCCACCGTGGTGGAGCTCTGCTGCGCCTGCGCGCTGTCCAGCGCCGCGGTCTCCTCGCGCGCGTCCACCTCGATCAGCGGCGCGCCGGCCTCCACCTTCTGGCCGGGCTTCACGAGGATCTTGCGCACGTAGCCGTTCACCTGCGGCAGCACCGTCACGCTCTGCCGCGACAGGAGCGAGCCCAGGTACTCCCCGGTGTCGCGCACCTCGTGCGGCGCCAGGGCCACCACCTGCACCTCGCGCGGAGGAGGAGGCGCCTTCGCCTCCGGCTTGCCCGAGCACCCGGCCACGCCAGCCACCAGCGCCGCGCCCAACACCGTCTTCGTCATCAGCGCCTTCAGGGGGCGTACCCTCGTCACCAGTCGCACCGGGCCTCCGTCAGGAACGCGTCCAGGCGGGCCTGGACGAGCTCGAATTCCCTCAAAACCAACGCGAGCTGGGCCTGGCGGAGGGCGGCTCCGCTCTGCACCAGCTCCAAGCTGCTACCTCGACCCACCTCGAAGGCCCGGCGCGTGAGCCGGTCCGTCCGGTCCGCCAGCTCCAGGGACTCGGCGGCGGTCTTCAACAAGGCTTCGGCCACTTCCACTCCACGCCGCGCGCGGGAAACCTCCACCCCCACGTTGCGGCGGGTGGCCTCCAGCGACTGGGCCGCCTGCTGCTCGATGCCCTCGCGCTCGCGCACCAGGCCCCCGCGCTGACCGCCCTCCCAGAGGGGGACGGACAGCACCGCGGACACGTTCCAGGTGGCGAAGCGGCCAAAGCCGGGGTCGGTGGTGAAGCCCACGAGTGTGCTGCTCAGCCCCAGGGTGGGCAGGTATCCGGCGGACGCCTGACGGCGGCTCTCCCGGGCCGCGTCCACGTTGGAGCGCTGGGCCACCAGGTCCGGGCGAGCGCTCACGTCCTGCAGGGGCGCGCAGTCCCGGCGCGTCTGGTCCACCAGTCCGGTGAGGTTGAAGTCCGGGTTGACGCCCACGCCGTGGTCCTCGCCCAGGGACAGGCCCAGCGACTCGCGCGTCTGCCGGAGCTGTTCGTCCCCGGCCACCAGCGACTGCCGGGCCACCGCCACGTCCTGGCTCACGCGCACCACGTCCAGCTGCGTGCCGGCGCCCAGCTCGAAGGAGCGCTGGGTGAGGGCCTGACGCTCCAGGGCCTGACGCAGGCCCACGCGGTTGATCTCCGCGGCGCGCTCGGCGGCCACCGTGGCCACCAGCACCTGCGCCAGCCCCTGGGTGAGGCGGCGCTGCACGTCCTGGAGGTTGGCCACCGACGCGGCCTCGGACGCCTTCGCGGACGACAGGCCCCGCCACGCGCTGATGTCGATGATGGACTGGGTGAGGGTCGCGGACAGCGTGCCCAGCGGGGCGCTGGGGGCCTTGGTCCCGGTGCCGGTGTTGGAGCCGCCCACGAAGCCGCCGCCCGCGGCGGAGGGGACATCCGGGTGGAGCACGTCCACGCCCACGCCCGCGGTGGCCCGCGCGTTGGGCAAGAGCAGGCCCAGCGACTGGCGCCAGCGGCCCTGGGCCCGCGTCACGCCGGCCTCCGCGCTGCGCAGGTCCGTGGAGCGCTGGCGCAGGCGGGTGAGGGCGTCATCCCACGTCTTCACCTGCTCCGGCGCGGGCGGGACGGGCGCGAGCATCGGGTCGTCCACCTTCGGCTGGAAGGGGACGGGGGCTCCGGAGGACGCGCCAGCGCCGGCTTCAGGCGCGGCGGGCTGTTGCTGGGGGGCCGGAGCCGGGGTGCCCGGGGCTGCGGGAGACGGGGCCTGCGGCGCGGCGGCGAGGAGGAGGACGAGGAGGGCGCTGGGGGTGGCCATACGCTGGAGCGGCAGGTCTTTCCGGCAGGAGCGAGTGGTGGTACCCACCCCGGGATCTCTGCACGCGGTCAAGATGTAATTGACAACCGTTGTGGAATGCAATCATCTCTTACGCCCATGACCCTCGCTGAGCAAGTGGCATCGACGCGACGCGCAGTGGTCCGGCTGCTCACCCAGAAAGTGGGAGAGCAAACGGATCGGCCGCTGATGCAGCTGCTCGTGCTGAAGAACATCGGCCTCCACGGCATCCACAGTCAGTCCGCCATCGCGGAGCGGCTGCTCATCGACGCGCCCGCCGTGAGCCGGCTGGTGGACCGGCTGGAAGAGGATGGGCTGGTGGAGCGCCGCGCGGGGGAGAACCGCCGCTGCGTGCGGCTGGAGATCACCGACGCCGGGCGCCAGGAGCTCCAGGCCCTGGAGCGCGCCGCGGAGTGGCTGGATGTCCAGGCGCGCGAATACCTGTCGCCGCCGGAAGTGGAAGTGCTGTCGCGGCTGCTGGACAAGCTGCAGACGGGACTGTGCCAGTTCCTGAGCAACGAGCTCTCGACGCCGCCGCCCCGCAACGACAACGGGTGACGACGGGAGGAGGGAAGCCGGGCACGTCCTGCCCGGCCTGCCGCCGCCCGCCGCCACCCGTGCGCCACGTCCGGGGGGGGTGGAGTGGGGTGCCTGACTACCGGTGACGCGGGATGTTGCGGGCCACGTGCAGGGCCCACGCCTCCGCGGAGTCCAGCTCGGCGCGGGCTTCCGCGTAGCGGTCCTTCGCCGCTTCACTGGCGTCGTTGGCGAAGATGGCGTCGTGCAGCTCCTTCTGCGCCCGGGTCAGCCGCAGGCTGGTCTGCAACCACAGCCGGGCCGCCATGCGGGGGGTAATCACCACCTGGGTGGGATCCCACACCTCCAGGGCGGCGTAGTCAGCGGAAGACAGCTCTTCGTAGTGGGGGGCCTGCTCGGTTCGTGCGTTCATGCCCGGATGTTCGACACGGATTTGGGGCAGGGCATCCGGGCCGCCTGGGCAGGAAGACGGCCACTGGTGAGCAGTCGAGGACAGTTCCTTCATCCCCGGGGGTACTCGCATTCCTTGATTTGCGGGAAAACTTAATGCAGGAGGCCGGTGAAATGCCTTCCACACTGCAACCGTGGAGGGATTGGGTGGGCTTCTCCTAGAATCCTCCGCTCCATGCGTGACGTGAGAGGGATTCCCTGGACCTGAACACCTTGAACAAGCTGCTGACCGTCGGCGTCCAGAACGGGGCTTCGGACATCCACTTCCGGCCGGGTGATCCACCCATCTACCGGGTGAACGGCGTGCTGCGGCCGCTGAAGATGGAAAAGCTCCAAGCGGATCACACGAAGCAGGTGGCGATGCACGTGATGAATGATCCGCTGATGAAGGCGCAGGTGGACAGCGTGCAGGAGTGCGACTCGTCCTACAGCCTTCCGGGCGTGGCGCGTTTCCGGGTGAACATCTACCGGCAGCGCGGCTCGCTGGCGTGCATCCTGCGCATCATCCCGGATGAGATTCCCAGCATCGACGGGCTGGGCCTGCCGCAGGTGCTGAAGACGATCGCCGGCAACGAGCGCGGGCTGGTGCTGGTGACGGGGGCCACGGGGTCCGGCAAGAGCTCCACGCTGGCGTCGATGATCAACCACATCAACCAGACGGAGAGCCTGCACATCCTCACCATCGAGGACCCCATCGAGTTCATCTACAAGAACGTGAAGTCCTCCATCTCGCAGCGGGAGATTGGTCCGGACACGGCGAACTTCGCCATCGCGCTGAGGGCCGCGCTGCGCCAGGACCCGGACGTCATCCTGGTGGGCGAGATGCGCGACACGGAGACCATCGACATCGCGCTGAAGGCGTCGGAGACGGGCCACCTGGTGCTGTCCACGGTGCACACCACGGACGCGTCGCGCACCATCAACCGCCTGGTGTCGGTGTTCCCCGCGGAGGAGCAGACCATGGTGCGCATGCGCCTGGCGGACTCGCTCAAGGCGACCATCTCCCAGCGCTTGCTGCCCAGGGCCACCGGCAAGGGCCGCACGGTGGCGCTGGAGATCATGGTCCAGACGAAGACGGTGGAGCAGTACATCCGGGACGACCGCGCCGCGGAGCTGAAGGACGTCATCGAGAAGGGCCGCGACATGTTCGGCATGCAGTCCTTCGACCAGCACCTGACGCAGCTGTACCGCGCGGGCGACATCACGCTGGAGACGGCGCAGAGCGCGGCCTCCAACCCGGCGGACTTCCAGCGCGCGCTCGAGTTCGACTGAGCACGCGCCGGAAGGCGGGACGGCGGACTACTTCTTCGCGGACGGCTTGTTGATGTTCGCGAAGAAGTCGTTGCCCTTGTCGTCCACGACGATGAAGGCCGGGAAGTCGACCACGTCGATCTTCCACACGGCCTCCATGCCCAGCTCGGCGTACTCCAGGACCTCCACCTTCTTGATGCAGTCCTGCGCCAGCCGCGCCGCGGGGCCGCCGATGGAGCCCAGGTAGAAGCCGCCGTGCTTCTTGCACGCCTCCGTGACGGCCGGCGAGCGGTTGCCCTTGGCGAGCATCACGAAGCTGCCGCCCTCTGCCTGGAACTGATCCACGTACGCGTCCATGCGGCCCGCGGTGGTGGGACCGAACGAACCGGACGCATAGCCCTCCGGCGTCTTCGCCGGGCCCGCGTAGTAGACCATGTGGTCCTTGAGGTACTGGGGCATGCCCTCGCCCCGGTCCAGGCGCTCCTTGATCTTCGCGTGCGCGATGTCGCGCGCCACCACCAGCGAGCCCGACAGCGACAGGCGCGTCTTGATGGGGTAGCGCGACAGCTCCGCGCGCAGGTCGCTCATGGGGCGGTTGAGGTCCAGCTTCACCACGTCCCCGGACAGGTCCGTCTCCGCCGTCTCCGGCAGGTACTTCGCGGGGTCCGTCTCCAGCGCCTCCAGGAAGACGCCGTCGCGGGTGATCTTGCCCAGGGCCTGCCGGTCCGCGGAGCACGACACCGCGATGGCCACCGGGCAGGACGCGCCGTGGCGGGGCAGGCGGATGACGCGCACGTCATGGCAGAAGTACTTGCCGCCGAACTGCGCGCCAATGCCGGTGCGCTGCGTGAGCTTGAGCACCTCCTGCTCCAGCTCCACGTCGCGGAAGCCCCGGCCCAGCGCGTTGCCGGTGGTGGGAAGCGTGTCCAGGTAGCGCGCGGAGGCGTACTTCGCCGTCTTCAGCGCGAACTCCGCGGACGTGCCGCCCACGACGATGGCCAGGTGGTACGGCGGGCACGCGGCGGTGCCCAGCGAGCGGATCTTCTGCTCCAGGAACGCGAGCAGGCTCTGCGGGTTGAGGACGGCCTTCGTCTCCTGGAAGAGGTAGCTCTTGTTCGCGGAGCCGCCGCCCTTGGCCATGAAGAGGAACTTGTAGGCGTCGCCGTCGGTCGCGTAGAGCTCGATCTGCGCGGGCAGGTTGTTGCCCGTGTTGACCTCCTTGTACATGTCCAGCGGCGCCATCTGCGAGTAGCGCAGGTTCGACGTGAGGTACGTGTCGAACACGCCCCTGGAGATGGCCGCCTCGTCGCCGCCGCGGGTGAGGACGTACTGGCCCTTCTTGCCCATCACGATGGCGGTGCCGGTGTCCTGGCAGGAGGGGAGCACGCCGCCCGCGGCGATGTTCGCGTTCTTGAGCAGCTCCACCGCGACGAACTTGTCGTTGGAGGACGCCTCCGGGTCCTGGAGGATGTTCGCCAACTGCTGGAGGTGCCCGGGGCGCAAGAGGTGCGAGATGTCCCGCATGGCCTCGCGGGTGAGCAGCGTGAGCGCCTCCGGCTCCACCTGCAGGAAGGACCGGCCGCCGGCCTCGAACGTGGAGACGCCCTCCTTCGTGAGCAGGCGGTAGGGCGTCTCGTCCTTGCCAAGCGGCAGCATGTCCTGGAACTGGAAGTCACTCATCGCGGGCGGTCTCTTCGAGAAGGGGTGGACGGCAGGGGACTCTACTCACCGGGCGGCGCGCGGGGCGGCACTTCGTAGAGGTAGACCGGCGTGCGGTACAGGTCCTTCAGCCGCACGAAGCGCACCGGGTTCCACCCCCGGAGTCCGAAGGTGTGACTCAGGATGCGAGCGCCTTCCGGAAGCTCGCCAGCGAAGCGGGGCGCCAGGCGCGTCATGATGCCGGGGGAGAGGTAGCAGACGACGCAGCTTGCGTCCCGGAAGGACGCGGCGAAGAAGTCTCCGCGTACCAGGGTGAGGTTGGGGCGCGGGAAGAGGCGCTGGCGCAGCCGGCTGAAGCACCAGGGCAGCCAGGACAGCTCGTACGCGACGATGCGCGCCTGGGGGCAGTGGTCCGCCAGGTTGAAGGCCACGTCCCCCCACCCCGAGCCCAGGTCCAGCACCGTGCCCCGCGTGTCCGCCGGGAGCATGTCGAGCAGTGCCCGCCGCACCCCGGGGGAGCTGGGCATGGGCGGCGCGCCCGTGCGCAGCGTGGACACGACGATGGACAGCACCCCGACGAGGAGCACCGTCCAGAGCAGCAGCAGGAGGAGGAAGGAGCCGGTCGCGCCCACGGAAGGAGGCGCATCATCGCGCGGAAGCCACCCCCGCGTGGGGCCCTACTTACTTGCGCGGGTGGTTGCCGGCATCCGCCCGGACGACGCGGGCCGGGCGGGAGTCCGCCTGGGCGGTGGCGCGGACCGGGGCGGGCGCCGGCTCCACCTCTTCGAAGAGGGCCCGGCCCAGCACGAAGCAGAAAGAGGCCCCTACGCAGAGTGCCACCACGTTGAAGTAGTACGCCATGGGACCCGGGTCCAAGCACGGACCATACCAGCGGCGGTCCTCCTCGGAGGGCTGGGGCCGGCGCGCCCCGGTTGTGTCCTTCCCGGCTACAACGCCCGGCCACGCGTGGCCGCCCAGGCAACAGGCCCCGCACCGGGGGTTCAACCCTTCGGGCGCGATGGTTTTCACCCCGCGCCCGGGAGGGCTCAGACGGAGGGCGCGGACTCGGTGGCGTCCTGCTCGGGGCGGGGCGGGCGGTGCTCGGCGGACTCCAGCCGGTCCACGTTGCGCAGCTCCGGGAAGAGCCAGGCCCAGAGGCCCACGACGACGAGCGTGCCCACGGCGCCAATCACCACCGCGTGCACGGCGCCCAGGGCCTCCGCGAGCGAGCCCGCGCGGAACTCGCCCAGCTCATTGGAGGCGCCAATGCACATGAGGTTCACCGCGCTCACGCGGCCGCGCATGTCGTCCGGCGTGGAGACCAGCTCCAGCGTGTGGCGCACCACCACGCTCACCATGTCCGCGGCCCCACCGATGGCCAGCGCCGCGAGCGACAGGGGCAGGGACGTGCTCACGCCGAACACCAGCGTGGCCGCGCCGAACACCGCCACCGCGATGAACATCTTCCACCCGGCGTGCCCGCCCAGCGGACGGAACGCGAGCAGCACCGCCACCACCGCGGCGCCCGCCGCCGGAGCGCTGCGCAACAGGCCCAGGCCCCACGGGCCGGTGTGCAGCACGTCGCGTGCGTAGATGGGCAGCAGCGCCACCGCGCCGCCCAGCAGCACCGCGAAGAGGTCCAGGGTGAGGCTGCCCAGCAGCATCCGCTTCTGGCGCACGAAGCGCAGGCCCGCGACGAGCGTCTTCAGGGAGACGGGCTCGCGCGACGCGCTGCCGGTGCGCACCTTGAGCGAGAGGATCCACACGATGGTGAGCGCGCACAGCGACGCGGACGTGATGTAGACGCCCTTGCCGCCCAGCCAGCCATAGAGCAGGCCGCCCAGGGCGGGGCCGGTGATGGTGGCCACCTGCCACGTGATGGAGTTCACCGCCACGGCGCGCGTCAGCTCCTCCTTCGGCACCAGGTAGGGCGTGAGCGCGGAGCCCGCGGGCGCGTAGAAGGCCCGCGCGGTGCCGAACAGCACCAGGATGCCGTAGACGAGCCGCACGTCCTGGAAGTGGCCCAGGGTGAAGGACAGCAGCAGCAGGCTGCACACCATCATCACGCCCTGGCACAGCGCCAGGATGCGGCGGCGGTCGTAGCGGTCCGCCACCTGTCCGCCCAGCAGGCTGAAGGCGAGGAAGGGGACGAACTGGGCCAGGCCCGTGTAGCCCAGCGCGAGCGCGCTCCCGGTGAGTTCGTACACCTGCCAGCCGATGGCCACCGACTCGATCTGCGCCGCGAGCACCGCGCACAGACGGGCGATTTGATACAGCCGGAAGTCGCGGTGACGGAAGATGGATGGAGCGGGGGCGGAAGGGCTGTCCATGGAGGTGGCTGCGCTGTAACGCAGCCCGTCCCCCGCCGCCAGCCACAAGGGGCACACGGCCCCGGGCGCCGCTTATGAGGTCGCGCGCATCCGGTTGAGCCGGTCGTAGTGGCGGTAGCCCAGCTTGTCGAGCGCGGCGGGCGGCGCGAGGCCGATGTCCACCAGCGTCTTGATGTCGTACGTGCCCGCGAGCACCGGCGGCGCGTAGTTGGCCACCGCCTCCGGCGTGCGGAAGCCGGGCAGCGGGAAGAGCACCTGGCTGGTGTGCACGTGCATGAAGTGCGCGGCGGACTGCCGCTGCCACCCGGGCACGCCCGGCGCGGTGATGACGTGCGGCGTGGCGAGGAACGTGCCGCCCGTGAGGATCTCCAGCTGCTGGCCCACCTGCGCCACGATGCAGCCCGCGGGCGCGGTGCCGCGCACCATCTCGCCCTGCGGCGCGTCCGGCGTCGCGCGCGTGCGCAGGTACAGGCCGCTCTGGTCGTCCGGCTTCGCGGCGGGGCGGCCCTCGGGGTTGAGGAACCGGCCTCCGGGCAAGAGCGTCAGCAGGTTGAAGTCCGTGTGCTCCTCGCCCCAGAGGATGCCGGTGTTCACCTGGGTGGGGCCCAGCGGCAGGTACTGGAGCGCGCGCGTGACGTGGGGCGCCTTCTCGCAGGCGGCGGTGAAGGTGTCCTCCGGCAGCTTCAGCGCCAGCGCGGCGCCGCGCAGCAGCTTGAGGCCGGCCTCGTGCAGCGAGCGGCCCAGGGTGAGCAGCCCCTCCTGGAAGAAGGGCGGCGCGTCGTCCGGCCAGATGTTCTCCGGGTACAGCTCCGGGAACTCCATGGCGGACTGCGGGTCCGTGGGGGTGGGCGCCGCGAAGTAGCACTCCTTGAAGTCCGGCTGCCCGTTGCTCGCGACGGCGACCTCCGTGTTGGGAGGCGTCCAGCCGCGCTGGTACCAGAAGTCCGCGCGGCCCAGGGGGCGCTTCTCCGCGTCCGGGCGGGCCACGAAGGCGGAGAACGCGTCGTAGAAGCGCTCCAGCGCGGGCGCGTCCACGCCGTGGTTCTTCACGAACACGAGGCCGAAGACGCCAAAGGCCTCGCGCAGGGCCGCCGCGGCGCGCTCGAGGCGAGCCGGTTCACCCGACGCGAGGTCCAGCAGGTCGACCGTCGGAATGTTCATCGAGGAGGTGTCCGCCATGGTGGGCCCAGGTGTATCGCGCCCGGGCCCGGCTGAGGAGGGGGACCGTGCCTGCCCGCCCCCTGGCGTACCGGGAAAATCCGGAAGGCCCTCCTCCCCGGTGCGCGCCGCTTCAGCGCGCGGCGACCGTCACGTCCACCGGGGCGCACGTCACCGGGGTGGACTTGTAGTCGCCGCCCGGGCGGGGGACGTCCTCCTTGCGCGTGGCCACGTCCATCAGCGCGTCGCGGAAGGTGATGCGGTAGGTGCCCGGCTTCTTGAAGTCATACGCCTGCGTCACCTCCACGGTGTTCTCCACCGTCGCGCCCGGGGCGATGAGCTCGTAGCTGTCCTGGGACGGGGCGGCGCGCTTCACCATGGGGCCCTGGTACTGCACTTCCTCGCCGTCGCGGGTGACCTGGAACACGGTGCCCAGGATGCCCTCCAGCGGGGTCTGCCACTTGAGCACCCAGACGGGCGTGTCGCCGCGGTTGGTGAGCTTGAAGAGGACCTCCACCGACTCGCCCACCTTGGCCTTCGGGTGGACGCTCAGGGCGCACTCCAGCTTGGGGGTCGTCACGGCGGCGGGCTCCGAGGGAGGAGGGGTGGCGGCGGGCGGCGGCGTCGCGGCGACGGGGGCCTGCTGCTGCGCGGGAGCTTCCGCGGGCTTCGGCGTACAGGCGGTGACACTGGCGGCGGACAGCACCGCGAGCCATGCGAGGTTCCTTCGTCCAAGCCCCATCACGTGACGCTCCTTTGAATGCGTGCGGCAAAAAGAAAGGGGCACGAGCCTCGCGGCCCGCGCCCCTCCGGGTCAACGGCCCACCGTCACCTTACGGCAGCGAGGGGGTGTTCTCCGCGAAGTATTCGTGGCTGTCCGCGTTGTCACGCGCGCGCGTGGGGTTGGACTTGGCCAGGTTCTTCGCGGCCGTCTGGCCGTAGGCCCAGTCGTCCGTACCGGCCACGACGGTGAAGTGGCTCATCTCGTGGACCAGCGTGCCCGCGCGCGAGTCCGTGCCCGTGTTGGGGGCGCTCCAGAAGGCGCCGCACACGTAGATCTTGTACGGCGAGCCCGGGTACACGTACGCGTACGTCCCGCTCTCGTTGCAGCTGCAGTCCACCACGACGGCCGCGCTGGCGAACGCGTTGGCGATCTTGGTGAAGTGCGTCTTGATCTCGCTCCAGCCGGTGCTGGAGTACGTGCCGAACCACGTGGTGTAGCGGCTGGTCGCGGAGGGCGTGGCGCTCAGGTAGCTGACCGCGTTGTTGGAGTACGTCTTCGCGCTGTTGAAGGCGGTGCTGATGCTGCTCTGCTCGGAGCTGGTGCAGGCGCCGGAGTAGGCCAGGCTCTGGCCCGTCACCTGGCGCATCGCCTCCGCCTCCTCGCGGCTGTTGCGGCGCCCCTCGATGAAGAGGCTGACCGAGTTGGACGACAGCGCCGTCACGCCCGCGCGCGCCTCCAGCTCGTAGCGGATGCTGTAGGTGCCGGAGACGGACAGGTCATACGCGTCCGACACGACGACCGGGCCGGAGATGCTCTGGCCGGGGGCCAGGGTAATCAGGTCCTCGGAGCGGCCCAGCACGCGCTTGAAGTGCGCGCCGGTGTACTCCACGGCCTGGCCGTCACGCGACACCGACAGGCGGCCCTCGTTGAGGCCCTCGCCCGGCGCGTCCCACTTGTAGATGCTGACCGGCGCGGAGGACGTGTTGGTCAGCGTCACCTCCACCGTCACGCGCTCGCTGGCGGCCATGGAGGCCTTGCCCACGGACACCTGCGCCGTCAGGGCGCCCTGGGCCTGCTCCGTGGCCTCGGCCGGGGTGGACTCCCCCTCCGCCGGAGGAGCGCCGCAACCACTCAGCAGGGAAACGCCGACCACCGTGCCCATCAGCCACTTGAAACCGCGAAGGCTCTTGCTCACGAGGAACTTCCTTTCGGAAACGACGCGACGGGGGAAACGCCAGGGGGAACGCCCGGGTCCGCATGCTTATAGGAGAAACCGGGCCCACTGATGATGGCATGAAATACTGTGAAATAAATGCCTGCGGGCTATCCGGGTTCACGCCGCGTCGCGGCCAGGCGTGGCCGGCAGCGTTAGTCTTCGCGCGGCACGCATTGCGTGTGGCACCAACGAAGACACAGCGAAGGGGTGGCGGACGATGCGCGCGGTGGTGGTCGAGCACGAGGAGCACGAGGGGCCGGGTCTGCTGGGCCCCGCGCTGGAGGCGGCGGGCTTCACGCTGGTGCGGCGCTTCCGGACGGTGAAGCGCGAGGACGTGGACGCGCCGCTGATGGTGGTGATGGGCGGCCCCATGGGCGTGTACGAGGCGGACGCCCACCCGTTCCTCAACGAAGAGCTGTCGCTGCTGGGCGAGCGGCTGGCGTACGACCGCGCGTGCGTGGGCGTGTGCCTGGGTGCGCAGTTGCTGGCCGCGGCGGCCGGGGCGACGGTGTCTCCGGGCAAGAACGGCTTCGAGGTGGGGGTGGGGCCGGTGCGCTGGACGCCGGACGCGCTGAAGGATCCGGTGGTGGCGGGCGTGAAGCCGCGCACGGCGGTGGCGCACTGGCACGGGGATACGTACACGCCGGTGCCCGGCGCGACGCTGCTGGCGTCCACGGACCGGTACACGCAGCAGGCGTTCCGGCTGGGGAAGTCTTACGGCTTCCAGTTCCACCTGGAGCTGACGGCCGCGGAGCTGGGGCGCTGGCTGGAGCTGGGGGCGGAGGACCTGGTCACGCGGGGCAAGGACGTGGAGGCGCTGAAGGCGCAGCTGCCCAAGCTGAAGTCGGCGGAGGCGGAGAACACGGAGCTGCTGCACCGGCTCGCGCATCAGCTGGCCAAGGGCCTACGCTGAACGGCGGTCCCCGGGGAGGGCCGGACGCCATGAAGCTGACCCGCCTGCATGTGCACCACTACCGCGGGCTCGCGCCGGACACGGTGCTGACGTTCGGCCCCACGCTCAACGTGGTGGTGGGCGCGACGGGCAGCGGCCGCACGACGCTGCTGGAGCTGGTGTCCGCGGTGCTGTGCTCGGACTTCTCCGGGCTGCTGCGTGAGCCGTTCGCGCTGGAGTACGCGCTGCGCTTCGACGCGCTGACGGTGGACGTGGCCGTGCGCAACGAGCCGCCCGCGGCCCTGCCCGCCACGGCGGGGGAGGGCGGCCCCGAGGGTCCGGGCGCCGCGCTGGCGCTGCCGCCCGGGGCGCTGGCGCACGGGCTGATGCCGTCCATCGTGGCCACGGTGCGGTGGGACGCGGCGGAGGACGCGCGGCTCGTCATGCGCGCGAGCGCCACGGGCTTCGCGTGCGAGGTGGCGGGCGCGGCAGGCTTCTCCAAGCGCATGCACTGGTCGGTGCTGGACCGCTCCGTGTGGACGCTGCTCTTCATGGCCGCGCAGTACCTGGAGCGCGGCGTGAAGGACCGGCTCAAGGACCTGCTGCGGGAGACGTTCCTGCTGGCGCCGCCGCGCTTCGACGAATCCCTGGGCATGTTCGAGCGCATCGGCGCCATCCGCTACGCGATGGAGCAGCGCGGAGAGGAGCTGTTCCCGCTGGGCCTCATGGCGCTGCCCACGTGGATGCCCGGCTGGCTGCGCGAGCAGGTGGAGCGCGAGCCCGTGCCCCCGGCGCTGCTCCTGCGCCACGACGCCATGCCCCAAAGCTTCCTCGCGCGCTTCGTGACGCTGGCGGGCTTCGCGTCGGGCACGCTGTCCGTCGACGTGACGGAGACGACGACGCTGTCCCAGGGCGGACGGCTGGGCTTCAGCGGCTTCCGCTTCGCGTTCGTGCGCGCGGACGGCACGCCGGTGACGCAGGAGCAGCTGGGGCATGGCCAGAAGCGGCTGTTGTCCTTCCTCTACTACCTGGACGTGCACGAGGCCTTCGTCATCGCGGACGAGCTGGCGGACGGCCTGCATCCGGACCTGGTGCGCGCGTGCGTGCACGACGTGGGCGCACGGCAGGCCTTCATCACCAGCCAGAGCCCGCTCGTGTTCGAGCACCTGACGTTCGCCAACGCGGAGCAGCTGCGCACGTCGTTGATCCGCTGCGAGACGGGCGCGGGGCAGGGCGGCTGGCGGTGGACGCAGCCGACGCCGGAGGAGGCCGCGCGGTGGTTCGACGCGTACCGCGCGGGCGCCGTGCCGCTGGGCGCGGTGCTGCGCGCCCAGGGCTTCGCGTGAGGCTTCAGGGGGCCGTCAGCCCCTTGAACAGGAAGCCGTCATCGAACCCGCGTGAGACGTAATCCGTGGTGCCCAGGCGCAGGGTGCCGGAGAAGCTCCCCGCCCCCACGAACTCGCCCTGCTTGTTCACCGCCACGTCCGTGAAGTACGGGCGCCCGGTCGAGGAGAATGTGCGGCGCCAGTGCTGCTGCCCCTGGATGCGCTCCAGCCTCGCGGTGAAGAGCGTGTAGCCCGCGGACGAATCCACCGCGGTGGCGGCGCCCCCCACCACCACGCTGTCGTCCTCGCCCATGGCGACCGCGCCCACGGGCTGCGGGTAGCTGTGCGCCCAGCGCTCCTCACCGGCCAGGGTCCACGCGGCGACGAAGCCCACATTGCCGTCGGCGGGCTTCGGAAAGTCCTGCCCCGCGAACGTGAAGGCGTCGTTGATCTGCCCTCCCGCCACCACGCGGTTGCCCTGCACCGCCACGCCGAGCGCGCCGCCGCTCGCGTTCACCAGCGACCGCGTCCAGACCACCGTGCCCGTGGGATGGACCTTCCAGACCTGCGGGTCGGGGTAGTGGATGCCCGCGAAGTAGAAGGCATCCGTTTCATCCACGGCGACGCTGGAGCCGCTGCCCAGGTTCCACTGCTCGCGCACGGTCCACTGCGGCATGCCGGCGGCGTTGAACTTCGTGAGGAAGGCGGTCCGGACGTCCGACACCATGGAGGAGTTGGGGCCCAGGCCGAAGTCCACCGTGAGGTAGGCGCTGCCCGTCAGGCCGATGGCGTCCTGTGAGTCGGTGACCAGGCCCCCCATCGTGATGTTGCCCGTGAAGTGCCGGGCCCACTGGAACTGCCCCGTCTTGTGCAGCTTCAGCAGGAAATCACCCGCGGGCCGCGTTCCTCCGCCCAGGTCGATGGACCCGCTCGAGCTCCCGGCGATGACGACGTTGCGCTCGCGGTCCACCGTGAGCGCCGACGCGCCGACGAAGCTCTGTCCCCCGGGGGGGGGCGCGACCTCGAAGGAGCGGGTCCACAGCAGCGCGCCGGCCGTCGTGTACTTCGCCACCGCGAAGCCATGGCTGTCTGGGTTCCCCGACCCGACGGGGCCCGCGCCCAGGTCCACGCTGCCCTGATAGTTGAGCAGCGCAAGGATGTTGCCGTCGCGGTCGAAGGCCACCGCACTGGCCTGATCGGACCTGGAGGAGCCCAGGTGCTTCACCCAGACGAAGTCACCCCCCGAGAGCTCCGCTTCCCGTGCGCGCGGGGATGCCTCGGGTGCCTCCACGGGGCCGCACCCGGCGAGCGCCACCGCCAGCGCGACGCTCCAGAGAAGCCGCCCACCCATCCAGCCGTGTGTCATTCCCATGCGCACCCCGCTGTGTCCTCAAAGACAGACAGTGGGAGTTAGGAATGACGCGGAGTTCGGGACACTGCCCCGGGGGGCAGTAGGGTTTTGGAATTTGAACAGTCTTTAGCGGCCGGAGAGCAGCTCCGTGCTGAAGGAGAAGCCGCCCAGGAGGTAGGGCATGGCGTTCACGCGGTTCTCATGCTTGAGGTACCAGCCGGCGATGAGCAGCACGGTGGGCCGGGTCATGACGCCGCCCGGCTTCGTGTCAAAGGCATACGCGACGAGCGGCCCCACGCGGACGTGCTGGTTGGTGGGCAGGCTGCGCCCGGGCAGCGGCTCCACCGCGGAGGTGTCTTCGCTGTAGCGGGGCCACACCGCGGACAGCCGGGCGCCCAGGGTCCACTTCCCCGCGAGCCAGAGCAGGTCCGTGTCGTTGGCCAGCACCCAGCCCTTGCCGGGCACCAGCGTGTCCAGCGTCGGGTCGTAGAACGTGCCGTTCGCTCCGCCGCCGCGCAGCGCCACGTTCCAGTACTCGATGGCCAGCTTCGTGCGCAGCGCCACGGACTTCACCTTCGCCTGGAGCATGGGCTCCACGAAGAAGTGGTGGCCGGAGGTGCCGTAGGCCGCGTCGTTGGTCGCGCTGCGCAGGTCGTCGTCGTAGGGCTGGAAGGAGTCCGGATAGGACTGGACGCTGCCGAAGGTGCCGAAGAACTGGACGTACTCGTAGCCGGCGCGGAGGTTGAACATCGCCACCGGTTGCAGCTCCACCACGGGCCCCAGCTTGAAGAACGCGGGGCTCAGCTTGAGGCTCGCGCCGGCGCTGGCGTACGTGTCACGCAGCAGCATGGAGGGGCTGTCGAAGAGGCGCTTCTGGTAGACGAGCCGGTTCTGCGACTCGAGCCCCAGCGGGTTGTAGCGGACCACGTTGAGCGTGGTGAAGAAGACGCGGCGCTCGGGCAGGGGCGGCTGTACCGGGGGCGGCACGTCCTCCGTGATGGGAGGCTGGGGCTGCTGCGCGGCCACGGGCGCGCCCAGGCCCAGGAGCGCGAGCAGCGCGGCGCGCGTGAGCCCCTTCGACAGGGAGGGGGAGCGGACAGACGTCGGGCGCTGCGGGGACTCGTTCGCGGGCATGCGTCCTCTCGGCGGGAGTCCGCGGAAGAAGGCCCCCGGGCAAGGGCCCCTCCTTCGCGGGCAGCGGGAGCGTCGTGCACCTGACGCGCTCGCTTCAAGACGCACCAGGACGAAGCCGGGGTGACACCGGGCGTCACCGGGCATTGCCGGGCCCGGGGGCTTCAGAACGTGAGCTGGAAGCGGGACAGGAGGGCGTTCTCGGGGGCGCGGTCGCCGTCCGGGGCGCCGCCCTCGTAGTTCGTGCGGTGGAAGTTCAGGGCGAATCTCACGCGCCGGTTGAAGGCGAAGGTGGTGGCCACGCCGAAGCCCTTCGCGCCCGTCACCGACCGCGCGGGGTTGGCGAAGCGGGGGAAGGCGGCGTCGTCCACGTCCAGCGCGTGGTAGCGCGCCGCCACCTCCAGCGCGCCGCCCTGGAGCGTCTTCGGGTCGAAGGGCTTCGCCGGCCGGGCGCCCTCGAAGGAGGCCTTCCCGCCAAACACCCACGACACCGCCGTCTGCCACGCATGGTGGCGCAGCCGCGCGCGCCCATCCGCGACCTGGACCTCCTGCGACGAGCGCACGTACTCCGCGAGGATGCCGAAGGAGCCCAGGTAGAAGTGGCCCTGGGGCGAGAAGCGCAGGTGCTGGCCGTGCGCGGTGACCGTCTCTCCGGTGTCCGCGTTGCTCAGGTAGCTGAAGATGACCTGCTGGCCCGGGCTGCGCCAGGGCGCGAGGCCGGTGTTGGTGGCCGTGCCGAACTGGAGGCCGCGCGTCACCGCGACGCCCAGCCCCAGCGCCTGGAGGAAGGACGGCTCGCGCCCCTTGAAGGGCAGGGCGAAGACGCGGGCGACCAGGTCGAAGCTGTCATCGGTGTTGGCGTCGGTGCTGGCGCCGTCGGGGTCGCCGTTCACCACCGCCAGCGAGTACTGCCACCGGCCGCCTTCGCCCTCGCCGTGCAGCTCCAGGCCCTCGTCGCGGTTGGGGACCAGGTCCACCGTGAGCGAGCGCTCGATGAAGGGGTTGTCCATGTCGGACTGGAGCAGCTCCAGCCCGAACGGCGTCTTGAACCGGCCCGCGCGCAGGCGGACCCATTCTCCCGGACGGAAGTCGAGGTACGCGTCCTGGATGATGGACTGCCCCAGGCCGAAGTCCGGCATGAAGCGGAAGTCGATGAAGCCGAAGAGCGTCCCGTCCAGGATGGGGCGCATGCGCCGCACGATGAACGTGTTGGTGCCGGTGCGGTCCGGGTCCTCCAGGAAGAAGCGCCCGTCGCCCTGGAGCTGCCCGCGCAGCTTGAGCACGAAGGCCTTGTCCGCGGACGACAGCGTGAAGCCCTCTTCCGACGCCTGGATGACCGGCGGCTCCGAGGCCTTCGGAGGTTCCGGGGCCTGGGCCCGCGCCTGGGGTGAAGCGAACAGCAGGCCCGTGGCGGCGACGAGGGCGGCGGTGGAGGAGGCGGACACTCGGGGACCTCTTGAGGGAGGGACGGGCGCCAGGGGGCGGGAGCGCCCCGCGCCGCGAGGGCGTGACCGGGAAGCGGGCAGGCACGTTGGGGACGGGAAAGTCCTGCTGTCAAGAATCGCAGGGAAGACCTGTTGTCACCTTCACTTGCCGGATCCGGGGCGGTCTGGTTCATGCTGGGTGGCATGTCCGTGACCCGACCCCGCGCCGCATCGATGTACGTCGACCTGGACCGCGACGCGTGGCGCGAGCTCCGGGACTCCACGCCGATGACGTTGACGGCGGAGGAGGTGGAGAAGCTGCGGGGCCTGGGGGACCGGCTGGACATCCACGAGGTGGAGGACGTCTACCTGCCGCTGTCGCGCCTCCTGCACCTGCAGGTGGCGTCGGCGCAGTCGCTGTGGGCGGCGCAGCAGGCGTTCATGGGGCACTCGGTGCGCAAGGTGCCGTTCATCATCGCCGTGGCGGGCAGCGTGGCGGTGGGCAAGAGCACCACGTCGCGCATCCTCCAGGCGCTCCTGGCGCGCTGGCCGGATCATCCGCGCGTGGCGCTGGTGACGACGGACGGGTTCCTGCATCCCAACCGGGTGCTCGCCGAGCGGGGCATCATGAACCGCAAGGGCTTTCCGGAGAGCTATGACCGGCGCGCGCTGGTGCGCTTCCTGGCGGAGCTGAAAGCGGGGCGCGAGGAGGTGACGGCGCCGGTGTACTCGCACCTCGTCTACGACATCGTGCCGGAGGAGGCGCAGTCCATCCGGCAGCCGGACATCCTCATCCTGGAGGGGCTCAACGTCCTGCAGACGGGGCCGGTGGAGGGCGGGCGGCTGCCGCAGACGTTCCTGTCGGACTTCTTCGACTTCTCCATCTACGTGGACGCGACCGAGACGGACATCCGCCACTGGTACGTGGAGCGCTTCCTTCACCTGTGGGAGACGGCGTTCCGCGACGAGCGCTCCTTCTTCCGGCGCTTCTCGGAGCTGACGCGCGAGCAGGCCATCGCGCGGGCCGCGTCGGTGTGGGCGGAGATCAACGGGCCCAACCTGGCGGAGAACATCGCGCCCACGCGCTCCCGGGCGCGGCTCATCCTGGTGAAGGGCAGCGACCACAAGGTCCGCCGCGTGCGGATGCGCAAGCTGTAGTCGAGGGAGGACGGACATGGCGCCACGAATGGGTTCGCTCTGGGACGCGGTGGGGAACACGCCGCTCTTGCGCATCGGCTCGCTCAGTCGCCAGACGGGTTGCGACATCGTCGCCAAGGCGGAGTTCATGAACCCGGGCGGCAGCATCAAGGACCGGGCCGCGAAGGGGATGATCCGCCGAGCCGAGGAAACAGGGCAGCTCAAGCCCGGCGGCACGATTGTCGAAGGCACCGCGGGCAACACGGGCATCGGCCTGGGGTTGCTGGGGCGCGAGCGGGGCTACCGCGTGGTGGTGACGATGCCGGACAACCAGGCGCGCGAGAAGTACGAGCTCCTGGAGGCCATGGGCGTGGAGGTGCGGCGGGTGCCTGCGGTGCCCTTCTCCAATCCCTCGCATTTCTTCCACCAGGCGCGGGTGCTGGCGGAGGCGAACGGCTGGGCGTGGATGAACCAGTTCGAGAACACGGCGAACGGCGACTTCCACTACGAGACGACGGGGCCTGAAATCTGGGAGCAGGCGGAAGGCAAGGTGGACGTGCTGGTGGCGGCGGTGGGCAGCGGCGGCACGCTGTCCGGGACGAGCCGCTACCTGAAGGAGAAGAACCCGGCCCTGCGCGTGGTGTTGGTGGACCCGCCGGGGTCGGGTCTCTACTGCCAGGTGCGCACGGGGAAGATGGAGACGGTGGGAAGCTCCATCACGGAAGGCATTGGCATCATGCGGCTGACGGAGAACTTCCGGCAGGCGCGAGTGGACGAAGCCATGCGCCTGGAGGACCCGGACATGCTGGACATGCTCTACCACCTGGCGCGCGAGGACGCGCTGGTGGTGGGCACCTCCGCGGCCCTGAACGTGAGGGCCGCGTGGGAGGTGGCGCGCAAGCACCAGGGGCAGGGCCTGCGCATCGTCACGTTCCTGTGCGACCACGGCAGCCGCTACGCCTCCAAGGTGTTCAACCCGGAGTTCCTCGCGTCGAAGCAGCTCACGGTGAAGCCGCTGCCAGCGGAGTGAGGCCTACTGGCTGGCGACGACCTTGAGGGTGGGCTCCACGGGAGACTCCTCCTTGGCGGTGAGGGACAGCTCCAGGCTGCGGGCGACCAGCGCCTTGAGCGCCCACACCTCGGGAATCGACTGGATGTAGACCCGGCTCACGCCGAAGGCCGAGGGGGACGCTTCGACCTCGAAGCCCGCCGCGAGCGTCTTCGCTTCGTCGACGGGAACCCAGGTGGCAAGGCTCTTGCGTTTGCCATTGCCGAAGAAGCGCACGAACCACTTCGTGGGTTTCTTGAAGGACACGTTGAAGTAGCTCGCGGTGTCCCGGTAGAGGACGTCCTCCGCCGCGTGGCCGTTCTTGGTGCAGATGTCCCGGATGACGCCGAAGAAGGACAGCTCCTCCTCGGTGGTCTCCACGGCAGGGCGTCCCTTGTCGTCGCTCAGGGCGCGCGGCTCCGTGTCGAAGGGCCTGGCGCTCTCGGCCTTCACCACGTTGGGGCCTTCCTTGGCGGCGGAGGGCTCCACGCCTTCGTTCAGCCGCTGGATGCGCTCCTTGAGCTTGTCGAGGAAGTCATCCCCCATGACCCGGAGGAGGGTGGGCTCGATGGCCTCCTTCGCGACCTCCGCGAGGCGCTCCATCACGGCGGTCGTCCGCTTCCCCTTGTAGATGTCCTCGGTGAGCCACTTGAGGAAGCCCTCGTGCTCGCCGGGTGATTTCAGGGCCGCGGACAGCTTGTCGATCATCCCCTGGCGGTAGCGGCTGTTCTCCGCGTCGGTGATGAGCGTCGTGGCGTTGAAGGATTCGCGGCTGAACTTGGAGAGGAACTTGGCGACCTTGGCCCAGTCCGACTTCGTGTCCTCCAGGGAGAACGTGAAGAAGGGCTCCGGGTCCATGACGTTGGGGTTTTCCAGGTCACCGAAGAACAGGTAGTGGCACCCGTCCGTGATGATGCCGAAGTGGAGCTCCGGGAGCTGGGAGAGGTAGCGGGCCAGTTGCTGGGCGCGTGACTTGAGGTCCGTGCCAAGGGGTTTGGTCTCGATGACGATGAGAGGCTTCAGCCCCGTCTGGTCGAAGATGGCGAAGTCCATCCGGTCCGGGAGTTTCTTGCCGTCGCCCTGGACGAAGTCCGCCGAGTACTCAAGACGCACCTCCCGCGGAAGCCCGGGGTCGTAGCCAAGCAACCGGATGAAGGGGACCACCAGCGCCTGCTTGGCGGTCTCTTCGTTGGTGATGAAGTTCTTGGAGTCCTGATAGCGCTTGACCAACTCCAGCAATTGATTCGCATCCACGGTCATTCCCCCCAGCAACCCGTCAAAGGCGGGCTCCGGGAACAACAATCCTGGGCAGCGTCCTTGTCCATACCTCCTTCGAGTGAGGTAGCGCCTCAGCGGAACGACTGACCGAAACGGCTCAGACCGAGGCAGGGTCCGTTCCGCAGGGTACGTCGCATTGTGCTACGCAGTTTTCGCAGAGGCTGCTGTTGCTCTTCGCCGTGCTGGCCCCCGCTACGACAGGCAACTGGCAACTCAAAGGCAGTCCGCAGGAGCAGGTGGATAAGGAGGCGGACTGGAGGCCTTCCTCTGGACTCGAATCGTCTCGACCGTCGGACGGACTTCCCGCGGCCGCGTCCACGGCACTCCCTTCCACGCGCTCACACCCGGGCTCGCTAGACATAAGGCTCAGGGCGATTGAAGGACGCAGTTCCTCGCCGTCCGGCTTCGTGGGGCAGTCGAGGCCCCGCTTCGTCACGCAGGGGATGACCTCCAAAGCCCCTTCCTGCGCGCTGGCTGACATGGAGGCTTCGGGGAGGGAAGTCTCGGGGGATGCATGCATCCGAGGACGTGGGGCGAACGAGTCGAGCACCCGCGCATCACACGCCTTCAGCAGTAGCGGCAGTTGGTGCTGAAGCGCCTGCATGTCGCGCTCGCTCAGGGCGTGCATCGCGCACCGGGCCCACTGGCCCAGGACTTCGCCGCCCATGAAGGGCAGCAGCCGTGCCTCAATGCCCCTGAAGGCCCTTTGCAGCGATTGGATGAGGAGCAGGTGCCCGGGACGCGCAGCCACCTGGGCCGCCAGCCGCAGCAGCTCGAACTCCAGCTGGGCGCAGCGCTCTCCAGGGTGCCAGCGCGCCGCGTCCCAGAGCGCGTAGCAGACGGACTCCAACCGGCCAATCTCCGACTCGGAGGCATTCGCGCAGCAGTCGGCCAAGAGCTCCACCAGCACCTGCCGCTTGAGGCTGAAGAAACCCTCCAGCAGTCGCCGGCCCTCCTCGGAGCGCGCGGCATGCAGCGCCAGGCCCAGGTTCTCTAGCGTCAGCGTTTCGTCCAGCGCCACCGCTCGCGCCTGGCGTCCGGGGTGCTGCACCACGAGGCCTCGTGCCGCCAGCCGCCGCAGGGCCTCGCGCACCGTGCCCCGGCTCACGCCATACCAGTGGGCCATCACCCGCTCCGAGGCCAGCCGCCCGTTCCTCGGCAGGCGCCCCAGCGCGATGTCCTGCTCAATCTGCTGCTCCACATATGCCACCAGCCCCACCCTCACCATCTCCGCCGCCCTTCTCGCCGATGCTTCGCGCATCCAACCAGACGGGTCTGACATGGACGGGACGAACTGGGGGACCCGCCCTCCGGCGGCGGACTCCGCGAACTGGTCCGACAGTCGGACCAGTTGGGCGACGTCGGCCCCGGCAGGGGCCTTGGCTCATGGGCTCTTCCTGTGCGCCTGTCGGGCCTGCGCGTCACCGCTCCGTTCCTGCTGAGAACTCAGGGATGCAGGGTTTATCGACGGGCTTCTGGCGCCCTGACTAGGATGCGCGCCGTCCTCTTCCTTCACGGAGCTTCGATGGTGCGCACCCGGTTCGTTGGCCTCCTGGCGTTGCTGTTCGTCGTGGTCCCCTTCGTGTCGGGGGCCCAGGATGCCGTGGCTCCGGCGGCGGTGGCCTCGGGTGACGAGGCGACGCATCAGGCGCTGCGTGCCATCAAGCAGGACATGGAGGACGCGCTCAACAAGCAGGACCTGGACCGGTTGCTGTCGCACCTGCACCCGGACGTCGTGTTCTCCACCATGAACAACGACGTTCGCGTGGGGAAGGACGCCATCCGGGAGTACTACGCGCAGATGCTGGGCGGCCCGAACAGCGTCGTGAAGAAGGTCACGGCGAAGTTCGACGTGGATGCGCTCACGCGGCTGTATGGCAACTCGGGCGTCGCGTATGGCTCGTCCCTGGACCACTACATCCTGAGCGACGGCACGGACCTGGTCGTCAATGGCCGGTGGACCTGCACGCTGGTGAAGGAGGGCGACCGGTGGCTCATTGCCGCGTTCCACTACTCCACCAACGTCTTCGACAACCCCCTGCTCACCAAGGTGAAGAACGCCGCCATGGGCTTCGGGGCGCTGGTCGCGGTCGCCGCGCTCGCGGCGGGTTTCTTCATCGGACGCCGGGGACGCCGGTCGGCGACGGCTTGAGCTCGAGCCGCATGGGCTGGCGCTTGCCGTAGGTGAGCGAGCGCCACAGCCACTCGGCCGGACCGAAGCGGAAGCGCGACAGCCACCCGTGGCTGAATGGAATCTGGAGCACGAATACCGCCATTGTCAGCGCCACGCATTGTGACGGTGGCAGCTTGCCGACGAGCCCGAGCCCCCAGCCGTCGTAGAGGCAGAGACTCACCACCGTCTGCAGCAGGTAGTTGGTCAGCGCCATGCGCCCCACGGGTGCCAGCACGCCCAGCCAGCGGCGCCAGCGCTCCTTCTGGAAGAGCAGGGCGAAGGCTGCCACGTAGGACGCGGCGAGCCCCAGGTAGCCCACCTCCTGGATGGCGGACAGGGTGAACATCCAGTGCGCCTTTGATGGATCCAACAGCCCCGCGAGACGCAGGTGCTGCACCACCGCCCCCGTGCCATTTCCCAGCACGCCCAGCACCAGGCCCCAGCCCAGCAGCTTCCGGTGCCAGGCGCGGTGGCGATCCACGTCCTGGAGCAACAGGTGCCGTCCCGCTAGCAGCCCCAGCAGGAAGCGACCCAGGATGAAGATCATCCACAGCAGCCGCTTGAGCGTGGGCAGCATGTACTGGAGGAAGTGCGCGTTCGCGGCCTGCGTCGTCCAGAGTGAATCGCTCTTGAGTCCCAGCAGCAGCCGCCCTCGCGTCTGGGCCTCCATGGCCTCGGTGGCCTTCGCGGCGTCGGCCGCGGCCTGCGCACCGTGGATCAGGATGGGTCCGAAGTGCAGGAGCGCCGGCACCACCAGCGGGACCACCACCACCGACAATCCGACCCACACCCAGAGCGTCCGGTCCGAGCGGTCCCGGAAGAGCAGCAGCGCGAAGCCCAGCAGCGCGTACGTGGAGAGCACGTCTCCCGCCCACAACACGGTGAGGTGCACCACGCCGATGCCCAGCAGCACCAGCAGCCGCCGCGAGTACACCGGGACGACGGAGGCTCCACGGCCCTCGGCTCGCTTCAGCTGGATGGAGAACCCCAGCCCGAAGAGGAAGGCGAACAGCGTGACGAACTTCTGGTTCACGAAGAAGTGGTAGAGCGTCGAGACCGCCGCCTCCAGGGGTGGCGCCGCCAGCGCCTGGGCCTGCTCGCGCGGCATGAGCACGCGGCCGCTGAACCACGCGAAGCTGTTCGACACGAAGACGCCCCACAGCGCGAAGCCGCGCAGCACGTCCAGGAGCGGCAGCCGCTCGGAGACGTCCACCGGACGGGCGCTGGAGGCGGAAGAGACGGAGTCGGACATGCGTCCAGCAGATGCCTCCCTCCCGTTCCCGTCAACGCATGCAGCACGTCGTCCACGCAGGCCGGACCCCGCGCGCGGGAAGGACGACCGCGCGTGAAAGACTCAGGAGGTTTCGAGGACGGGTGCTTCGCGCAGGAAGGGCATGCGACGCGGCAGCTTCCGCGCCCAGAAGGACTCCACCGACCGGTGGAAGAGGCGCAGCAGCGCGACGCCGGGCCTTCCTTCCAGGTGGGCAAGCTCCTTCGCGGAGCGGTCCAGCAGCGCTCGGGCGCGCTGGTATTCGCTGCGCACCCAGGCGCGTCCGGCCTCCGCCGCGAGCAGGGAGTCAAAGTCTTCCGGATCATGCCCCCGGGCGCGCACCTCCGCCGCGACGTCGGCGGGGACGTTGAAGAGGCCCTGGGCCAGGTCCTCGCGCAGGTCTCGCATCACCGAGCACCAACCCAACGCCGCGAGCAGGGAAGGGGCCTCCTCCGCTCGGACCCGGGCATCCGCGACTTGCAGCATCAGTCCCACGGAGAGCCGGAAGGTGTCACCGAGTTGGGTCTGGAGGGTTTCCGCATTCCACCAGCGACCGTCGCGCACCCGCTCGCGATCCCGGCGCATCGTGCGTACCAGCTCGAACACCTGCTTGCGTGCCGCAGGGTCGGTCAGCTCCGTGAGCAGCATCCGGCCGAGCGTGGTCGCGGTGTCGTGGAACTCCGTCGCTGGGGCCGGAGCTCCGGTCTCCAGCGTGCGCAGGAGCGCGTCGATGGCGTCCAGCGGTTCGCCTTCGACCGGGCGGTCTCCATCCAGCACGTCATCCACCAACTGGAGGAAGCAGAAGCCGACCCGCGCCCTGCGCGCCTTGCTCCAGCGCCCCAGGGATTGTTGATACAGCGCGAGCGCGATGAGTCCGTAACGCGGGTGCCTGCGCGCGAAGCGGTAGAGCTCCCGCGCGCAGAGGGACTCCACTCGCACGGCTTCGAGGAAGGCGCTCCGCCGGACCCTGGGCGCCACGACATGCCACGTGCCCCAGGCGAGCAGGGCTCCAGCGATGACGTCCGCCAGGTGGTGCTCGTGGATGAGCAGCGTGGACGCCGCGATGGCCCATGCCCACAGCGTGAACAGGGAGCTCGCCACCGGACCTGAACGTTCGCGGTAGGCCAGGGCCGCCGTGCAGGCGAAGGCGACGTGGAGCGATGGCAGGTAGTTGCGCTCCAGGTTCATCGTGTCGGCTGCTTGAAAGACTTCCGTCCACCCTCCGGTGACGGCTCGTGGCGGCCAGGCCACTTCGACCGGCAGGACGAGGAAGCAGAGCGCCCCCAGCACTGTCTCCGCGCACAGCGCCAGTGCGAACGGGAGCATCTGCCGCCAGGTCCGGAAGATGAGCAGCGACAGGAGCAGCAGCGCGTCCATGCTGACGTAGACGGCGGCCCACCCGGGCATGAACGGGATGCGCTGTTCAAACGGCAGGTCCACGCGCAGGCCTCCGGGATAGAAGCCCGTCACCCAGCTCGAGCCTCCGTACACCGCTAGGAAGAACAGCGCGAAGCCGCACGTCATCGCGCCCGTGCGCTTCAATTCCTTTCTTTCGGGCCAGCCGAAGAGCGGGCCCTCCACTTGCGCCTCGGCGCCGGATGGCTCGCTCACTTCGTCTGCTCCGGGAACGGCCGGGGGCCCCGCCACATCGACAGCCAGATGCGCAGGAAGGACGGCCGGGGGACGCGCTCGTCCACGTAGCGGCCCAGGTAGAGCCAGGGTACCTGCGGGTGCCGGTGGTGCGCGCGGTGGTAGTGGTAGTTGAGGAACACCCAGCGCACCGGCGCCGCGACCCTGAGGTCCCACGCTCCTTCGCGCACGTCCAGTGGCGACCACGCGTGATCCGCGTACTGGAGCGAGCTCCAGTTCACCGCGAACGCCGCGTAGCAGAGCACCCACCCAACGAGCGTCAGGTCCAGCGCGTACGCCAGCCCCGCCTGGACCGTTACCATTCCCAGCACCTCCACTCGGATGGCCCCGCCCGGTGCGTCCTCCAGCCGCCCCAGGTACGCGTCCGCGCCCGTCTGCTCCCCGTAGCGCGTGCCCGGGCCTCTCAGCCTCCGCAGCAGGCCCGGCGCGAGCGCGAACACCAGCGCCCCCAGCGGCACGAACAACCAGTAGACGCCGGTCAGGATGACGTACCACTGCGCATACTTGAGGAAGCGGTGGTCGCCCGGGTGGAGGTAGTCGAACTGCTCGCGCGCCGTGCGGTTGTGGCGGTGATGCGTGAGGTGGAACGCTCGCTGCAACGTGAAGGACGTGGGGAAGAACGTCGCCGCCAACCGGCCCAGCCCGTCGTTGAGCCGCCGCGACGGATGCAGCACGCCGTGCGTCGCTTCGTGCAGCAGCGAGAACACCGTGTTGTTCACGTAGGAGAACACCCCCGCCGCCACCAGCCGCACCCAGAGCCCTTCCGCGTGCGATGCGACCCACAGGCACAGCGCTCCCGCGCCCATCGCCGCGACGAGCAGCGCCGCGTTGAGCGCGGCCGGAATCGGCGGAGCGTCATCGGCGCGCATCGTCCCCGTCCTCCGGCAGGCCCACGGCGAAGTCGAGCAACTGGCGCATCACCGGATCCGCCGTGGCGGTCGTGACGTTGAAGCGCATTCCGTCCAGCACGGACAGGTCCCTGCGCAGGAACGACGTGTAGAGCCACCGCGACACGCCGAGCACCAGCGCCGCGGCTCCCGGAACCCGGCCCCGCCGCGCCGCGACGGCGAGCCGCACCGAGGTTCCCTCCGCCACCGGCGTCAGGCTCGCGAGCAGCAGCCCCCGCGCCCGGCCCAGGTCGCTCTTCACCGACATCAGCGTGCCGCCATGCAGCGTCAGCTCGACGCGGATGCGGTTGCCCGACAGCGCCTTCATCAGCCGGTCGCTCGCGCCCGTGCCGATGACTCGCGACGTGTAGCGCAGCCGCAGGGTGTACCGGTCCGGCGTCTCCCAGGTGGGCGTGTCCCACAGCTCCCGGTGGTGCACCGTGCGCAGGTGCTCCAGGTCGAAGGCGTTCGCCGCCAGCGGCAGCCAGGGACAGCGCACCGTCACCGGAGGCCCCACGTTCCAGACGTGCTCCCCACCCGTCAGGTCGGGCGGGGGAAAGAGCACCTCCGTCCCGTTGAAGACGAGCACCCCGCCAAAGCGCTCCTCCACCGGCCAGGCCCGGGGCCCCGGCAGGGCGGACACGTCGCCGCGTCCCGGCGCGGCGCGGCAGCGGCCCCCTCCATCGAAGGTCCAATGGTGCAGCGGACAGCGCAGCTGCTCGCCCTGGACGGTGCCGTGCTTCAGGTGGGCCCCCAGGTGGGGACAGTGCGCCGACAGGGCGTGGACGCGCCCCTCCTGGCTCCGGAACACCACGACCTCGTGGCCTCCCACCTGGACGCCCATCGCCTGCCCGGGGCGCAGGGCGGCGGAAGGGGCCACGAGGTACCAGGAGCGCGGGCGCGAGGGTCCGGGGAGGCGGTCCGGAGACACCCCGGCCGGGACGGGAACAACCATGCCCGGACCCTAGCGGACCCGGTGTCTCCAGGGCCACGGGGGGAGGCGGTCGAGGCTGGCTTTACGCCCGGGTTCCTGGTTAGTCAGGCGCTTGTGGAACCGGGCGCGTCGCCCCGACGGGGCGGGCCTGGGAAGGGACGTGTGACATGGCAGGCGAAACGGCGGGCAGCGGACGGGGCGGTTCGGCACGGGGCGGCACGCTCCAGGTGGTGCAGTCCCTGGCGGCTCAAGGCGAGCCGGAGCGCGCGGCGCAGCTCTACGAGGAGCTGGGCGCGGCGCAGCGCGAACGCCTGCGCAAGGAGGCCGCGCAGGGGTCGGCGAAGGAGCGCCACTGGCTGGTGGACGTGCTGCGCCGGGCTCGCGACTTCACGGGCGCGGCGCGGCTCTTGGACGGCAGCGGCGACGACGTGTCCGTGGCGGACCTGTACGCGCAGGGCGGTCAGTACGTGGCGGCCGCGGAGGCGTACCTGCGCGCGGGCGAAGTGGAACGCGCCGCGGCGGCCTTCGAGCGGGGTGGGGCGCTGGAGCGCGCGCTGGAGGTGTACCGGGGCCTGGGGGCTCGCGAGTCCATGGCGCACTGCCTGGTCCGCCTGGGCCGCCCCTTCGAGGCCGCGGACCTCTACCACGAGCTGGGACAGGCCCACGCGGAGGCCGAGGCGCTGGGCGGCGTGCTCGCGGAGGATCCTCGCTACGTCGAAGCGGTGCTGCGCACGTGCAAGGTGCTGGACGCCGGCGGCTTCACGCACCGGGCGCTCGCGGTGCTGGCGGACGCGCTGAGCAGCTCCGAGCTGCTGCGCGCGGATCCCGTGTTGGTGACGGAGAAGGCGCGGCTGTTGCGCCGCATGGGCCTGGACGTGGAGGCGGAGGCGCTGCTCGCGCGGCTGGCCGCGGGCGCGACCGTGCCCGAGGCCAGCGGCTACCGCTTCCTCAAGGCCATTCCCATCTTCGGCGAGCTGACGCTGGAGGACATGAAGGACCTGTACCGGCTGGCGCGGCCCGTGACGGCCACGCCGGGCTCGGTGCTGCTGGAGAAGGGCGCGCCCGGCACGGGCCTGTTCGTGCTGCTGGAGGGCACGGTGGACGTCTTCTCCGGCAACGAGCCGAACGCGCGGCACCTCAACACGCTGGGGCCGGGCTCGTTCCTGGGGGAAATCTCCCTCGTGCAGGATGGCCCCGTGTCCGCGAACGTGCGCGCGAAGACGGCGGTGCGCGCGCTGCGCATCACCCGTGAGAGCTTCCAGCACTTCCTGGCCACGCACGACGCGGCCTCGCTGCACATCTACCGGCTCTTCACGCAGAACCTCGCGGCCCGCGTGCGGGCGCTGAGCGGGTGACGATGGCCGTGTCACCCGTGGGGCGCGCTTGCTACGGTCCCGCACCATGGGTGATTCGACACGGCTCGAAACCGCACGCAACGTGCGCGTGGCGGCGGAGTTCTGGAAGACGTGCGCGGCGCTGCAGGGCCGGAACGCCTTCCTCGACGCGGTCCTGCTGAAGGGGCCCACGAAGGCGGGGGAGCTCCAGCTGGCGCTGCCGGAGTCCACGCGGCTTCTGGGCTACGCGAAGCAGGAGCAGGAGTACCTCGCGTTCCTCCGCACGGTGGAGCCCTTCCTGCCCCGGACCCCCGAGGACGGATACCGCTCGTGGGGCGAGGCGCTGTTCGAGTCGGAGGCCCAGGCGCGCTGGCACGTCACGTTCCACTTCGGCGCGAAGCCCCAGGTGCGCGTGCGCCGCGCGGCCTGGGTGGACGTGAGCCTCAAGGGCGCGAAGCCCCTGGTGGCCTTGAAGAAGCCCGCGGGCGGCAAGGGCGAGGTGCTCTTCGCGCACGCGGACACCCGCTTCCAGGGCCTGCGGGTCGTTGGCGACGTGCTCCACGTGCGCAAGGGCCACCTGGGTTCGCCGGGGCGCACGTCCTCCAAGCGCTACGCGTACTCGGGGCTGGCGAGGGCCGCCGCGGAGCGGTTGATGACGAAGCTGCGCCAGGAGGGCTTCCGGCTGCGCAGGGCCTGACCCTGGTGGGGAGGCAGGCGAGCATGGCCGGGGGCCCTTCATTGGACCCGGGTCCATCCCCATCCTCCTGGACAACCCTCCATGTCCGGAAGGATGTCCCGATGGCTTCAATCGACGCACTGAGGCAACAGGCTCGCGCGAACTGGCGCACGTGGTTGGTGTGGGTGGCCACGCCCATCGCCGCGCTCCCGCTGCTGGGAGTGGGCAGCCGTCGCCGCATGGGCCTCGTCGCCGAGGTGGCCGCCGGGACCGTGGGGCTGGGCGTCCTGTCCCTGACGTTCATGGCCCTGGGGCGGCTCCCCCGGCCGGCCGCCAGCCCGGCTGCCGACAAGCCGTGGAAGCGCGCGCCGAAGGACTTCCCCATCTCTGGCTCGATGGTTCCGGAGGAGTTCTCCGCGTCGATGCTGTCCGGCCACTGACGCTTCAGGGCCGGCGCTCGATGCCGATGGCGATGGAGGGGCCGGTGAGGGCCTCTCCCGTGCCGTCGGAGAGCGACACGATGCCCAGGCTGGCGGAGAGCACGGTGGTGCCGGAGCCGCCGGTGCCCTTGAGGAAGCTGCGCACGCCCAGCTCGCCGAAGCCCCATCCGCTGGCCGAGCCTCCGCCCGCGCCGAAGAGGGAGAGGCTGGGCGTGAGGGGCACCTGGACCTCGCCCCGCCCGGAGCCGAAGCGGAACTGGTTGTCGCGCGAGAGGATGGCGGAGTTCCAGGCGATGTGGAACCCGTCGAGCGCGCCCAGCCGCAGCACCTGCTGGAAGGTGGGCCCCGCGTTGGAGTCGCACACGGTCTCGGGTTCGAGCGGCTCGTAGGTGATGGGGTCGTACGTGTACCGCGGGGCGCACTCCTTCTGCCCGAACTGCCCGCCCGCGCCGAGCCCGACCTCCAGGAACGCGGTGGAGTAGGCGGCCGCGACGTACGCGGAGCCCGGCGTGTGGCGCAGGCCCGTGCCCAGGCCGAAGCCCACGGGGTCGAACTGCGCGCTCAGCACCAGCGGCAGGTCCCCGGGCCGCCACGCGATGAACGCATCCAGCAGCAGGCCGCCCGCGCGAGCGGAGTTGCCCCGCCGCGTCTTCGCATCCAGCGCGAGGAAGGGCCGCGCATGGAAGCCGTAGCGCAGGCGCGGCACGCCGGGCTCGGGGAAGAAGAGGCGCGCGGTGGCCGGGGCGTCGGTGACGACGGCGGTGTCGCCGACGCGCACGTTCTCGCCTCGGCCCAGGCGGGCGATGGCGGTGTCCTCGCGTGACTCCACGACCCGCAGCACCACCTCGCGGGAGTCCTGCGTGCGGATGCGGACGCGAGTGTCTTCCCTCAGGCCCGCCGTATTGCCCCCGGAGAGGGTCACGTCACCGTCGTTGACCGCGGTGACGGTGACCCGGGTGGAGGAGGGGGCCGCCTGGGGCGGAGGGGCCTGGGGGGGCGGCGGCGTCTGGGTGACGACGGTGAGGTCACGCGCCGCGCCCAGCGCCGAGGCCAGCGAGTCCGGCCGAGGCTGCTCCGGTGTGGCGAGGGAGAACGCATGGGCCTCCTCGCGCTGCTCGATGGCGAGCAGGGACTGGCCCACGACGACGAGCCGCACGAAGCGCCGGCCCTCTTCCACGCGCCGCACGAGTTGGGGCGCCGTGCCATCGAGCTTGAGCACGGCGATGCCGCCACGTCCGAGCGCCGCGTAGGTCACGCCCTGGTGGACGACGGAGTCGAGGACAGGTCCCAGGCCCAGTTCTTCCGTGGCCCGTGAGACCGGGGACGCGGGAGCCTGGGCGACGATAACGGAGGCAAGGAGCGCGGAGACGGGCATGACGTCCCGCTGTATATCGCTCCTGCCTTCCGGTGTTCCTGGCCTTTGGGTGACTAATCGACGAGCAGCCGCTTCACGGGCGCGGGGTCCACGGCCACCATCAACGGCCGGGTGAAGCTGCTGAAGGACACCAACGCCTGTCCTGGTGCGAGCCGGGAGACCCGGTTCCACAAGCTCTCATCGATGCTGCCCACGCTCTTCTTGAGTTGGCTGATGACAGCGCCATCCGTGATCTTGTGGATGATGAAGTTGTTGAGCAGGGCGAGCACTTCGGGAGGCAGGTGTTGAGGGAGTTGCGTGACGAAGACGAGCCCCAGCCACCGCTTGCGGCCCCGCTTGGCGATGCGTGAAACCTGTTCGAACAGGACAGGCATCTGCGAAATGCGACTGGCGGACAGGAACTCGTGTGCCTCCTCGATGATGATGAGCACCGGCGTTACTTCGCCACCCTCGCGGTCAGCCTTTTCGTAGGCTGCCTCCTGCCGCTCTTGAAGCCCACGCAGGATGTCCGCGATGACCAGGTTGTTGAGCTGCGGCGAGTCCGTGTCCGACAGGTCGATGACGGATACGCGGCCCGGGCTGAGCATCGCGTCGTACTTCACACCCGAGGACGTGCCGCGATCGAAGATGTTGAGCCGCTTCAGCCGGTAGAGCTTGCTGGCCAGGGCCTTCCAGCTGATCTCCGTGCGGCTGCTCGCGGCGTACACACGCTGCATCACCATGCCGGGATTGCTCTTGAACTCGCTGTAGAGCTGTGGCCCGGACGGCACGGGGGTGGAGGCCTCTTCAGGCTCCTCGCCAAGTCCCAGGTCCGCTTGTACCGCGGCGCGCCGGCGAGAACCCGTTCGGGTCCCCGTGCCGCGGCTCTCTGACCTCCCTTCATCACTGAGGCTGTAGATGTAGGCCGTCACCACGTCCAACACGTGTTGGATGGTCATGCGCGGATAGCCGGTGGTCAGCTCATCCAGGTCCATCACCTGCCGCTGCTGCTCAGGGTCCCTGGGGTCGGATGGGAAGATCTTGAAGTCCTGCAGCAGCAGCTTGGTGACGTCGTAGGCCTTGATGAACCGCTCGTGCTGCGCCTCCGACAGCTCCAGGATTTCCGCGAGCGCATGCGGAGACAGGCTGGAGAAGTTCAGCGAGAAGCGGTGCAGCGCGCGGTGCCGGGGGTTGCGCGTCTTGCGTCCGTCCAGGTGGTGGATGTGGAGCTCTCCCACGCCTTCGGCTTTGTGCCCCCGGCGATGAAGCGCTTCCAGCATCGCCTCATGGCTCGTGGGCTGGTCGATATGGGTGTACTCGCCCTCCACGTCGAACACGATGGTGGCGATACCCTCTCGCTGTGCTCGGTGGATGAGCGTGGCGACAGTGGTCGACTTGCCGCCGCCCGTCGTCCCGATGATGCCCGTGTGCCGGGGCAGGACGGACTTGTCGCGCGGGTTGAGGCTGGCCTCCATGCCCTCGTAGCCCACCACCATGCCAAGGTTCAGCTTTCCGCCCACACCCAGCACGCGCGCGCTCTCTTTCTCATCCAGGATGAAGACGGGGCTCTGCGGACGTGGCCGGAAACGTGGCGGGTGCAAGGTCCCCCGCACCTCCTCGCCCAGGAGTTCCACCTCGGCTCGGCCGTGATAGTCGAACGTATAGGTCAGCTTCTTGCCCTGGGTGACCACGCCAATGGCCATGGAGGAATTCGCGGGCACGGCGTTGGGCTCCGCGAAGGGTCCGCTCACGACGACGCCCAGGTAGGAACGGCCATCCTCCCGGGACTTCACGCGCACCAGCGTCTGGGAGGCCAGCCGGGGCACGTCCTCTTTCGTCGACAACACGGTGATGAGGTTGTCGTGGCTGGACGAGGTGTCGAAGTGGGTGAAGCCCACCGCGAACGCCAGCTCAGGATCGGCCTTCACCGCTTCCTGGGCCTCCTTCTGCGCGGCAGCCAGCGCGTGAAGGACCTCCGAAGGCGTCTCCTGGACGACGTTGTTCTTGGGGATGGATGGCCGGCCTCCCGTGGGGGGCACGGAGGGCGGAGCTTGCGTCGGACGCCCTGGGGTTGGCACGGCGGCCGTGGGAGTGGGACGCGCCCCGGTGGGGGCAGGAGGCCGGATGGCATTGCTGGCCGGGCGGATGTTGCCGTTCAGCGGATGCGGCGCCTGCCCGTTGCGGAGGTTGTTGCCATTGTGCGGTGGATACGGCCCCGGGCTTCCAGGGCCTCGGCCATTGTCAGACATGGATGTCTTCCCCCTCGATGGGACTAGCGGCGCAGCTTGCGAACGTTCAGGTACTGGAGGCTGGGATCGGCCTGGGCGTAGGCGTCCTGGACGAGGCCATGAAAGCCGTCTTCGCCGAAGACGCTGTGACAGGTCATCGAGGCGACATCCAGGAGCATGGGGTAGCCCTGCTCGGGCCGCAGGATGCTGTCCGCCATGGCGATGCGCACCGCGAAGTGGACATGCTCCTGGTGCGCGAAGAAGAGGCGAGGCGGGGAGTTGTTCGATGCGCGGTACAGCCCCATCACGACCTGGGGGCAGTAGCGGCGGACGAAGCGGGTCGCCTTCACAAGCCCTTCGTCGTCATAGCGCCAGCCATCGAGGATCTCCTGGCCATAGGACTCCAGGGTTTCGAGGATGGCGTACTCACCCGTGTCGAGTGAGTGCCCCAGCGTGAGGAACCCCCGGTGCTCCAGCTTGTCCGTGACGAAGACGAACTTCTGCTGCCGGTCGATGAGGTTCGCGAGCATCTCGAGGGATGCATCCAGGAGCGTCCGGTAGCCGGAGCCGGTAACGAGCTCATATGCCAGCGGATTGCCACTGCCGATCCGCCATTCCGACTGGAGCCGTTCGGCCAGGATGGCCCGCTCCGCGTAGGTGCGAATGCCTCGGGTCGCGAGCCTCGACAGGCTGTCCTTGTTGCGAGGTGCCTTTCGCGAGCGGATTTCCCGCTGCTCGATGTACTCACGGGCCTGCTTGAAGGGGTCGTCCATCTGGAACGTGACCTCCTTGCGGAACAACCGCTGGGAGAAGGTCCCGGATGAGCCGCCGTAGCCGACCGCCGCGATGCCCAACTGCGTGATGCCAAGAGCCAGTGTGTCGTGTGACACGGCACGTCCGTTGACCGCCTCGACGTTGCCCCGGAACAGGTAGCCGTCGTGGACTGCTCGCAGCTGTGCCTCCGTGGCGTGGTAGACGCCGGCACCCTTGGGCGCATGGGGACCTGTCTTCAGGAGCGGCAGCAGTTCCTTGCGCACAGCGGCGCGGAGCACGTCCTCCTTGCGCATGGACCCGCCGACCTGCTCGCGGAAGACCCGCAGGATGTCTTCCACGTCCAGCCCGTTCGCCCATCGCCCGATGTCGAGCGTCTGCAGCAGGGTTTCGCCGAAGGACGCGAGGAAGTCGCCGTCTCCCGCGAGCTCGCTGTCATCCAGGGGATCAGGCATGGCTAACCCGGGTTCCTTTCACCCAGCACCGAGGACAGGGAGAAGCGCGGCGCTCCCTCTCGTTGTGCCAGCACCCGCGCGTAGGCTTCCGCCTTTCGTGGGGGCAGGCCAAACGAGTGTTGGAGTCGAGCGATCCGCTCCTCGTGAGGACCTTGCTTCATGACCTGCGTTGCGACGGCTTCGGGAGCAAGCCATTCAAAGGCAAGACGGTCCGCGCGTTGTTCCACACGCAGGACATCTCCTGTGGAGATGTCGCCCAGGTCATCCCGCTCCATCAGGTGGATCTGGGCCTTCAGGGGAACACCGTCCAGTGCGGAGGTCAGGAGTTCTTCCTGCGTGGGCTTCTGCTGGAGATCGAGGACCGGCAGGATGCTGTCGCCGAAGAAGCGCAGGGCCTTCTGCCGCGGGACCAGGTGGTCGAGGACGAAGTGCGCCAGCTCGTGCGCGGCCGTGAAACGCTGGTCCTCGAGAGAGTCCTTCCGCGAGTAGAAGAGGAAGGCGGTACCTTGCAGGGCCACGATGCAGCCATGAATGTCCCGGTCATTGCCTTCCGGCATGGATTTGCAGCCACGCCGGGACAGGTAGGCACGAACGGTGTGGCCGGTGACTTCATCCAGCGCGACGAAGCTCACGCGCAGCACCTTTTGCGCGTCCGCGACGATGGCGCGCGGAAAGGTGCTAGGGGAGGGAAGGCCCGCCAGCTGAAGGGCATCCCGCAGCCAGCGTTCCCTCATGAGTTCTTCTCCCGGTCGCGTGCCGCCCGCAGCACGGCACGTGCTTCGGGTTCCAGGGGGCTGTTCTCCGTCGCGATGAGTGCGGCGGTGGCCTCCATGTCGCGCAGGACCCTGGAGAGTTCGAACCCGTCGATGCCGAAGTGCTCGGCGATCTGATTCACGTGCTCGGAGAAGGACTCGCCTTCGGGCCTCCGGCAGAGGGACACCCAGTGGAGCGTTTCCACGGTGCAGCCCAGCTTCTCGGCGAAGGCCTGGACCGACAGCTCCTCCAGGTCCCGGTACCACGCGAAGACGGAGCCCAGCATGTCGGGTTCCCGCGCACCACGTTCGGCCGCTGCTTCCAGCCAGTCAGGATTCATCATGGGTGTCCTCCTCCTTTCCGAGCCGCCTCAGCTGCTTGAGGAGGCGGTCGCGGTTCTGCTTCACCACCCGCTTGCGCTCGGGCGCGGGCAGCCCTGCCTTGCCCAGGGGGCGGGCCAGCTCCAGGGTGGAGCTCTCTCCTTGGAGGATGAGCCGGAGGACCCCCTGGTCCTCCTGCGTCATGTTGCGGCGTTCGAGTCTCTTCAGGGCCAGGGCGGTTTCCACGGCTGCCTCCATCTCTTCATTCGGAGGCCTCGCCTGGAGTTCGATTACGTCCGCGAATTTTTGTTCGCGCAGGACCCGGCGCTGCTGGGAACGCCGTGAATCCAACACATTCCGCCTGGCCACCAGCATCAGGTAGCTGCGCAGGAGGGACTGGTCCCGGTCGTAGCCGTCAGGCCGACGCAGGTACTCGATAACCGCCTCCAGGGCGCACGCACGGGCCTCCTCGGTGTCGCACTTCATCTCCGAGGAGAGCGTCTTCAGCATGAACGGCACGAAGAGTTCGAAGACCTTCGCGTTCGCGACAGGCATCCGCTTCAAGACCTGGTCGTGAAGCGCCCACTCCTCTTCCCTTGATGGATAAGTCATCCCCCAAACCTCACTGACATGCGCACGCCCGCTTTCGGGTTGGCTACGGTCCGTCAGGACTTTCGCTACAGCCCTGGAGAGTTCGACGGCGGAGCGTCTCCGTCCGAGCCGGGAGGTTGGCGAGGTCGAGGATCCGTGTCTGTACCTCGGAAGGGGTACTGCCTTTGGGTGCAATGGGTCCTTCGCGATCCCCCCGGATCGAAAAAGACACCTGTTTCAATGCAACGCGTGTGTCTCACCCTGGCAGATGCGCTGACAGCGCTTCTTGTAGACGTCGTCCTTGTCCAGGAGTGAGAACAGCGAGAACAACGTCATCTGGAGCTGCTGGGGCAGGGACAGCCCCGCGGTATGGCTCAACGCCACCGCCCGGCTGTCCGCCACCATCCGGTCGATGAACTTCAGTCTCCCCGGATGCGACGAGACAGCGCCGTAGCGCGCCTCCAGCCGCGAGCGGGCCTTCGCGGGCTGCTTCGCCAGCGCCTCATCCAGGATGTTGTCTTCATGCAACGCCACCACGCCCAGCCGCCAACCCGTGCAGCCGAAGTGTTTGGAGTACGAGTAGACCAGCAGCGTGTTGCGCGGCAGGTCCGCGGCGAGCGAACGGAAGCCGTTCACGAACGTGCCGTAGACGTCATCCGTGATGATCAACAGGTCCGGCCGGCGCTTTCGCACCAGTTCCACCAGCTTGTGCACGGACTCCTTCCGCATGGCCACCGCGCCCGGGTTGGACGGGTTGACCAGGAGGAACGCCTTGATGCGCGGGTCCTCCAGCTTGCGCAGCTCCGCGTCCGGGTACTGCCAGGTGTGGCGGCCGTCCTTCGTGGTCGCGCTCTGCTGGAGGTCCACCGTGTGCAGCGGGAGCTCGTCCAGCCGGGGGATCGCCTGATACGGCGCGAAGAGGGGCGAACCCAGCGCGATCGTGTCTCCCTTGTGCAGCAGGCCGTTCACACCCAGGGCGCGGAAGACGTAGCTCATCGCGGCGGTGCTGCCCTCGACCGCGAAGAGGTCGAACCGGCCGGACGGCGGACGGCCCGTGAACAACTCCCGCGCCAGGTACTCCTGCACGATGCGCTCGGCATGGGGGAGCATCCGGTCCGGCACCGGATAGTTGTCTCCGATGACGGCGTCAGTCAGCTCCCAGACGAACCGGTCCGGATGGAAGCCCAGCGTGTGCTCCCCGTACGTCAGGGCTCGCCGTAGCAACTGGACCGCGGGCTCGTCGTCGCTCGCGTCCAGGAAGTCATGCAGGCGTCGGGCGATGCCTGGAGAGCGGGGCATGCCCGCGAGCCCCACGCCGGGCTCGTCCCAAGCGCGCCGGCTCTCCGCGAGCGCGAACTGGCCCAACAGGAAGAAGGCCTCTCGCGGCGTGGTGGCGATCCAGTTGGGGTTGCCCCGGCCCGCGTCGAGCATCATGGCCTCGCGGGTCTTCACCGCCTCGTCCGCGACCTGCGGGAGCGCGTCCTTCAGCTCGATGGGGCTGAGCTTGCGCAGCTCACGTTCGGAAGGGGCTCCCAGGTCCTCGGGTGTCTGCTCGGTCATGGCGTCCTCCTCCAGCGTCCGTCCAAGGTGAATCACCCGTGGGACGTGGACCATGCGCCGTGGGGTGGGGCGGGCGGAGGCAGCGGGCGGTTGGCCGGGCTCATTGAAAAAAGACAACCCGTGAGCGCACTCGGGCCAGCAGCGACGAATGAAAGGTCGGGGCCGGACACACAGTCCGGCAAGCACCGTGGAAGCGAGACCCGCCATGTCTTCATGGAGTTGCCGTGTCGCGACAGCACAGCGTGAACTGGATGACGCGCTCCGCGTCCGTTACCAGGTCTTTGGCGAGGAGATGCGGATGCTGGGGCCCAAGCGCCCGCGTGCGCCGCGCGAGGCGGACTGCTTCGACACGCTTCGGACCACCTCCCATGTCGTCGTCTACTCGGGCGAGGAGGCCGTCGCGACCGCCCGGCTGCTGATGCCCAACGCGGAGGTGGCTGCCTTCGCGGACACGCTCGTGGGGCTCGACATCGAGAAGAAGCTCGACCTGTCTGGGATTGTCGCGCCGGGCCGCGTGTTCGCGGAGACCACGCGTTACTGCGCCACCCGGGGCAGCCCCCACTCGACGGCGCTGCGCCTCCAGGCGGGCCTGTACCGCGAGAGCCGTCGGCGCGGCGTCACCCACTGGATCGCCGCGGCCAACATGGAGACGGACTGCCCGGAGGAGGCGGACCTCTACTTCCAGGCCGCCGCGCACCAGGGCTGGGTGAGCAGCGAGTTCCGTGTGCGGACCCGGGAGTTCCCCCCGCCGCCAACGGAACCCCGTGCGGCACGCCTTACGGCGAAGCAGCGTGCCCACGCCCGCCAGGGCCACCTGGACGCGCTGCGCATGCCGCGCATCCTGTCGCTGTTCGCGGACAAGATGGGCGCGCGCTTCATCGGCCCGCCGCACTTCGATCCCGCCTTCAGCCGCTTCACCGTGCCGCTCGTCGCCGCGCTGGATGCGATTCCCCAGCGGACGCTGGAGCTCTTCGACGAACTGGACGCTGACGCCGCCTGAAACAAGGCCGGCGCGCTCCTCCTCCCTTCACCTTCAAATGCAGCACCCCGCGGGCCTTCACGGGCCCCTGTCAGGAGACGTGTATGTGCAAGCAGCCCAGGAATGAGCAGACGGCGAAGACGGACTGGTTGGATTCCCTGCGGCACGAGGCGCGGATGCTCGTGCACGATCTGGACGCGACGCCCGGCGCGCAGCGCCTCTTCGAGGGCCGCATCGGTCAGGACGACTATGCCTATTACCTCGTCCAGACGTACCAGTACGTGCGCTGGAGCACCGAGTTCCTCACCGAGTCCGGCGAGCGCATGAAGCGCGAGGGCAAGCACACCGCGCTCGCGGACCTGCTGCTCCAGAAGTCGCGCGAGGAGAACGGCCACGAGAAGTGGTTGCTCAGGGACCTGGAGGCCCTGGGCTGGACGAAGGAGCAGGTGGAGCAGGCACCGGTCTGCTCCGCGGTGCGCGCCTACGTGGAGTGGAACCGCTTCACCACGCTGTCGGGCGTGCCCACCGCGTTCCTGGGCACGGCCTACGTGCTGGAGTACCTCTCCGTGAACCGCGCCACGGACGCCAAGGACCGGCTCATCGCCAACAACGGCATCCCCCACATCCAGGACGCCGTCCTCTTCCTGCGCGGCCACGGCGCCGCTGACGGCGACCACGTGGCCGAGCTGGAGTCCGTGCTGCGCACGCTCACGTCCCCGGAGGAGCAGGCCGCGCTGCTGCTCTCCGCGCGCACCACGCGCGCCCTGTTCCCGAAGTTCTTCCGGGCCCCCTGAGCGCGCGCTCCGGACCTCCTCACCCCGGCTTCTGTCTCCAGGCGGCCTGGTAGAGGAGGTCCGTGCGGCTCTCGATGCCCAGCTTGGGGAAGACATTGCGCAGGTGCGTCTTCACCGTGTTGAGCGTCAGGCCCAGGTCCTCGGCGATGGTTTCGTTCGTCCAGTTGCTGAGGACCCCCTGCACCACCTCCACCTCGCGCTTGGAGAGCTTCTGGCGCCAGGGCTCCGGCATCGGGATGGCCCGCGAGCACTCCTGCAACACCAGCACCCAGGGGCGGCTGCCGCGCTGCTCCGGCAGCTCCACGAACGTCACCTTCAAATCGAACTTCCCCCCGGAGCGCGTCCATGTGTCCATGCCCAGGGTCCGCTTCGTCCCCGGTGCCCGGAGCCGTGTCAGGTGCTCGCGCAGCTCCTGGGGCAGCCGCGCGTCGTTCGCCTTCAGCTCCTCCGGGTACCAGCGCCGCAGCAGCTCCGTCGCTCCGGGCGTCCGCAGCTTCTCGTGCTCCGGGGGATCCATCACGACGCACTCGGCGCCCTGGTGGCGGAAGAGGGCGTCCAGGAGGTCGCCTCGCGTCGCCTCGTTCCCGAACAGCCGGCAGTTGCGCACCGTGTTCGCCAGGTACGGGGTCAGGTCCTCGAGGATGGCCTGCTCGCGGTCGGAGAAGGGCAGGGTGTGCTCCCGGTACAGCGTGAAGCCGCCATGCCAGTCCTGCCGCAGGTCCAGCAGCACCGCCATCACGTGCTCCAGCGGCAGCCCCATCTCCCGGCAGCGCAGGTACAGCAAACTGCGCTTCAACTCCTTGCGCGACAGAATGTCCGAGTCGCGCAGCGGCACGTTGGGCTGCTGCATCACCGACTCGCGCACGAAGTCCACCGCGGCCAGCTCCGGGTAGTGCGCGAAGAGGATGCCCGGGGCTCCCAATCCCAGCCACTCGTAATCCCCGGGCCGCTCCGGCCTGGACACGCACACCGCCGCGTAGTCACAGGGCAAGAGCTGCGCGATGGTCCCCTGGGACCGGGCCAGCACCTCCGTCAGGTCCAGCGAGCTGGACAGGGTGCGGGTCAGCTCGAGCAGGAGCGCCTGTTCGCGCTCGGTGAGATTCATTCGACGGGCCTCCTTCCATCCGGTCCGTGCAAGGACATACCGGTGGTGGGGGCCGGGGGTCTGTACCCCGCAATAGGTATGGACGGGCTTCGCACCTCCGAAGCCCGCCCACGCCTGTCGTTCATGGCGATGTCTGTCGATGCCGGGGCGGCGCTAGTTGCCCGCGCTGCCTTCCACCGGCGGCGTGCCCGTGGTGGGGCTGACGGGGCTGCCCATCTTCTTGTTCTGGTCCCAGGCCGGCGGCGTCACTTCCATCTGCGCGCCCTTGTTGCCCGGAGTGCCCGAGTTCGGCGCGCCCGGCTTCGCGGCGGCCGAGTGGTCGCTCGTGCTGTTGCTCCCCTGCTCGGTGGAGCCGGAGCCGCCGACGCCTTCATCCACGCTGCTCGGGGCCACGGCGTTGTCGTCGGCCTCGTCCGCGGGCTTGAGGTCCTCGGTGTCCGAGGAGGCGGCGCCCGAGCCGCCCGTGCCCTTGTCCCAGCGCTCCGCGCTGTCCTGGGGCGCGTCCGTGGACGGCTCCTGCATGGGCGGCGTCTCGTGGTCGGTGTGGCTCTGCGCGAACGCCTGTCCGGAGAAGGCGAGTGCTGCCAGTGCTGCCATCAGGGGGAGCTTCATGGGTGGCTCTCCTTCGAAGAACGTGTGTGCTTCGAAGGTGGCGACCGTTGGGTGGGAAACAAGCGCTTGACGCACACCCGCCCCCAGGCCGCGTCCCCGCTCGCAGGGCGGGCAGCCGGCCTTCAGCCCGCCAGCGCGCGCGGTGGCACCGAGCCCACTGCCCACGCGGTGAGCTTGCGCAGCAGCTCCGCGCGGTCCTCGGGCACGGAGAAGAGGTGATCCGCGCGCGGATAGAAGGCGTAGGTGACGCGGCCCTCCAGCTTCAGCGGCGAGAGCATCTCGTAGAACTGGCGCTCGTGGTTGAAGGACAGCCCCATGCCGCCGGAGAACACGAAGCACAGGCTGACGCCGCGCTCCATGAGGTGCTTGTAGTCCTCGGTCAGCCGCGAGCGCTCGGGGTACTCGCGCGTGTAGACCTCGTCGGCCTCACCGGCTTCCCGAAGCTGGGCGGGCAGCTTGCGCTTGCGCAGGTAGCGGGTCCACCGGCGCGGGCTCAGGTAGCGCAGGTGGAAGCGCAGGTGGTAGCCCAGGGTGCGGTACGTGTACCCGTCGATGAAGGCCGCGGCCACCACGCGCTCGTCGGCCACCGTCACCGCGTGCGCGCTGTCCACGCCGGAGCACAGGCCGATGAGCGCGAAGCGCTTCTGGCCCTTCTTCTGCTCCAGGTAGTCGAGCGCCGCGCGCGTCTCCTCTCGGGCGCGCTGGAACTCGTCGGAGCCGCCTTCACGGCGCGGGCGGCTGTCGCCCAGGCCGGACAAGTCGAAGCGCAGCGTGGTGACGCCGCGCCCCGCGAGCTGCCGGGCCAGCTCCACCCACAGCCGGTACGGCCCCACGTGGTGGTTGAGGCCCACGTTGGACAGCACCACGGCGGGCGCACCCGGCAGGGCCTTCGCCGGGTCGGGTTCCGTGATGACGCCCACGAGGCTCTGCTCGGGGCCGAAGGTACAGATGCGCTCGCGCATCACGCGGCCTCCTTCAGGAGCGTGGTGATGGTCTGGAGGATGCGGTTGGACAGGAGCGCGGACTCCTGGCCGCCCGCGCCCTCCTCGGGCACCAGGTGGTGCTGGAAGGGCAGGCCCGTCGACTCCAGGCGCTCCTGGAGGCGCTGGTATTCGGGCCGGGGCGCGCCGGCCACCAGGTGCGTGCGCGTCGCGGGCCACGCGGGCAGCGCGGCCAGGTCCAGCGCGAGGATGTCTTCGCGCAGGGCGCGGGGGAACGCGAAGCCGAGCAGCTCCTGGCGCACCTCCAGCGGGCTCTGGGGCTGAGGATACAGCGTGCGGGTGGCCCGGCGCGCCTGGAGCAGCTCCAGCTCCTGGATCCACGCCTCGCCCTGGACCAGCGGCTCCCAGAGTACGAGCGCGGCGGTGGACAGCCCCTCCGCCGCGGCCCGCACCGCGAGCGCCGCGCCCAGGCGCAGGCCCACGAGCGCCACGCGCTGCACGCCCGTCACGTCCTGCAACTCATTGGCGGCGTGGCGGATGTCCTGGACCCACGTGGCCACGCGGCCCTCGTGGACCTCTCCGGCCGAGTCCCCCGTGCCGTAGTAGTCGAAGCGGAAGACGTGGAAGCCCTCCCGCGTGAGCATCCCGGCCAGCTTCCGGAAGGCCCAGTGCGTCAACATGTACTCCTGGGCGGCGGGATAGCAGAGCACCACCCCGGTGGAGCGCTCGGCGCCCTGGGCGGGGTGGTGGATGCCAAAGAGCTGTCGTTCGGAGCTGCCGAAGAAGCAAGGCGTCACGGTCTGACCATTCTCCTCGGAGGGCCGCTCAGTCCGAGCGCCCCGGCAGGTTCCGCTTCAGCTTATTGAACAAGCGTTGCGCCAGGGGAACAGAAGTCTCCTGGGTGGCAGGCTTTGTCTGCGTGGCGGGCTGCGTCCGGGCGGGGGTTGTAGCGGCCGGCGCTACAACCGCGAGCTGCGAGGCCACCTGCTCCAGCGTGTTGAGCAGGAGGGTGCGCGGGTGCAGCTCCTGGTTCAGCTCCTTCCGGACGCGCATCACCACCTGGAACGACAGGAGCGAGTGCCCGCCGATGTTGAAGAAGTTGTCGTGCACGCCCACCTGCGCGATGCCCAGCACCTCCCGCCAGATGCGCGCCAGGTGCTGCTCCGTCGGCGTGCGGGGCGCGACGAAGCCGTCCTCCACGGGGCGCGCGGTGCCCGCCGGGGGCGGCAGGGCCTTGCGGTCCACCTTGCCGTTCGGCGTGAGCGGCAGCGCCTCCAGCTCCACGAAGTGCTGCGGCACCATGTACTGCGGCAGTTGCGTGCGCAGGTGCTTGCGAAGCTCCGTGTCCGTGTAGGCCTGCCCCGGCTTCGTCACGAGGTACGCGACGAGGCGGCGGTCACCGGGCCGGTCCTCGCGCACGAGGGCGACGGCCTGGGCCAGCGACGGATGCGAGGCGAGCGCCGCCTCGACTTCACCCAGCTCGATGCGGAAGCCGCGCAGCTTCACCTGCGAGTCATTGCGGCCCAGGTACTCCACCGTGCCGTCCGCCAGCCAGCGGGCGAGGTCGCCCGTGCGGTACATGCGCTCACCGGGGCGGAAGGGGTTGGGCAGGAAGCGCTCCTGCGTCAGCTCCGGGCGGTGCAGGTAGCCCAGCGTGACGCCGTCGCCGCCGATGTACAGCTCGCCCGCGACGCCCACCGGCACGGGGGCCAGGTGCGCGTCGAGGAGGTAGAGCTGCGTGTTGGCGATGGGGCGGCCAATGCGGATGGAGGAGAGCGGAGGCTGCACGCGCCAGGTGGTGGACCAGACGGTGGTCTCGGTGGGGCCGTACATATTCCAGAGGCTGCCGACGCGAGCGAGCAGTGCTTCGGCCAGCTCACGAGGAAGGGCCTCGCCACCGACGAGCGCCTTGAAGCCCGGACGCGACTGCCAGCCGGCCTCCAGCAGCAGGCGCCATGTGGAAGGCGTGGCCTGCATGACGGTGACGGCGTGCGACTCCATCGCCGCCTTGAGGAGCGCACCGTCGGAGGCGGTGTCGCGCGAGGCGAGCACCACCTGCGCGCCCGTGGTGAGCGGCAGCAGCAGCTCCAGCACGGCGATGTCGAAGGAGAGCGTGGTGACGGCCAGCAGCACGTCCTGTGCAGAGAGGCCCGGAGCCTCCTGCATGGTGCCCAGGAAGTTCACCACCGACCGGTGCGGCACGCGCACGCCCTTGGGCTTGCCCGTCGAACCCGACGTGTAGATGACGTACGCCACGGCTTCGGGCGTGACGCCGGGAACCTCGGGGGCGGTGTCCGCCTGCGACGTGGTGTCCTCGACGAGGAGGGCCTTCGCCGTGGTGGAGGGCAGGGTGCCCTGGATCGCCCGCTGCGTGACGATGAGCGACAGCTTCGCGTCCTCGACCATGAAGGCCAGACGCTCGGGCGGGAAGCCGGGGTCGAGCGGGACGTAGCCCGCGCCCGCTTCGAGGATGCCCAGCAGGCCCACGACCATGTCCGGGCCGCGCTCGGTGAACAGGCCGACGAGGCTTCCGGGCGCGACGCCTTCCTGCTTCAGCGCGTGCGCCACCTGGTGGCTGCGCTGCAGGAGCTGACGGTAGGTGAGCGTCACGGCGCCGGAGCGCAGGGCCACCGCGTCGGGCGTGGCCTGGGCCTGCGCGGCGACGAGCGTGTGGACGAAGGCGCTCCGGTCGAAGGGCTTCCCGGTGGCATTCCAGTCCACCAGCACGCGCTGCTTCTCCGCCTCGGGCAGCAGCGGCAGGCGCGACACGGGGACTCCCGCGTCGGACACCGCGGCCCGCAGCAGCGTGCGGATCTGCTCGAGCATGCGGACGACGGTGTCCCGCTCGAACAGGTCGGTGTTGTAGTCCATGCCGCCGACGATGCCGTTCGCCGTCTCCTTCACCCAGAAGCTCAGGTCCAGCGGCGTCGCGTGCGCGTGCACGTGCACCTGGCCGTAGGTGAGGTCTCCCAGGCTGGAGCCACGGTTGCGCACGTCCTGGAACGTGAAGAACGTCTGGAACAGCGGCGTGCGGCTCAGGTCGCGCTGCACACCCAACTGCTGCATCAGCAGCTCGATGGGCATGTCCTGGTGGCCGAAGGCCTCCATGCACGTGGTGCGCACGCGCTCCAGCAGTTGCCGGAACGTCAACTCCGGCGCCAGCTGCGTGCGCAGGACGAGCGTGTTCACGAAGAAGCCCAGCAGGTCCTCGACCTCCGGATGCGAGCGGCCCCGGATGGGCGTTCCCACGACCAGGTCTTCCTGGCCGCTGTAGCGGTGCAGCAGCGTCTTGAACGCCGTGAGCAGCACCATGTACAGCGTGGCGTTGGACTCGCGGCCCAGCTTCGTGAGCGCGTCCACCTCCGCCGCGGTGAGCACGAAGGGCTCGGTGCCGCCCTTGAGGCTCATCTGCGCGGGGCGCGGCTTGTCAGTGGGCAGCTCCAGCGCGGGCAGGTTCCCGGAGAGCTTCCCCTTCCAGTAGCGCGCCTGCCGCTCCAGCTCCTCGCCCTGGAGCCAGTTGCGGTGCCACTCGGTGAAGTCCGCGTACTGGATGGGCAGGGCGGGGAGCCTGGGCTCCTGGCCGCGGGTGAGCGCGGAGTAGATGATGTCCAGCTCGCGCAGGAACACGTCGAACGACCACCCATCCCAGATGAGGTGATGGGGCATGAAGAAGAGGACGTGCTCGGTGGCGCCCAGGCGGAACAGCGTCAGCCGGAACAGCGGCGGCGCGGTGATGGGGATGGACTCGTCCGCCAGCGCCTGGAGGCGGCGCAGCAGGTCCTCCTCGCGTGTGTTCGCGGGGACGGCCTCCAGGTCCACCGGCTCCAGCTCCACCGTCAGCTCCGGAGCCACGTGCTGCACCGGCGTGCCCTCGTCCCACCGGACGAAGGTGCGCAGGGACGTCTGGCGCTCCAGCAGCTTGTTGAAGCTGAAGCGCAGCGCGCCCACGTCCAGCGCGCCGTGGAGGCGGAACGCGGAGGGCAGGTTGTAGACGGCGGTGCCCGGGTTGAGCTGCTCCAGGAACCACAGCCGCTGCTGCATGAGGGACAGCGGCGCGGGCTCGGTGCCGGCGCGGGGCGAGATGCGCTGCGCGGGGCTCGCGGCCCCGTCGTCGCCGCGCACCAGCCGGGCCAGCTTCTCCACGGTGGGCGCTTCGAACATCCGGCGCAGCGTGAGGCTGACGTCCAGGTCCCGGCTCGCGCGCGTGAGGGCCTGCGACGCCAGCAGCGAGTGGCCGCCCAGGCGGAAGAAGTCCGCCGTGACGCTCACCCGGCGCAGCCCCAGCACGTCCGCGAAGATGGCCGCGAGCTTCTGCTCCGTCTCGTCGCGAGGCGCGACGTACGCGTCCTCCTGCGACTCCACCTGCGGAGACGGCAGGGCCTTGCGGTCCACCTTGCCGTTCGGCGTGAGCGGCAGCGCGGGCAGGGCCACGAAGTGCTGCGGGACCATGTACTCCGGCAGCCCCTGCTTGAGGTGCGCGCGGAGGACTTCATCCGTGGGCGTCGTCTGGCCGGGCCGCGCGATGAGGTACGCGACGAGGCGGCGGTCACCCGGGCGGTCCTCGCGCACGAGGGCGACGGCCTGGGCCAGCGACGGATGCGAGGCGAGCGCCGCCTCGACTTCGCCCAGCTCGATGCGGAAGCCGCGCAGCTTCACCTGCGAGTCATTGCGGCCCAGGTACTCCACCGTGCCGTCCGCCAGCCAGCGGGCCAGGTCGCCCGTGCGGTACATGCGCTCACCGGGGCGGAAGGGGTTGGGCAGGAAGCGCTCCTGCGTCAACTCCGGGCGGTGCAGGTAGCCCAGCGTGACGCCGTCGCCGCCGATGTACAGCTCGCCCGCGACACCCACCGGCACGGGGGCCAGGTGAGAGTCGAGGAGGTAGAGCTGGGTGTTGGCGATGGGGCGGCCGATGCGGATGGAGGAAAGCGGAGGCTGCACGCGCCAGGTGGTGGACCAGACGGTGGTCTCCGTGGGGCCGTACATATTCCAGAGGCTGCCGACGCGAGCGAGCAGTGCTTCGGCCAGCTCACGAGGAAGGGCCTCGCCACCGACGAGCGCCTTGAAGCCCGGACGCGACTGCCAGCCGGCCTCCAGCAGCAGGCGCCACGTGGAAGGCGTGGCCTGCATGACGGTGACGGCGTGCGACTCCATCGCCGCCTTGAGGAGCGCACCGTCGGAGGCGGTGTCGCGCGAGGCGAGCACCACCTGCGCGCCCGTGGTGAGCGGCAGCAGCAGCTCCAGCACGGCGATGTCGAAGGAGAGCGTGGTGACGGCCAGCAGCACGTCCTGTGCAGAGAGGCCCGGGGCCTCCTGCATGGTGCTCAGGAAGTTCACCACCGCCCGGTGCGGCACGCGCACGCCCTTGGGCTTGCCCGTCGAACCCGACGTGTAGATGACGTACGCCACGGCCTCCGGAGAGACGTCCTGCGCGGGGAGCGCGGACTCCGGCTGCGACGCGGTGTCCTCGATGAGCAGCGGCTTCACGCTCGTGGAGGGCAGGGACGCCACCAGGGACTGCTGCGTGAGGATGGTGGAGAGCTTCGCATCCTCCACCATGAAGGCGAGGCGCTCGGGCGGGAAGCCAGGGTCCAGCGGGACGTAGCCCGCGCCCGCTTCGAGGATGCCCAGCAGACCCACCACCATGTCCGCGCCGCGATTCGTGAAGAGGCCGACGAGGCTTCCGGGCGCGACGCCTTCCTGCTTCAGCGCATGCGCCACCTGATGGGCGCGCTGGATCAGCTGCTGGTACGTGAGCGACACGTCCCCCGCGCGCAGGGCCACCGCGTCGGGCGTGGCGCGGGCCTGGGCGGCCACGAGCGTGTGGACGAAGGCCTCGCGGTCGAACGGCTTCGCAGTGGCGTTCCAGTCCACCAGCACGCGCTGCTTCTCCGTCTCGGGCAGCAGCGGCAGGCGCGACACGGGCGCTTCCGCGTCGGCGACCACGCCGCGCAGCAGCTCCTCGTAGCAGGCCATCCAGCGGCGGACCGTGGAGCCGTCGAAGAGGTCGGTGTTGTACTGGCACTCCAGCACCACGCGGCCATGGGCCTCGGCCGCGTTGATGAAGAGGTCGAAGTTCTCGAAGTGGCGCGGGTTGCTCGCCAGGGTGCAGGTGAGGCCCTGGAACGCGAGCTGCTCACCCGTGACGGCCTGATCCACGTTGAACAGCACGTTGACCAGCGGCAGGCGGCTGGGGTCGCGCGGCAGCGCCAGTTGCTTGAGCAGCGTGCCGAACGTGTACTCCTGGTGCTCGTAGGCATCGAGCATCGTCGTGCGCAGCTGCTTGAGCACCTGCGTGAAGGGCGCCTCCGCGGCGACGTTGCTGCGCAGGGGCAGCGCGTTCACGCAGTGGCCCACCAGGTCCTTCAGCCCGGCCACGGACTGGCCCGCGGCGGGGATGGCCACCACCACGTCCTCCAGCCCCGTCAGCCGGTGCAAGAGCGCCTTGAAGCCCGCCAGGAGCGTGGTGAAGAAGCTTCCGCCGTGACGCGCGCCCACGCGCTTGAGCTGCTCCACGAGCGCGGGCTCCAGGACGTAGTCCTCCCGCCGCGAGCTGTACGTCTTGGACGGCGGACGGCGCCGGTCCAGCGGCAGCTCCAGCACCGGCAGCGTGCCGGAGAACTGCTTCAGCCAGTAGCGCTCGTGCTCCGCGTACTCGGGCGTCGTGGCCAACTGCGCCTGCGCGCGGGCGTACTCGCTGAACGTGGGCGCGGGCGACAGCGTGGGCGGGGTGCGCCGCGCATGCGCCGAGTAGAACGCCGCCAGGTCGCGCAGCATCACCGCCATGGACCAGCCGTCGCACACGATGTGGTGCGCGGTCAGCGTCAGCAGGTGCTCCTGGGCGGACAGCCGGGCGAGGCGCGGGCGCAGGAGCGGCCCGGTCTCCAGGGACAGCGGCGTCTCCACCTCGTGGGCGACGAGTTCGCGGACGCGGGCGTCGCGCTCGGAAGAAGGCAGCGCGTCCAGCGACACGACCTCCAGCAGGAGGGGCGTGGCGGCGGCGACGCACAGCGTGAGGCCATCCGCGCTGAACGTGGTGCGCAGCGCTTCGTGCCGCGCCAGCAGGTCCTGGAGCGCGGCACGCAGGCACTCGACGTCCAGGGGCCCGTGCAGCCGCACGGACATGGACTCGTTGAAGGCGCACGACGCGTCCGGGCCCATCTGCACGCCGGTCCACACCTCGCGCTGGGGCTCGGTGGACGGCGCGGTGAGCAGCAGCGCGGGCCCGGCGAACGGATCGAAATCGTCGGGCAGGTCCTGGGTGGAGGAATCGGGGGTCTTCATCGGGTCTCGCTCAGCTTGACGAACTTGCCGGGCACCGTGGGGTGCGGGACGAACCAGGCGGGGTTGCCCTGCGGATCACGTCCCAGGCGGGCGCCGGGGACGGGGGGCTGGTTGGAATCGAAGACGGCGGGGGCCTGTGGCTGGGGCCGCGCCGTGCCGGGCAGGAAGCCCGCGTCCTGCAGCTCCGTGACGCTGTCCTGGAACGCGGTGATGAGCCGCTGCACGTCCGCGTCCGAGTGCGCGGTGGTGAAGAAGCACGGGAAGCCGTCCCAGATGTGGATGCCCTTGTCGCGCAGCAGGCAGAACAGCAGGTCCGCGTTCGCGACGTCCGCCGTGACGAACGTCTTCCACAGCGACCCGAAGTGCTTGATGCGCAGCGGGGCGCCCACCTCGTCGAAGAACGCGTTGAGCGTGCTGGCGAGCCGGTCCGCCTTCGCGCTCACACTGCGCTGCAGCTCCGGGCCCGCGGCCTTCATGTGCTCCAGCGCGGCCTTCGCGGCGGCGAGCGCCAGCGGGTGGCGCACGAACGTGCCGGCGAAGTACGTCACGCCCACGGTGGGCACGGAGTCGTCGCCGAACTGCCAGTGGCCGCCGTCGAGCGCGTCCATGAACGGGCGCTTGCCGGCGATGACGCCGATGGGCATTCCGCCGCCCACGACCTTGCCGTAGGTGGCCACGTCCGCCTGCACGCCGAACACCGCCTGGGCGCCGCCCGGGTGCATGCGGAAGCCGGTGATGACCTCGTCGAAGATGTAGACGGAGCCGGACTTCTGGGTGAGGTCGCGCAGCTGGTGCAGGAACTCGCGCGGCTGGAAGTCCGGGCGGCGGCTCTGCACGGGCTCCACCATGATGGCCGCCAGCGAGTCCGCGCGGGCGCGCAGGATCTCCAGCGACTCCGGCGTGCCGTAGTCCAGCACGAGCACGTCCTGCACCGCGCCCGCCATGATGCCCGGGGCGGCCGGCACGGTGCGCAGGCTCTTGGTGCCGCGCACCAGCACCTCGTCGAAGATGCCGTGGTAGCTGCCGGAGAAGATGGCCACGGTGCTGCGGCCGGTGACGGTGCGGGCGATTCGCAGCGCGCCCATCACGGCCTCGGAGCCGGTGTTGCAGAGCGCCGCGCGGTCCGCGCCGGTGAACTCACAGACGAGCTTCGCGACCTCGCCGGCCAGCGGGTGCATGGGCCCCAGCTCGTAGCCGTCGTCCACCTGCTTGTGCACGGCCTGGGTGATGAAGTCCGGCGCGTGGCCGAACATCACGGAGCCGAAGCCGTTGAGCGCGTCCAGGTACTCGTTGCCGTCCACGTCCCAGAGCTTGGAGCCCTTGGAGCGGTTCACGGCCAGCGGGTAGATGAGCTCCTTGAGCAGCGGACGGAAGCCCGTCACCACGCGCGGATCCGACAACTGGCTCCGGTTCTCCTGGGCGGAGCGCTTGGAGCCCTGCGTCTTCGTCGTGTAGCGGCGGGTGAAGTCCTCCAGGAACGTCTGCTGGCGGGGCGTGAGGGAATCCTTCGGCGCGAGGCTGATGCGCGCGATGGCGCCGAAGGCCTTCTTCACGTCGTACTTCACCGGACCCTTGAGGTCGGCTTCGTCCGTTGCCGCGGCAGGCGCGGGCTGCGCCTGTGGGGCCTGGACCGGCTCGGCCTGCGGCTGCGCGGCCGGGGCCTGCGCGAAGGCCTGCGGGGCCACGGCCTGCGCGGGCTGACCGGACAGGAGCGCGAGCTGCTGGGTCATCAGCCACAACTGCTGCGCGACCACCGCCTGGAGGCTCCCGGCGGGCGCGGCCATCGCCTGGGCCTGGAACGCGGCACCGGCGGCGGCGAACTGCGCCGGAGGAGCGCTGATTGCCGGCGCGGACTGGGCCGGGAACGCGGCGCCCGCGGACGCAGGCACCTGCGGCTGACCGAGGATGTTCGCGGTGAGCTGCGCGGTCGGCGCGGCGGCGGCCACGGGCGCGGCCTCCGGAGGCATGCGGCCGTCGAGGAACGCGGCGAGCTGGCCCAGCGACGGGACCTCCTCCAGCAACTGCCGGAACGTCACCTTCACGCCGAATTGCTTCTGCACCGCGAGCGCCGCCTGCGTGAGCACCAGCGAGTCGAGCCCCAGCTCCAGGAAGCTCGCGCCCGGGTCGGCGCCGGCCAACTCCAGGCCGCTCAGCTCCTCGAACAGGTTGCGCAGGGTGGGGACAAGACGCTCGGCACGGGGAACAGGGGCGGGACTCACGACGACTCCGGTGGAGGAAGTGGGAGCGGGCACGGACGCCCGCTCGAGGTCGATCCAGTGGCGCTGCCGCTGGAAGGGATACGTAGGAAGGGTGACGCGCTGGCGCTGCTCGTCGGCGTGGAAGGCCCGCCAGTCCAGGGCCACGCCCCGGCGCCAGAGCTGGCCCGCGGCGTTCAGGAGGGCGCTCCAGTCCGCGGCGTCACCGCTGGACTCGCCCAGGGACGTGAACACGCGCGAGCGCTGGTCGGCCGTGGCCTGCTGCCGCGCCAGCGTGGCGAGCGTCACGCGCGGGCCCACCTCCAGCAAGAGGTGCTCGCCCCGGTCCCAGAGCGTGCGCAGCGCGGGTGAGAAGCGCACCGTGTCGCGCAGGTGCCGCGCCCAGTACTCGGGCGACGTCGCCTCGGAGGCCTTCAGCCACGTGCCCGTCGCCGTGGAGACGATGGGGATGCGCGGCTCGGACAGGCGGATGCCCTTCACCGTCTCCAGGAACGGCGCCACCGCGGCGTCCATCATCGGCGAGTGGAACGCGTGCGACGTCTGGAGCAGCCGGCACGCGGTGCCCTCCGCCTCCAGCGCGGCCTGGAGCCGCTGCACGGCCTCCGTGGGCCCGGACACCACGCACAGGCGTGGCCCGTTGTCCGACGCGATGGCCAGCCCGTCCGTCAGCCGGGGCGCCACCACCTCCGCGGAGAGGCGCACGGACAGCATGCTGCCCGGCTCCTGCGCCTGCATGAGCTGGCCGCGCTTCGCCACCAGGTGCAGCGCGTCCTCCAGCGTGAAGACACCCGCGAGGCACGCGGCGACGAACTCGCCCACGCTGTGCCCCACGAGCGCGCCGGGCCGCACGCCCCAGCTCCACCAGAGCTGCGCGAGCGCGTACTCCACGGTGAACAGGGCCGCCTGCGCGAACGACGTCTGGCGCAGCGCCTCGGCGGCCTCGGGAGACTCCGGGTCCTTCGGGAAGAGCACCTCGCGCAGGTCGCGCCCGAGCAGCGGCTTGAGCACCTCCGCGCACGCATCCACCGTGGCGCGGAAGGCCGGCGCGTGGCGGTACAGCCCGTGCGCCATGTCCGGGTGCTGCGAGCCCTGACCCGGGAAGAGGAACGCGACGGGCGGCGTGGACTCCAGCCCGGAAGCCTCCGGCTCGGCCGCGGTCAGCGCCCGCACCGCCTCCTCATGCGTCCCCGCCACCACGGCGCGACGGAACGGGAACGCCTTGCGCCCCGTGGCCAGCGTGTGCGCCACGTCCGCGAGCGGGTCCTCCGGATGCGCCTGGAGGTGCGCGGCCAGCCGTTGCGCCGCCTGCGTCAGCGCCGCGGGCGTCTTCGCCGACAGCGTCAGCAACTGGCGCGGCTTCGACGGACCGGAAGCCGGACGCTCCGGCGCCTCCTCCACCACGACGTGCGCGTTGGTGCCGCCCACGCCAAACGAGCTCACGCCCGCGCGCAGGGGGCCCGTGCCCTCCGGCCACGCGGAGCGCTTCGTCTGGACGAAGAAGGGGCTGCGCGGGAAGTCGATCTTCGGGTTGGGCGTCTGGAAGTGCAGCGTCGGCGGCAGCTCGCGGTGCTTCAGCGCGAGCACCGTCTTGAGCAGGCCCGCCACGCCCGCCGCGGCGGTGAGGTGGCCGAAGTTGCTCTTCACCGAACCGATGGCGCAGAAGCCCGTGTCCGCGGTGTGCGCGCGGAACGCCTGCGACAGCGCCTCCACTTCGATGGGGTCGCCCAGCGGCGTCGCCGTGCCGTGCGCCTCCACGTAGCGGAGGGTGCGCGGGTCGATGCCCGCGTTCGCGTGCGCCGTCGCGATGGCGGTGGCCTGGCCCTCCACGCCCGGCGCCGCGAAGCTCACCTTGGCCGCGCCGTCGTTGTTGATGCCCACGCCGCGCAGCACCGCGTGGATGACGTCGCCGCCCGCCTGCGCGTCCGACAGGCGCTTGAGCACCACCGCGCCCAGGCCGTCGCTGAAGAGGGTGCCGGTGGCGTTCGCGTCGAAGGGCCGGCAGTGCCCGTCCTGGGACAGCATGCCGCCCTCCAGGTACAGGTGGCCGGACTTCTGCGGCACCGTCACGGACGCGCCGCCCGCCAGCGCCACGTCGCACTGGTGCGTCTGGAGCGCCCAGAACGCCTGCGCCACCGCGACCAGCGACGTGGAGCACGCGGTGTTGAGCGACAGCGCGGGCCCGCGCAGGTCCAGCTTGTGCGCGACGCGCGTCGCCACATAGTCCTTCTCGTTGGCGACCATCGCCTGGAAGGCACCCACCCGGCCCACGATGTCCTGCCGGGGCAGCACGTGCAGTGGCCCGTAGCTGTTGTTGTGCGTGCCCGCGAAGACGCCGATGAGGCCGGGGTACGTCTCCGGCACGCAGCCGGCGGACTCCAGCGCCTCCCAGGCCGTTTCCAGGAACAGGCGCTGCTGCGGATCCATCACCTGCGCCTCCTTCGGCGTGATGCCGAAGAAGGCCGCGTCGAACAGCTCCACGCCGTCCAGGATGCCGCGCGCCCGCACGTACTCGGGGGCGTCGCGCTCGGCGGCGGGGACGGACGGATCCACCTCCTCGCGCGTGAAGGTGGCGACGGACTCCACGCCGCCCACCAGGTTCTTCCAGAACGTCTCCACGTCGGGAGCGCCCGGGAAGCGGCCCGCCATGCCGATGATGGCCACCGGCTCCGCGCCGCCCGCCGCCTGCTGACGCTTCGCCTGCCGCGCCTCCGCCAGCTGCTTGAGCGACGGGCGCGACGCATCCCCCGTGAGCACCGCCGCCAGCTGCGCGACCGTGGGGGACTGGAACAGCTGGACGATGGGGATCTCCAGCCCGTGCGCCTGCCGCAGCCTCGCCACGCACTGGAGCGCGAGCAGCGAGTTGCCGCCCAGCTCGAAGAAGCTGTCGTGCACGCCCACCCGGTCGATGCGGAGCAGCTGCGCCCACGCCTCCGCGAGCGTGCGCTCCAGCGGCGAGCGCGGCGCGACGAACGCCTGCTGCAGCTCCGGCCGCGTGGGCAGCGGGGCGGGCAGGGCGCGGCGGTCGATCTTGCCACTGGGCGTGCGAGGCAGGGCCTCCAGCAGGACGAACGCGGAGGGCACCATGTAGTCCGGCACCCGCGTGGACAGGTGGCGCCGCAGCGCTCCGGCCGCGTGCTCCAGCGTGCCGTCCGGGACGACGTAGGCCACCAGCCGCTTGTCGCCGGGCACGTCCTCGCGCGCCACCACCGCCACCTGCTTCACCGCCGGGTGGCTGCCGAGCGCGACTTCAATCTCGCCCAGCTCGATGCGGTAGCCGCGCACCTTCACCTGTCCGTCGAGGCGGCCCAGGAACTCCACGTTGCCGTCGGGCAGCACGCGCGCCAGGTCGCCCGTCTTGTACGCGCGCTCGCCGGTGCCGGGCTTGAGCGGGTGCGGCACGAAGCGCTCCGCCGTCAGCGCCTCGCGGTGCAGGTAGCCGCGCGCCAGGCACACGCCCGCGAGGTACAGCTCGCCGGACTCGCCGTGCGGCACGGGCTTCTTCTGCTCGTCCAGCACCAGCAGCTCGCAGCCGTCCAGCGCCTTGCCGATGGGCGGCAGCGCGGGCCACGCCTGCGGGTCGCCGCGGAGCACGTAGCTGGAGACGACGTGCGTCTCCGACGGGCCGTAGTGGTTGTGCAGCGCGCAGCCCGGCAGCGCGGCGAAGAACGCGCGCAGGTGGTGCGTCACCTGGAGCTGCTCGCCCGCGGTGACGACCTCGCGCAGGGACGGCGGGACCTTCTGGTGGGAGGTGGCGATCTCCGCCAGGTTCTGCAGCGCGATGAAGGGCAGGAACAGCCGCTCCACGCGCTCGTCCGCCAGCAGCTGCAACAGCAGCACGGCGTCCAGCCGCAGCGCGTCCCGCACCAGCACCAGCGTCCCGCCGGAGCACCAGGTGCCGAACAGCTCCTGGAACGACACGTCGAAGGACAGCGGGGAGAACTGGAGCGTGCGCGTGCCCGGCCCCGAGATGGACTGGCCCAGCTGCCACGCGATGAGGTTGGCGAGCGGCCGGTGTCCCATGGCCACGCCCTTGGGCGTGCCCGTGGAGCCCGACGTGTAGATGGCATAGGCCAGCCCCTCCAGGCTCGACGCATCCACCGGCGAGGCCGGGGCGTTAGCGGCGAAGAGGGCAGGGGATTCATCCAGGCACAGCACCGGGCCCGCGAAGGCCGGCAGGCCCGCGCGCAGCTTCGCCTGGGTGAGCAGCACTGGCGCCTTCGCGTCCTCCAGCATGAAAGCCAGACGCGGCGCGGGATAGGCCGGGTCCAATGGCAGATACGCGCCGCCCGCCTTGAGCACGGCCAGCACCGCCACCACCATCTCCACCGACCGTTCCAGGCACACGCCGACGAGCACGTCCGTGGTGACGCCCAGGCCCCGCAGGTGGTGTGCGAGCTGGTTGGAGCGGCGGTCCAGCGCCGCGTACGTCAGCCCCTCGCCTTCGAAGCGGACCGCCTCGGCGTCAGGCGTCCGGGACGCTTGCGCAGTGAAACGCGCCACCACTGTCTGCATGAGCGCTGCATCCACGGACATATCCCCCAGGGCCATCCGACCTTCTGGTTCCAGACGTTTGAAATGGAAGAGGATGGGAAAGACTGGCCAACCCGGTCCCGCAGCATGCCACGACTGGAAAGGAATGATCGCGCCCGGGCAGATTCCTTACGACCGGAAGGCCCCTTGGCTGCTCCCCAGCCTTCGCATTCAGAGAAAGCGCGAAAAGAACGCCAGCACCCTGCGTGGATATTCTTCCGGAGCGGCCTGGAGGTAATTCTCGTGACCCGCCCCCGGGACACGCCACTTCTCCCAGGGGCCTTGACCCTGCCGCAACAGGTCATCCAGCGCGGCGTCCGGCACCCAGGGATCCGCCGCTCCGGCCACCAGGAGGACGGGGCGGCCGGCCAGCCTGGCCATGTCACGAGCAGGCTGCACCGCGTTCACGTCCACCCCCGCGCGCTTCATGACGCCCAGCGCCGGCCACAGGCCCAGGGGGCCCCAATGTCCCAGCTCATCCTGGAGCGCCTGCGCGGGAGCGACGGCTGCCGCCTCCACGACCACGGCCTTGAGGCGCGGATCCTCCGCCGCCGCCTTCAGCACCGAGTAGCCCCCCAGCGAGAACCCGAGCGCGCCGATGCGCTTCGCGTCCACCTCCGGCTGGCGGGTGGCGAAGTCCACGGCCGCGCTGACCTGGGCGGCCTCGCGGTCTCCATAGGAGGACACCGTTCCATCGCTCTCGCCGTGCGCGCCCAGGTCGAAGAGCACCAGCCCGTACCCGGCTTTCGCCAGGAACCGGGCCTCGGGCAGGAGCTGCGTGCGGTTGCCCGACAGGCCATGGACCAGGACGACGAGCCCCCCGTCGCGCGGCGGCAGGTACCAGCCCTTGAGCTGGAGGCCGTCGCGGTCCTGGAACGTCACGTCCCGCAGGCCGGCGAACTCCGCTTCACCCGGAGGGCTGCCCACCGGCTGCCGGGGCGGGTGGACCTCCTGGGAGATGTAGCGCGCGCTGCGCACCGCGACCCAGGCCGCCATCGCCAGCAGGGCCACGCCGCCCAGCACCAGCCCGGCGACGAGCGGACGCTTCACGCGGACTCCCGCGCCACCCACGCGTCGATCTTCGCCTCCAGCACGTCCAGCGGCAGCGAGCCCGTCAGCAGCACCTGATCATGGAAGGCCTTCACGTCGAAGCGCTGGCCCAGCGCGGCCTCCGCCCGGTCGCGCAGCGCGCGCATGCGCAGCTGGCCGACCTTGTACGCCAGCGCCTGGCCCGGCCACGCGATGTAGCGGTCCAGCTCGTTGGTGAGGTCCAGCTCCTGGCGAGGGACATGCTCCAGGAAGTAGTCCAGCGCCTGCTTCCGCGTCCACCGCTTCGCGTGCAGGCCGGTGTCCACCACCAGCCGCACCGCGCGCCACATCTCGTAGGCAATCTGGCCGAACTTGTCGTGAGGGTCGTCGTACAGGCCCAGCTCCTCACCCAGCGACTCGCTGTAAAGCGCCCAGCCCTCGTCGAAGGCCACGTAGGACGTGAACCGGCGGAAGTCCGGCACGTCGGTCTGCTCGGAGGCCAGGGACACCTGGAAGTGGTGGCCGGGCACGGCCTCGTGCAGCGTCAGGGGCACCATCTCCCAGACGGGGCGCGTCTCCGGCCGGTAGAGGTTCACCTGGAAGGTGCCCGGGCGCGAGCCGTCCGCGGAGGCCGGGAAGTAGAACCCCGTCGTCACGTCCGGGGCCATGGCCTCCGGGATGGGTTCGACGACGTAGGGCTTCTTCGGCATCGTCCGGAACAGGCGCTCGAGCAGCGGATCAATGCGCTTCGCCAGTGCCCGGTAGCGCGCGAGCAGCGACTCGCCCGTGGGCTCGTAGAAGCGTGGCTCCGTGCGCAGCAGGTCGAAGAAGGCCTGCCGCGTGCCGGTGAAGCCCGTGCTCGCCATCACCTGGTCCAGCTCCGCGCTCAGCCGCTGGACCTCCGCGAGCCCCATCGCGTGGATCTCATCGGGCGTCAGCCGCGTCGTCGTGTGCCGGCGCGCGAGCACCGTGTACATCGCCTCGCCGTCCGGGAACTGCCACACGCCCACGGTCTCCGGGGCCGCGGGCAGGTACTCCGTGACGACGAAGTCCAGGGCGCGCTTCAGCGCGGGCACCACGGTGTTCGCGATGGCGTCACGGCCCGCCTGTGCCAGCCTCCGCGCGTCCTCCGGCGGGAAGTCCTTCGGCATGCGCGTGAAGGGCCCGTAGAAGCCGCTCTGCGTCGGGTCCTTCACCACCTGCCGCTCCAGCTGCGGCGGGATGCGCTGGAGCACGATGCGCGGGTGGATGCGGTGCTGGCGCATGCCCTCTCGCATGAGCGCCACCACCTGATCCGCGTAGGCGCCGAAGCCCTCCAGCCGCTTCACCCAGTCCTCGTAGTCCCGCACCGTCTCGAAGCGCAGGGTGTCCGCCAACTGGTACGCCGTCTGGAGTCCCGGCGGCTGCTTGAGCCCCTCCGGCAGGCCGCCCATCTGGTTGAGGGGCAGGAGGTGCGCCTTCACCCCGTACTCCTCAAGCCAGGTCTCGTGCATCCGGCGGAAGAGGTCCAGGTGCAGCCGGTCCGCGTCGCTGTCCAGCCCGGCGCGGTCCACGTCCTGAAGCCGGCGCAGCACGTCGTGGCTGTGCCGGTGATCCGCCTCCAGCGCGGCGAGGCTCAGGTCGTCCCACTTGTCATTCCAGCGCCGGTCCCCCAGCAGCGACGCATAGGTGGGGTACTGCTGGAGGGAGTACTGCCACTCCGCTTCCAGCAGGGCATGCAGCGAAGCGGAGGCGGCACCGCGCCGGGGGACGGACTCGGATGACATGGACGGACTCCGGAGTGGGAAGCGCGACTAGACGAACAGCGAAGGATCGAACTCGTCCACGTTGACCGGCAGGAGCCGGGGCAGGGGACGCTGGAAGACGCGGGCGTTGAGCTCCAGGTCCACGACCTTCAGGCCCAGCGGGGTGAGCTCGCGGAAGCGCTGGCTCACGTACTCGCGAAGGCCCAGCACGGCGACCTGGCGCTTCTCCTCCAGCAGGGGCTTGAGCGCCTCCGCGAAGTCCGCGCCGTCGTGGCTGGCCAGGCCCACCGCCGCTCCCGGGCGTTGGGTGCGGATGTTCTCCAGGAGCTTCAGGATGCCCAGGTCCACGACCTTCTGATCCGGCCGGCCGTGCAGCAGCGCGACCTCACAGCCCGCGGACTTCAGCGCGCGCACGAAGCCAATCATCGCGTCCGGCAGCTGCTCGCCCCGCGCGTTGAGCACCACCACGCAGCGCACGGGCTTGGGGAAGTACGTGTCGCAGAAGGCGACGAGCCGGTCGAACTGCACCCGGTCCTGGGGCTCGGGCTTGCGCCCGACGATGTTGGAGACGGCCCAGTCGACGTTCTCGGCGTCGATGAGGACGTAGGATGCGGCGGCGGGACGAGCGGATTGCATGGCCGGCACCATACGCGGGCTGCCGGCCGTTGTGGGTTTTCATAGACCCACGCGAATCCGTTGGAACTCCTCCAACAACAGTTCCGACACGCGCCGGACCCGGGGAATATCCAGTGCGGACTTCGCGCACACCAGATGCGTCTGGCTCCGGGAGAAGGGGCCCAGGTCCACGTCCAGGGGGACCAGTTGCGTCGGACGCGTGAAGCGGTGCGCCATGCGCGCCATCACCATCGCGCCCAGCCCGGCCTCCGCCGCCGCGAGCATCACCAGGTAGTTGTCCGCCGTGAACGACGGAGCGAAGCCGGGGATCATCGACTCCAGTTGGGGGTTGGGCGGGACGGCTTCGAAGGGCGGCGCCCATGCCACCCAGGGGAGCTGCTGGAGCGTGACCTTCTTGGGCAGCCGGGCCTTCAAGGCCTTGGACACGAAGACGGCGTTGGGGACCTCCAGCGTGTCCACGAGCTTGAGGTCCGCGCTCGTGGGAAGCCGCCCGCGCAGCGCGAGGTCCGCCTCGCCGCGCCCCAGGTCCAGGTATTGAATCTGCGACTGCACCTCCAGGCGCAGGCCCGGGTGCTTCTGGGCGACGAAGGCGGCGAAGGGGGCCACGAAGTCGAAGCTCATGTAGGGCGTGGCCGTCACGCGCACGATGCCCCGGGGTGAGCTGTCCGCGGACTCCGCCGCGCGGTGCAGCTCTCCGGCCCACTCCGCCATCTTCTTCGCGGGCACGAGCAGCCGCTCACCGGCGGCCGTGAGCGCCGCTCCATCCACGCTGCGGCGGAACAGCGCCGAGCCCACCGCGTACTCCAGCGCGGCCAGCCTGCGGCTCACCGTGGGCTGACCGATGCGCAGCCGCCGCGCCGCGGCGCTGAAGCTGCCCGTTTCCGCGATGGCGAGGAACAGCCGGGCGTCGTCCCAGGAGATATCCATGAATGGATGGCATCATGCCGTTTTCGGCAATTTCCATCCACGGACGCATCCCGCATCTTGCCGCCTGTCCCGAACGCCCGGTGTCCCGGGCCCGGCAAGAAGGAGTCCCCGCCATGAAGTCGTCCCTGCTCGCGCTCTGCCTGTCCGTCGTGGGTTTCACCACCGGCTGCGCCACGTCCTCTCATGCCGTCCAGAAGTCCGCGCTCGGCGTGACGCGGCCCGCGGACGCGCTGCTCGCGCAGCTGGACGTGCCGGGGCCGGTGGAACTGGAGACCGTGGCGTCGTGCGACTGGGCCGTGGACCGCGGCGGCCTCATCAACCTGGAGCACCCGTCGGCGAAGGCGGCGCACCTGGAGGACGGAGACGAGCCCATCCAGGTCTTCTTCCATGCGCTGCGCCACCCGACGCGCGGCCTGTACATCGTGGACACCGGCGTGGAGACGGCGCTGCGGGACGCGCCCGACCGCTCGGCGTTGCGCGGCGTCGTGGCGAGCGCGATGCACATGGAGAAGATGAAGGTGCTGGCGCCGCTGGGCGAGTGGCTGGCGAAGCAGCCCCAGCCGCTCTCCGGCGTGTTCCTCACGCACCTGCACCCGGACCACATCAGCGGCATGGCGGACGCGCCGGCGGGGACGCCCGTCTTCACCGGCCCGGGTGAGGCGGGCAGCCGCGCCTTCGTGAACCTGCTGGTGCAGGGCGCCACGGACCGCGCGCTGGAGGGCAAGCCGGCGCTGTCGGAGTGGAACTACTCGGCGGATCCGAAGGGCCTCTTCGAAGGCGCGGTGGACGTCTTCGGGGATGCATCCGTCTGGGCGCTCTGGGTGCCGGGGCACACGCCGGGCAGCACCGCGTACCTCGTGCGCTCCACGAAGGGGCCGGTGCTGCTGTTGGGGGATGCCAGCCACACGCGCTGGGGCTGGGAGCACGACGTGGAGCCGGGCACCTTCACGCAGGACGGGCCCCAGAGCGTGGAGAGCTTCAGGAAGCTGCGCGCGTTCGTCGCGGCGCACCCGGAGGTGGAGGTGCGCTTCGGCCACCAGCACTGACGCCTTCCAGGCCTCCGCGGAACGCACGGCGGTAGGCGAGGGGACTGGTGGCGACGAAGCGCTGGAAGTGTTCGCGGAAGGTGGTGAGCGAGCCGAAGCCCACCTTCTCCGCGATGGCCTCCACGGACTGGCTGGTGGTCTCCAGCAGGTGCTGGGCGCGGCGCACGCGGGCGTGGAGCAGCCACTGCAACGGCGTGGTGCCGGTCTGTTCCCGGAAGTGGCGGCTCAGGGTGCGCTCGCTCATCGCCGCCTTCCGGGCGAGGGCCTGGAGCGTGAGGGGCCGGTGCAGGTGGTCCTCCATCCAGTGCAGGAGCGGCTCCAGCGACGCGCCTTCGGGCGCGGGGGGCACGTGGGTGATGAACTGGGACTGGCCGCCGTCCCGCTCCAGCGGCATCACGGCCAGCCTCGCCGCGTCCGCCGCCACCGCGGCGCCGTGGTCGCGCCGCACCAGGTGCAGGCAGAGGTCCAGCCCCGCAGCCGCGCCCGCGGAGGTGAGGAGCTGGCCGTTGTCGACGTAGAGGACGTTCGGATCCACCTGGATGGCGGGATGGCGCCGGGCCAGCTCCTCCGCGGCCATCCAGTGGGTGGTCGCGCGCAGCCCGTCGAGCAGCCCCGTCGCGGCCAGCAGGAACGCCCCGGTGCAGATGGAGGCGATGCGCGTGCCCCGGGCGGCCGCTGCGCGCAGTGCCTTCACGAGCGCGGGAGGGACGGGCTCGGAGAGGTCCATGATGCCCGGGAGGAAGATGGTGTCCGCGCGCGCCAGCGAGCCCAGGCCATGGTGGGTCTTCACGCGGAACGCGCCCGCGTGGACCTCCGGGGTGAGGCCGCAGACGCGGACCTGGTAGCCGGGGCCGCCGAAGGGGAGCCGCACGTGGCGGAAGACCTCGGTGGGAATCGAGAGGTCGAAGGGCACCACTCCATCCAGCGCGACGATGGCCACGGTATGCATGGCGGGAAGATGCCAGGGGAGGGGTGTTCCCGCCAAGGCGGCCCGTGGCGGGAAGCCGTCGAAAGATGGCGTTTCCGCCACTCACGGTGCGGGGTGCACGCGTGGCATACGGACGGGGACTGACGGATTCACGGTGAGGGTGCCGGGTGTTGATCTACCGCTTGCTGCTCCTGCTGAAGTTCGTGGGCGTGGTGCTCTACGGCGGCGGGCTCGTGGGCGCGCTGGCCGCGACGACGTCGCAGGACCGCAAGCGCGCGGTGCACGCCATCGCGTCGCCGGGGCTGGTGATCACATGGACGGCGGGCTACCTGCTCACGCTCCAGTTCAACATCGCGTTGACGGAGGCGTGGATATCAGGCGGGTTGGCGCTGTCGCTGGTGTCGCAGTTGTCGCTGGTGGCCATGGCGACCCGCGAGCGGCGCACGCTGCCGGGTGCGCTGATGGCAGCGGTGCCGTTCTTCCTGGTCCTGGTGTTGATGGTCTTCCGGCCGCGCTGGCCCTGGGTGGACACATGAGTGCGCTGCGACAACTGCGGTGGGTGGCCTTCCTGGAGGGGATGTCCTTCCTGGGGCTGCTCTTCATCGCGATGCCGGTGAAGTACCTGCTGGGGCAGCCCCTGGCGGTGCGGATCGCAGGAAGCGTCCACGGGCTCCTCTTCCTGCTCTTCGTGTCGTCCCTGTTCCGGGCGGCGTCCGAACACGGCTGGCCCGCGCGCCGTTCGCTCGCGGCGTTCGGCGCGTCGCTGGTGCCGTTCGGGACCTTCGTCCTGGACCGGGCGCTGCGGCGGGAGGAGCAGGGCGGTCCAGGCTGAGGCCCCGTTGGGCCTCACTCCTGCTCAAGCTTCAGGCTCATGTCCACGGCACCCTGCCGTGCCTTTCGCACCGCAAGCATCCAGTCCGCCCAGAGGGCAGCGTCCGCGGGCGTGCCATCGTCGAGCAGGGACATGCTGCCCAACAAGCCGCCCAGCTCGTCTGAAGGATTCATCTCGTACTGCCCTTTCAGGTACTCGTACATCGCCGCGTAGGCCTCTTTGATCGTGAGCACGTCTTCCATGGCGGCCTCAGGGGCGGGTGGGAGCGGAAAGCCCCATCTGGGTGTTGTAATCGCGAGCGACCGGATTCAATCCCCCATTGATGATCTCTCCTTTTCGAACTTGCACCCAAAGCTGAGTGCCATCCGGATTGAGCCTCGCGGACCACATGTTGCCGAACCGGTCTGTTCCAAGCCTTGCGGACTCATCCGCAGCCAGCTCTTGAAGCAGCCGTCGATTGGTGGGGGTATCTGGGAGATGGCCGGAGGCGGAGCGGAAGATGTGCTTCGCCCTTCCTTCTGGGATGCCCAGGCCGTGCGCGGATGCCGCCTGCCTGTTCGTGTCCTGCGCGCTCATTGCTACGGCACTCGGAGCGAGGGAGAGCGTGACGGTGGATGGGCCTACCGTGACCGTCTTCACGCCCTCGACTGCCGTGAGCGCAAGCCCCATCTGGGATTCCGCCTGCATGGCAGCCTGGGCGGAGGCTGGGAGCCCCGGTACCTTCGCCGCCAGGCCGGAGGCAGTGGTGCCAATGGCCGCGGTGGCCAGCAGGGCGAAGGCTCGGGCGGCGTTTCGGCCCATGACCTTGCCGTAGCGTTCACCCGCCTCACGCAACGCGCCAAACGTGGTGGCCCGGTCCGCGGCTTCTACCAACTCCTTGAAGCCCACAATGAGAGACCAGAAGGTATCGACCCCCACGTAGGAAATGAGCGTGGCGGTCATCACGGCTGCGAGTCCCTTGGAGAAGGGTTCGGGCACCGAGAGCAGGATGAGGTACGTGGTCCAGGTCCATAGGACCGCCGTCAACATGGCCTGGGGATCGGCCATGTCCTTGAAGGCCTCCTGCATCTCCTCCAGGACAACGCCCTGAGCAAGTGCCATGGCCAGCGCATAGCGCCCATCCCCGGTGACAGAGGAACCCTCCACCAACAGGCGCAGGCAGTCGCCATGCCTGCCCGTACGCTCGCACCAACGCAGGTAGGCACGCGTCAGCTCCGCATCCGGGTCAAAGGCTTGAGACTCCGGATGTTCGGATGGACCGAGCGCTGTGATGCGCCGGCTGCGCGGATCAAACAAGTAGGATCCACTGCGCGGCTCCACCTCCCAGAGTCTGCGAGCGGCCTCTTGGGGCTGCGAGGAGGGCCTCAATGCCAGGGCGAGCTTCTCCATGGCTCTTCCGAATTCATCCGCCTCCACCCTCACCCGAGCGTCATCAGGGCGTCCATGGAGCTTCACGGGCGCGCCACTGCTGAGGCTCCTATGGTCATCCAGGATGTGTGAAGCCATCCATGGAAGGAAGGCCTCGCTACCTGACACCGGGGCCACGTCCGGACGGAAGTGGGCTCCTGGCATTCTGCCTACCGCAGTCGGAACGAACCCTGGGAGATGATCAGCAGCTCCACGCCGGTGTTCGTCCTGGCGCCGAAGGACGTCAGGGTCGCGGCGGCGCTCCCGCGGGCCGCTGCGTCATACGTGGTGAAGGCGCTGACCACGGCATCAGAGAGCGCCGCCGCTGAAATCCTCCCGGCCTGCTCCAGCACCGTGCCCAGCGAGGCATCCAGCGCCGCGCTCGCCTGCGCTCCCGAGTTCACCGCGGAGTCGAAGGCGAGCTGGTTGCTGCTCGTGACCCCCAGATACGCGCCCATCACGGACGCGCTGCCGCTGGTGGCGAGCTGGGCATCGAAGGACGTCCAGGCCGTCGCGGCCGCACCGGCCGACGTGGCGCCGGCGAGGTTCGTGCGCAGCGCCGTGGCGGCGGTGTTCGCCTGGGCCAGCACCGTGTCCGTGGCGCTGGCGGCCTGGAGCAGGGCCTTCACCGCGGCCTCGGTGGCTCGCGCCTCCAGCGCGGCGGCGGAGCGCGCCGATGCGTCCGCGACCGCGGCCCCCGCTCCGGTGGAGAGCCGCGCATCCACCGTCATGCGATAGGCCACGCTGGCCTCCCGCTCCGCCTGCTGGTCCTGTACGTCGCTCGCCTGGGGCGTGGCCGCACGCACCTCCGCGAAGAACGCGTCATAGGCCTGCGCCGCCTGACCACCCGCGTCCAGCGCGGCGTCCAGCTTCGCCGCCGCGTCCAGCGACGCGCTGAAGAGCTGGTCCTGCGTGATGACCACGCCCGCGCGGGCATACGCCTTGATCCGGGTCGCCTGCGCCGCGCGCACCGCCGCGCCGAGCGCCTTCACCGACTCCGTCGCCGTCTCCTTGAGCTGACCGCGCACCGCCGCGGCCTGCTCCACGTTCAGCCGCGCGCGCAGGTCCACCGTGTCCACGTTGTCCGGCGTCTCCCCGTCCCGCACCATCTGGACGTAGACCTCCGCCTCCAGCGAGGACTCACTGGTGATGGGCGGCGCCGTGCGCACGTCCTGCCCGGACTGCGGCGCCGTGGAGTCCAGCAGCGCGGAGCCCACCGTGACGCCGGACTTGTTCACCGCCTCGATGATCAGCCGCTGCCCCGCGTCGTCCAGCTCCAGCGTGTAGCTGCCGTCCGCCGCGACGTCGGCCTCGGCCAGCGTCGTCAGGTCGCCCGCCGCCACCACGCGGCTGATCCGCACCGTGGTGGTGGCCGACGCCGTCCCGTCGCCTCCCAGCGCGGGCGCGCCGTCGGTGAGCCCCTGGGACTGCTGACCGCCACCGTTGGTGACGTGCCCCCGGACCTGCACCTTGTCGCCGCCACAGGCCGCGAGCCACAGACCGACCACTGCACCCAGCACCACTTCACCCGCGCGACGCGTCCGCATGTGTAGGGAACCCCCGCCGGGCTCGAACCCGCCTCGGCATCGGGGGGAATACAACCAGGGCAAACGCGGGATGCAAGCAGCCGGGCGTGCTGCTGCCCCGGGGCACCGTCAGCTCATCTTCTCGAGCAGGCTCCAGAGCTGCGCCTGCTCCGCCGCGCTCAGGCGGCCAAGCCGCGCGCCGAACGCGTCCGACAACAGCGCGAGGCCCCGCGCCGTCACCTTGCGCCCGGCGGGGGTGACCAGCAGCCGGTGCCGACGAAGGTCCTTGGAGTCGATCTCCCGGCGAAGCAAGCCCGCCGCCTCCAGCCGCTTCACGTACACCGTCACCGTCGGCTTGGGCATGCTCAGGACCGCCGCCAGCTCCGCCGGGTAGGGGGTCTCCTCCACCTGCGCCAGCACGAACAGCTCCTTCACCTCCAGCCCCAGCGCGGAGATGTCCGGAGAGACACCGGAGATGACCGACATCAGCAGGTTGTAGTTCAGCGACCAGATCTTCGCCGGGTCGATTCTCGACATGGGACCTTGCGCGGAAATTGGTACAAAATTAAATCAGTTCAAGGCGGAACCAATCCGGCCCTCCCAAAACGGTAGCACAACCCCTGGAGCTCGCATGTCGCTCAACCACTACGTGACGCTCGGCCGCTCAGGCCTGCGCGTGAGCCCGCTGTGCCTCGGTGCGATGACGTTCGGTGAAGACCTCGGCTGGGGCACCAGCGTGGAGGAGTCCGAGCGGATCATCGACCGCTTCATCGAGCTGGGCGGCAACTTCATCGACACGGCGAACTTCTACACGAAGAGCCATTCCGAGAAGATCATCGGAGATCACGTCGGACGGCACCCTGCCCGGCGTGAGCGCCTGGTCATCGCCACGAAGTTCAGCGGGAACCTCTACCCCGGCGACCCGAACGGGGGCGGCTCCGGCCGCAAGTCCATCATCTCTGCCTGCGAGAACTCGCTCCGCCGCCTGCAGACCGACTACATCGACCTGTACTGGCTGCACAACTGGGACAGGCACACGCCCATCGACGAGACGATGGCCGCGCTCGAGGACCTCGTGAAGGCCGGCAAGGTCCGCTACATCGGCGTCTCCGACACGCCGGCGTGGAAGATCGTCGAGGCGAACATGACGGCGCGCTTCCGAGGCTGGTCCGCCTTCATCGGGTTGCAGATCGAGTACTCGCTGCTCGAGCGCAGCGTGGAGCAGGAGCTGGTGCCCATGGCCCTGGAGCACGGGCTGGGCATCACCCCCTGGTCGCCGCTCAAGAGCGGCGCGCTCAGCGGCAAGTACACCCGCAAGAACGCGGGACAGCTGAAGGGCGACCGGGGCGCCTTCATCGAGCCCTTCCTCAACGAGAAGACCTACACCGTCGTCGACGCGCTGGAGGTCATCGCCCGGGCGCACGAGAGCACCCCGGCGCGCGTGGCGCTGGCGTGGGTCATGGCGAAGCCGGGCGTGGGGTCCACCATCATCGGCGCGCGGCGCATGGCGCAGCTCGAGGACAACCTGAAGGCCGCCGACGTGAAGCTCACGGCCGAGGAGCTGGCCCGGCTGGACGAGCTCACGAAGCCCACGTTCGGGTTCCCGCAGAGCATGGAGCCCATGTTCCCCGCCATCCACAACGGCGGGACGTCGGTGAACGGCGTCGAGATGCCGGCGTCCCCCTTCGGCGTGCAGAAGGGCGACAAGATCTACTGACCGCCACTCACCGCCGGGGCCGGGGCTTCGTGCCCGGCCTCGGCTGCTCGCGCGCGAACGCCTCCGCCACGAAGTCCACGAACACGCGGACGCGTGGCGACAGGTGCCGGCGCTCCGGATAGACGACGAACACGTCCGGCCCCGGTGAGTCCACCTCACCGAGCACGGCCCGCAGCCCTCCGGAGGCCAGCGCCTGCGCGGCGACGAACTCCGGGATGCGCGCGATGCCCACGCCCTCCACCGCCAGTGCCAGCAGGGCCTCGTTGTTGTCGGACGCGAACGGGCCGGGCACGTCCACCGGCGTGCCATCCAGCCGCCACGGGACGCGCTGGCCGTCGCGCAGGTAGGCCAGACACGCGTGGCGCTGGAGGTCCGCCACCTTCCGGGGCGTGCCGTGCCGGCGCAGGTACGCGGGCGACGCGCAGATGACCGCGCGCGACGCTCCCAGCCTCCGGCGGACGAGCCGCGTGTCCGCGCTCTCCCCCATGCGCAGGCCCACGTCCACGCGCTCCTCCACCAGGTCGATGAAGCGGTCCGTGAGCCCCAGCGCGCACTGGACCTGCGGGTACGCGGCGAGGAACGCCGGCAGGCGCGGCACCAGCCAGTAGCGGCCCAGGTCCATGGGCGCGGTGACGTGCAGCGGCCCCCGCGGGCCTTTCGATTCGCGCAGCTCGCCCTGCGCCGCCTCCAGCTCCGCCACGATGCGCTGGCCCCGCTCGAAGAGCGACAGCCCCTCCGGCGTGGGTTGGAGCCGGCGCGTGCCGCGCTGGAGGAGCAGGACTCCCAGCCGGCCCTCCAGGCGGGCCACCGTCTTGCTGACCGCGGAAGGGGACACGCCGAGCGCCCGGGCCGCCGCGCTGAAGCTGCCCGTTTCAAGCGTGCGCACGAAGGCGCCCAGCCCGGCGAGCGGCTCCTGGATGAGGGTCATTCAAGAACTCTAGGAACAGGGCATGTGCCCGGCAAGCCACTACCCGTCCACCACGGAACAGCGCAGGTTTCCTCCCATTCACGGGAGCGGATCATGAAAGTCTTCGTGTTGGGCGCGACGGGGTACATCGGCGGGTCGGTGGCGGCGCGGTTGATGGCGGCGGGCCATCAGGTGGTGGGCACCGCCCGGACCCCGGACAAGGCGCGGGCGCTGGAGGCGCGCGGCATCCAGGCGACGGTCGCTTCGTTCGATGACCTGGACGCGCTCGCGCGGCTGGCGAAGGAGTCCGATGCCGTCATCAACGCGGCGTCCGCGGACGAGCGCAAGGTGGTGGAGGCGCTGCTCGTCGCGCTGAAGGGCTCCGGCAAGCGCTTCATCCACACCAGCGGCTCCAGCATCGTCGCCACCGACGCGGGCGGCGAGCTGACCCCCGGCGTGCACGACGAGGACACGCCCATCGAGCCCGTGCCGGAGAAGGTGGCGCGCATCGCGCTGGACAGACTCGTGCTGGACGCGGCGAAGGACGGCATCCACACGAACGTCATCTGCCCGTGCCTCATCTACGGCAAGGGGCTGGGGCTGAACCCGGACAGCGTGCAACTGCCGCCGCTCATCCAGTACGCGCGCGAGACGGGCACGGCGCGCTACATCGGGAAGGGGGAGAACATCTGGTCCAACGTGCACATCGAGGACCTGGCGGACCTGTACCTCCTGGTGCTGGAGCGCGCGCCGGCCGGGGCGTTCTTCTTCGCGGAGAACGGCGAGGCGAACTTCCGGGACGTGGTGACGGCCATCGGCAAGAGCCTCCACCTGCCCGTGGCCAGCATGCCGCTGGCCGAGGGGGAGAAGCGCTGGGGCGTGGAGCTGGGGCGGCTGGCGCTCGCGTCCAACAGCCGCATCCGCGCGAAGCGGGCCCGCGCCCTGGGCTGGAAGCCGCGCCGGCCCTCCGTGTTCGACGTCCTCGCGGAGCTGAAGTAGCCGCGGACCCGCGAGGGGTCCGCGGCCTTCCTTCACGTCAGTCCGCCTGCATGAAGGCGATCTTGTACCTGCGTGCCTGCGCCGGGAACCCGCGCGCCACCGCGTCCGCCACGTAGCCAGCGAGGTTGGGGAACACGTAGTCGCGCTCGGCGGCGGTGTTCAGGCCCAGCCAGGAGGCCAGCGTCCAGCCGTACTGCTCCACGGTGAGCGTGGGAATCCAGCGGCCGCGCTCGTCCGTGGAGCCCTCCAGCGAGCCCGACAGGTCCAGGCTGGGGAAGGTGCCGTAGAGCGCCTTGCCCGCGACGCGGTTGCCCAGGACGATGGCATGCCCACCCCAGGCGTGGTCCGTGCCGCTGTCGCCGTTCTCCAGCAGCGTCCGGTTGAAGTCGCTCATGGTGAAGAGCGTCGCCTGGGGCGCGTTGGCGCCGAACGCGGTCTGCGTCTCCAGCAGCGTCACGGCCTGCTGGAAGGCGTCGAGCGCGAAGTCCAGCTGCGCCAGCAGCTTCGGATGGTCCACGTCCTCGTTCTGGTGCGTGTCGAAGGAGCCGAAGCCCACGGAGAACACCTGGCGCTTGAGGCCCAGGCCCGCCTTGCTCACCGGCATCGCTCCCGCCACCAGGTCGCGCACCACCTGGTAGAGCTGCGTGTGCAGCGTCCACTTCGCGGTCTCCTCCGGCGGCAGCGTGGGCACGAAGTAGCCGTCGATGGCGTCGCGGGTGGCCTGGGGCAGTTGCGCCCACGCCGCGTCGCGCGCGGCGGCGCGGGCGGAGGAGAACGTCTGCGCCGTGGTGAACACGTCCGCGTAGGCCGTCTCCAGCACGTTGCCGTCCTGCACCGTCATCACGTCCGCCAGCGCCGCCTGCTGGAGCAGGTCGAAGTCCGAGGGCGGGGTGGTGAGGGTGCGGAACGCGAGCGTGCCGTCGGCAGCCACCATCATGGGCTTGCGCTCCACGCCCGCGCAGAAGCGCGGTTTGCCTCCGAACGAGGTCACCTCCGGGTAGTCCGGCGGTGTGCTGGCGTTGAGCACGTGGAGCTTGTCCGCCGCGCGGCCGCCCCAGCCGGTGACCTTGAGGTCGGCGGTGGCGGTGCTGGAGCCGGGGTTGGCCAGCGCGCTGGCCCAGGCGTCCTGCTGGTCGCTGTGGGAGAAGAGGTTCTCCGGCACGGAGGTCCCGCCGGCCAGGTAGTCCGCCTTGTTCAGGGGAAGCACCAGCGGCCCCACGTTGCACACGAACGCGGCGCGCCCCGCCTCGAAGTGCGCGCGCAGCTTCGACAGCGTCTTGGGCAGGGCGAAGGACCCGGCGGCCAGGCCCGTGGGGTTGATGAGGTCCAGTTGGTCCGTCTTCAGGCCAATGGTGGGCCGGGCGGCCAGGTACTGCGCGTAGGCGTTGGTGTCCTGCGGGATGAGGATGTTGTTGCTGTCGTTGCCTCCCAGCAGGAAGACGCAGACGGCGACGCGGCTGCCGGAGTAGCCGCTGGTGCTGGCGGCGTGGGCATTGCCCACCCAGCGGGGGAGGGCGGCGGCGGCGGCCAGGAAGCCCAGGCCCTGCGAGGCGCGCCGGAGGAACTGGCGACGGGTGGTGGTCATGGGGTTCACCGCTGGATCTGGAAGGAGGGGGAGAGGAACGTCAGGTAGAGCCCGAGCTTCTTCTTGCGGATGGCCGTGTTCGCCCGGCTGTCACCCATGGCCGTCAGCAGCTTCTGCTCCAGCTCCGGCGCCAGCGTGCCGTGCAGCCAGTAGCGGCCCATGTACGCGACCAGGTCCGCGTTGGTGGCGGGCAGCAGGTCGTAGTCCACGGTGATGCCCGCGTTGGCGGCGGCGCCGGAGTAGAGGAACTCGTGGAGGAAGTTGGCGCGGGCGGTAAGGGTGGCCGTGTCCAGGATGGCGAACTCCGGTCCGACCAGGCCGTCCACGCCCGGCAGCGGCGCGGTGGGCGGGTAGAAGCTGAAGACGGAGGGCGGGCGGGTCACCCACTGGTTCATCGTCTTGCTCCAGTTGCTCAGCTTCAGCCCCGGGTCCTTGGTGGCCGTGTCCAGCGTGGGATCCAGCCAGCGGACCACGTTCGTGACGAACAGCGCGGGCGAGCGCAGGTGGCCGAAGCCGGACCGCAGGCCGAGGGGCGGCTGGGCGCCGCGCGCCTCGTCGTCCTCCAGGATGGCGCGCACCACCGCCTGGAGGTTGCCGCGCGCGCCGGTGCCGTCGTTCTTGAAGACGGCGGCCACGCGCCGGACGTAGGCGGGCGTCGGGTTGCTCGTCACCAGGTGCTGGATGAGCTGCTTGCTGATGAAGGGCGGGACGTTGGGGTCGTTGAAGACGTTGTTCAGCGCCTGGGTCAGGTGCGTGGTGATGCTGCCTCCCGCGGCGGTGGTGACGCCGCGCAGGAGCACCTGGCTGTCCGTGTCGTGGTTGGCGTTACAGGGCATCAGCGGGTTCTTGTAGTCGGGCGTGTTGATGGCGGCGCCCCGGGCCGGACACGCGGTGGCGTTCCAGGTCCAGCCGGACAGGGCGTGCGCGAAGGCCTTCACCTGCTCCTCGCTGTACGCGCGCTGCCGGTTGCCGTTGGCGTCCAGCAGCGGGGTGCCGTCCTGGTTCAGCTTGTCCGTGCCCAGGGTGAAGAGCTGGAGCATCTCCCGCGCGTAGTTCTCGTTCGGGTCGATGGGGTTGCCCTTCGAGTCGAAGGCGCGGTTGTTCGCCATGTCCAGGTAGCGGCCCATGGCGGGGTTCTTCGTCACGGCCTCCAGCAGCACGCGGAAGTCGCCGAAGGCATGCTGCGACAGCAGGTTCATGTACCCCGCGACCGCCACCTTGGAGTCCACGTACGGCGTCCTCGTGGAGTCCGGGATGCCGTTCTGGGAGACGACGAAGATCTGGCTGAGCGCGAACGCCACGCGCTGGCGGAGCTGATCCTCCCCCGTCACCGCGCGCTGGAAGAACTGCGAGCCCAGGTCCTGGGCGCTCTCCCCGTCGTACGGCGTGGCGGGCTGGAGCGCGAACTGCTCCGTGAGCGACTGCGTGATGCCGACCGCCATCACGTGCTCCACGGTGCCCACGGGCGCGGGTGCCACGCCGCGCGCGAGCTTCGGGCCGAACGAGGACTGCTCCAGGAACCGGATGCTGTTCGGCTCGCTGGGCGTCTCCAGGGATTCCACGGCCTGTTCGGTCCGGCCGTGGACCTCCTGCTGCTCTGGGGGCGGGGACTCTGTGGCGGAAGGCCCGTCGGCCTGTGTGCAGGAGGTAGCGCACAGGACGAGGGCCAGGGCGGTGCGACGAAGCATCCGGTTGCTCCTGGTGACTGCGGGGGTGGTCGACCCCGGAAACGCCGGGGCCGCGACGTCGCAAAAGATTCTAGATGATAGGTAAATGAGTTTAAACGGGCTTTCCTGGTAGTGCTGGAGTCGTCGGACGCGGGAGGTTTGTCGTGCCCGGACGCGGGGCCCGGTCCGTATGTCTGACGACGCCGTCCTGCCTTGGAGCCCGTGATGCCCTCCGCCCCATGCTGGTCCTGGTCCTCCGCGCTGCTCCTGGGGTCGCTCTGCGCCTGTGGCGAGTCCGTCCCTCCCGTGGCCACGGACCTGGCCGCGCGGCTGGAGGCGGCGCGCGAGGCCATCCGGGCGGACACGTGCTTCCGGGAGCGGCCGGACGGTGCCGGGTGTGAGTGGGGCGACTTCGCCTACGACCCGGGCGCGTTCGCGATGCGCCACGACAGCGGCGAAGCCATCCTCGTCATCGACGACTTTCCCACGCTGCCGCTCCGGGCGCTGCGCTACCAGAACCGCCTTCGGGGCTACTTCCGGGCGGACGCGCAGGGGCGGCTGGAGCCGGTGCCCTTCTCCTGGCGCCTCCCCGCCACGCTCCACCGCACGCTCCAGTCGTTCGCGACGCCGGACTTCCTCCCCGCGGAGCAACTGCGCACCCTCGCGGCACCGCTTGGGGAGACGTATCCCTCCCAGGTCATGGAGAGCGTGGGCCATGGCAGCTTCGTGTTCTCGCTGCTGGTGGAGACGAATCCGCACCAGCCCCTGGTCCTGCTGGACACGCTGCGCTTCACCACCTTCGCCCCGGAGGAGTTCTGCGACGGCTCCGGCACACCCGAGTCCATGGAGCGCCTGCGCGCGAAGGCGTCAGTCGTCGCGGAAGGGGTGCGTGGGCTGATGGCGGCGCACGGCGTGCGCTACGTCAACCTGAGCTCGGGCGTGACGCTGGCCTCGGTGCGCCAGGACTGGTCCGCGTCCTGCGAGGGGCCGCTTCCGGATGACCGCGTGCTGCGTGCGAAGCTGGACGCCTATGCGCCCATCTACGCGGCGCTGTTCAACACGCCGGGTGTCTTCACGGCCCAGGCCGCCATCGACGTGGCGAGCCCGGAGGACAACCCCTTCGACTCCGCGTCGGAGGCCTTTCCCAACCGGCTGCGGGTGGGGTTCTTCACGGTGCTCGAGTCCGGGCTGGACGCGGAAGGGCGGGGCGCGCACGCGAACCTGGGCGGATGGCCGGGGCAGGCCAACGTGGACCTGTATGTGAATACGGGCGTGCTGCCACAGCGGCCCTTCGAATACAGCCGGACGCCGCTGCTCCAGGTGGATGCCTTTGGGGTCGACATCTTTCCCATCACCCGGGCCACGACGTCCTGGGTCGCGCCCCTGGCCCTGTCCCGGTTCATCCACGCGCGGTCCGCATACTTCGCGGGCCAGGAGCTGTCCGACGCGCTGATCCGCCAGGTGATGGAACGGATGACGCCGCCGCGTTGCGAGGACCTGCCCGGGAGCGTCTGCGTCTACCAGGACCCGCTGCTGCACGGACAGACGGAGGCGGTCCGGCTGGGCTACCGCCCACGCGAGTACACCGCGCCCTGAGTGCTCCCGGCGGACGCTACCGCGAGCGCCGCGCGGGCTTCGCGTCGTGCACCAGCGTGGCGACGAGCGTCTTCACCAGCGCCTCCGCCGGTGCGCCCTGGAACCCGGAGCAGGTGAGCTTGAGGCTGATGATGCCGTGCAGCCCCGCCCAGAACACCTCCGCCAATCCCTCGGCCGGTGTGTTCTCCAGGGCCCGTCCGTCCGCCTTCAGGTCCTCGAAGGCCCGCACCAGCAGGGCGAAGGACTTCGGTCCCGCCCCTTCCTGCTTGTCCTGGAAGAGGCCCTCGGACAGCTTGGGGTCCTCCATGAAGATGAGGCGGTAGGTCTCCGGGTGCTTCAGGGCGAAGGCCAGGTACGCGTCCGCCAGACGTGACAGCCGCTCCGCTGAATCCTTCACGGCGGCCGCGGGCTCCAGCACCGCGAGCAGCTCCTGGAAGCCGCGCACGCACAGCTCGCGTGCGATGGCGTCGCGGTTCTCGAAGTGAAGGTAGAGCGTCGCCGGTGCGTACTCCACCGCGTCCGCCAGCTTGCGCATGGAGAGCGCGCCAAAGCCCTCCTTCATCACCATGTCGCGAGCCACCTGGAGGATGTGTTCCCGCAGCTCCGCCCGCTGTCGCTCCTTGCGCTCCGTGATGCCCATGTCACGAGGTTAGGCCTTGACGAAACGAACGGCCAGCAATAGATGAACGGTGTTCACAGAACGGTGTTCATAAAAATATCGGACGTTCATTTTTCCGGGAGGACGACATGGAGACGGTGGCGTTGTTCGGCGCTTCGGGCGTCATTGGGCAGAGCGTGGCGCGGACGCTCCAGGCGCAGGGCCGGCCGTACCGGGTGGTCGGACGCTCGGAGAGCAGCCTGCGCAGGGAGTTTGGCGCGGATCCGCGGGCGGAGGTGGTGACGTGGAATCCGGACGACCCGGCGTCCATCCGGGCCGCCGCGCGGGGCGTCCGGACGATCATCTACATGGTGGGGGTGAACTACTGGCAGTTCCACCTGCACCCGGAGCTGATGCGCCGCACGCTGGACGCGGCCATCGCGGAGGGCGTGGAGCGGGTGGTGCTCATCGGCACGGTGTATCCATACGGGATGCCGCGCACCCCGACGGTGTCGGAGTCCCATCCGCGCGAGCCGAACTCCTTCAAGGGCCGTATGCGCAAGGCCCAGGAGGACATGCTGCTGGAGGCGGACGCGGCGGGCGCCATCAAGGGCACCATCCTGCGGCTGCCGGACTTCTACGGGCCGGGCGTGGAGCGCAGCTTCCTGTACAGCGCCTTCGTCGCGGCGAACCAGGGCAAGCGCGCGCCGCTCATCGGGCCGCTCGACACGCCGCATGAGTTCGTCTTCGTCAACGACGTGGGCCCCATCGTCACCGCGCTGATGGACGAGCCGCGCGCGTACGGCCGCTTCTGGAACCTGGCGGGCCCGGGCGCCACCACGCAGCGCGAGATGGTGAAGGAGATCTACGCGCAGGCGGGCCACCCGCCGAGGATGAAGACGATGGGGAAGACGATGGTGCGGCTGGTGGGCCTCTTCCACCCCTTCATGCGCGAGCTGGTGGAGATGTACTACCTGCTCACGAACCCCGTGCTGATGGACGACTCCGCGCTGCGCGGCCTCCTGGGCACGGTGCCCAAGACACCCTACGCGGAGGGCATCCGTCAGACGCTCGCGGCGCTGCGCGGGGAGCAGGAGGCGAAGGCTCGCCCGGCCCCGGTCCCCGCGACGACCTGAGCCTCCGCGCTCAGGCGGGCCGGGGCGTGGGGGAGCGCGCGCCGCCAATGCCGCGCTCCCGCGTGCGGGCGTTGGACAGGCGCTGCCGGTGGCCCGCGAGCAGGTCGCTGCGCGTGAGGATGCCCACGACGAGCTCCGGCTTCGCGCGGGAGACGACGGGCAGGCGGCCCACGCCCTCCTCCACCATCAGGTCCGCCGCTTCACGCAGGGAGCTGTCATCGAAGACGACCGCCGGGGCCCGCTTCACCACGTCCCGCATCCGCCGGCCTTCGCTCGCGTGGCCATCCATCAGGTCCCGGCGGGTGACGACCCCCACGAGCGCCCCTTCGCGGGAGACGACGGGGAAGCCCTGGTGGCGGGAGCCCGCCGCGTCGGACGTGAGCCACGCGCGCACCTCCTCCAGGGGCATGTCCGCCTGCAGCGTCACCACGGGCTTGAGGCCATGGTCGCGCACCAGCGCCTGGCCCAGCGCGTCCGCGCCCAGCTCCGTGGGGATGCGGACGCCGCGACGGGCCAGCTTCTCCGTCATGATGGAGTGGCGCATGAGCAGCGCGGACACGAGGTAGGACGCCGCGCACCCGGCGAGCAGCGGCAGCAGGCCCATCGGCTGCCGCGTCGTTTCGAAGGCGAACACCACCGACGCCAGCAGCGCGCGCGACGCCCCGGCGAAGAGGGCGGCCATGCCCACCAGCGCCGCGACGCGCACGTCCACACCCAGGCTGGGGAACAACTGCGTGGCGAGCAGCCCCAGGCCGGAGCCCAGGCCGCCGCCCAGCGTGAAGAGGGGGGCCAGCGTGCCGCCGGACGTCCCGCTCCCCAGTGCGATGGACCAGGAGATGAACTTGAGCGCGCAGAAGACGAGCATCGCCGTCCCCACGAAGCGGCCGGACAGGATGTCCTCGATGTTGGTGTAGCCCACGCCCAGCGTGCGCGGAGACACCAGGCCCACCACGCCCACGACGATGCCGCCCAGCGCGGGCCACCACATCCAGTGGATGGGCAGCTTCTCGAACGCGTCCTCCAGCCAGTACACCGCGCGCGTGCACACCACGGACGCGGCGCCAATCAAGAGCCCCAGCACCCCGTAGAACGCGAGCGCCGTGCCGGACGGCGCGGTGAGGTCCGGGATGGCGAACGCGGGCGCGCCGCCCATGAAGGCGATGCGCACGCCGGTGGCGGTCGCGGTGGCCAAAGCCACGGGGATGACGGAGCGGGGCTTGAACTCGAAGAGCAGCAGCTCCACGGCGAGGAGCACGGCGGACACCGGCGCGCCGAACGTGGCGGCCATGCCCGCGGCGGCGCCCGCGGCGAGCAGCGCCTTGCGCTCGTCCGCCGTGACGTGGAGCCCCTGGCCCAGCAGCGACCCCAGCGCGCCGCCCGTGGCGATGATGGGGCCCTCCGCGCCGAACGGACCGCCGGTGCCGATGGCGATGGCCGACGACAGCGGCTTGAGCAGCGTCATGCGGGGCGGGATGCGGCTCTGGTTGAAGAGCACCTGCTCCATGGCCTCCGGGATGCCGTGGCCCCGGATGGCCCGCGAGCCGTAGCGCGCCATCAGGCCCACGATGATGGCGCCCGCCACGGGCACGAGCACCACCCAGCCGCCCAGCGTGTTGTCGCCCGGAGACACCGGCTGCAGGGACAGCCGCCCGTAGAAGGCCAGGTTCGTGACGAAGTGGATGAGCGTCCCCAGCCCCTGCGCCACCAGGCCGGCGGCGACCGCGAGCCCCACCGCCAGGACGCTGATGAACACCGTGCGGGAGTCCACCGCCACGGAGGATGTAGGAGTGCGCAGGCTGGCGAGCGCGGGGCCCATCGACGGCGCCACCGGCAGGCCGGCCCGTTCATCAGGCCGCTCGCCCAGGCCCTCCTCGATGCGTTCAACCTCAGGCTTCTTCATCCGTGTGCTCCTGTGTCTTTCGGCGCCGCGACGGGCGCGAGGATTCGTCTTCGAAGAAGAGGGGGGCCTCATCCACGTCGAGCCCCAGCGCGCGCACCCACGCGTCCAGCCCCTGGACCAGCCCCGCGCGCACGTCCGGCTCCAGGCCACGCAGTCCGGAGATGAGCCGGGCCTGGGCCATGGGCGGCGCCTTGCGGATCAGCGCGCGCCCCTTGGGCTCCAGCGCTACCTCCACGCGGCGGCCGTCCTCGTCCGAGCGGCGGCGGCTCACCAGCCCCTGTTCAATCAGCTTCGTGACGACGACGGACACGCTGCTCTGGTGCGTGAGCGTGCGCTCCGCGAGCGTGTTGATGGAGCAGGGCCCGGCCTCCGCCAGCTCCTGGAGGATGAAGAGCTGGGCGCCACTGATGCCCACCAGCCGTTCGGAAGCGCGAGCGGAGACCCGCAGCAGCCGTACCAGCCGCCGCACGCCGTCCATCGCAGCGCGCACCTCGCCAGGCACGTCCGCGGGCGGCGGCGCTCGATTTGAATGGGAGCCCATATATCTCCCCGCAACCTACGGGCCAGGGGGCACGGGCACAAGCGAAAGCGCGAGGGATGCCAGGCTGCCTGGGGGCCGGCGGGAGGGCGGCGCTCGACGAAGGGGGGCTCACCCTTGGAGCGCACGGCCGATACGTGTCTTGGCGTGAACGATCGCGAGGCCCGGCCATGCAAGCCCGGGCCTCGCGAGGAAGCGGACCGCGGCTCAGGTGCCGGCGGTGACGGCCTGCTCGGCGGCGGGGTGCTCCTCGCTGCACACCTGCGCGGCGTCCTCGGCCTGGCGGGACTCGTCCGCGCTCACCGAGGCCGTGGTGGTGGGGGCAACGGCGGCACCGCCGCAGGACTGATAGTTCGTGTAATCACCGCACGTCGTCTCCGTGAGCCCGATGTAGCAGTACGCGTCGCACTCCTGCGTGCGACAGCCCAGGTAGCTGCACTGGGGCGGCAGGGCAAAGGCAGCCGAGGGGGCCAGCGACAGGACAGCCGAGACCGACAGCAGGGACTTCACCAGCTTGCGCATGTGTGCTCCTCGTGAGGGGACGGCGCGGCGAGTCTGGCCCTCCTTCCCAGACAAGTAAACGCAGGCGTTGGGAGGGTTTGGCGTCACCCCGGGGCGCTGACTGTCATTGGGGAACTTTCCGGCGTGACGGTGCGGCGCCGGGCGTCGCGGCCGGAACGGGCGGGTCCGGGCGGTCGCGCTGGGTCAGGAGCCAGTCCACGAAGAGGCGCGCGGCCGGGCGCAGCCGCCGGTGCGAGGGATGGACCACGAAGTAGCTGGCGCGCGTGGGCACGATGGGCCCGGGCAGCCGGATGAGCCGGCTGTCCGAGAAGTAGGGCGTGGCGATCTTCTCGCGCGCCAGCGCCGCGCCCAGCCCCTGCACCGCGGCCATCAGCGCGCCGGTGGTGTCGCTGAAGCTGTAGCGCTCCTCGAACCGCGCCCCGCGCACGCCCGCCGAGCGGAACCAGTCCTGCCAGCCCTGGCGGGAGAGGTCCGCGATGAGCGGCAGCTTCGCCACGTCCGCCGCCTCGCGCACGTGCTCGAGGCCCGCGAGCCGCGGGGAGGCCACGGGGAAGAGGGCGTCGTCCATGAGCGGCTGCGCGCTCAGGCCCGGCCAGGGGGGCTGGCCATAGCGGATGCCCAGGTCCGGCCCGCCCTCGTCGAAGCGGGTGAGCGCCATCTCCGTGTCCACGTGGATCCGCACGTTCGGGTGCTGGGCCGTGAAGCCGGGCATGCGCGGCAGCAGCCACGCGTACGTCAGCGAGTGCACGGTGGTGACGCGCACCACCGCGGCCTCGTCCTGTGAGCGCTTGAGGCCCCCCAGCACGTTGTCCATGTCCGACAGCGCGGTGCTGGCGGCGTCCGCCAACTGGCGCCCCTCGGCTGTCAGCGCCACGCCCCGGGCATGCCGCTGGAAGAGCACGACGCCCAGCCGGTCCTCCAGCTTGCGGACGTGGTGGCTGACCGCGCTGGCGGTCAGGTGCAGCTCCTCCGCCGCGCGGGCGAAGTTCTGGTGGCGGGCGGCGGACTCGAAGGCCGCCAGGGCGGGGAGCAGGTCGGTGCGCAGGGTCATGGGCCGAGCCTCAAATCTGGCTCATGTCTGGCACGGAAAGGATGCGCTTGTGAAGCGGAGGTGGCGGCGTGAAGAAAGGGCCAGACAGAAATCAGATTCCTTCCTTGTCCGAGGGGGCCGCCATGAGCGCATCCGTTCCCACCCATCCCCACGTCGCCACTCCCACCCTCAACCGGGCGTGGCTCACGCCCCTGGAGCTGGGGGGGCTGGCCGCCATCTGGGGCACGTCCTTCCTGTTCCTGCGCATCGCGGCGCCGGCCTTCGGCCCCATTCCCCTGGTGGCGCTGCGCCTGGTGCTGGGCGCGGCGGTGCTGATGCCCTTCCTCTGGCGCGCGCGCTCGGCCATCCGTCCCGAGCTGTGGCCCCGGCTGGCGCTGGTGGGCGTCATCAACGCGGCGGTGCCCTTCTCGCTGTTCGCCTGGGCCGCGCGGCAGGCCCCCGCGGGCGTCGGGGCCATCACCAACAGCATGGCGGTGCTCTTCACCGCCCTGGTGGCGTTCCTCTTCTACGGCGAGCGCATCGGGGGCCGGCGCGCGGTGGCGCTGTTCGTGGGCTTCTCCGGAGTGGTGGTGCTGGCCAGCGGCAAGTCCGCGGGCGCGAGCGTCGCCTGGGCCGTGGCGGCGGGGACCACCGGCGCGTTCCTCTACGGAATCGGCTCGAACCTGGTGCGCCGCCACTTCACCGGGCTGCCGGCCGCCGCGGTCGCCGCCGCCACGCTGGCCAGCGGCGCGGTGCTGATGCTGCCCTTCGCGGTGGCCCTGTGGCCCGCGGAGCCCATTGGCATGCGGGCCTGGCTGGCGGCGGCGGCCCTGGGCGTCATCTGCACCGGCTTCGGGTACGCGGTGTTCTACCGCCTCATCCAGCGCATCGGCGCGCCGCGCGCCGCCGTCGTCACCTACCTGGTGCCGCTGTTCGCGCTGACCTGGGCCTGGCTGCTGCTGGGCGAGCCGCTGACGCCCACCATGCTGGTGTCCGGCACCCTCATCCTGGGGAGCGTGGCGCTGGGGCAGTCTTCCCCGGCGCCGAAGGCGAAGTGAGGCGTCAGCGCCGCTCGAACTTCCAGATGCCGTAGCCGTCGCGGACCTTGGGCATGAACCGGCGGACGATGAACGCCGGGACGCGCTTGCCGGCCAGCTCCAGCGCGCGCAGCGGGACGGAGGTGGAGGACGCGAGCGTGTAGCCCGCGTCCAGCAGGCTGGCCTCCGGCGTGTCCGTCATGTCCTGGAAGGACGCGCCCATGCTGGCCAGCACCTCGTGCAGCTCGCGGCTGTACTCGCGCTGGAAGGTGGCGCGCATGAGGTCGCAGTACACGGCGTGGTGGGGGAACACCTGGGCCAGCACCGCGAACATGTCCCGGCGCTGCGCGTTCGACAGGTACATGATCACGCCCTCGATGATGACGTGCGTGCGGCGTGAGTCCTGGTAGGGCGCCAGCTTCCGGGCCAGCGACTCCGCCGCGAAGTCGATGGAGATTCGCTCCAGCGGGTTGCGCGCCTCCGTCACCGGCAGCTTCGCGTCCTTGAGCGTGATGATGGCGGGCTCGTCCACCTCCAGCCACCGGCCGCCGCGAAGCCGGTAGGCGCGCGTGTCGAAGCCCGCGCCCAGCACCACCACCCGCGCGTCGGGGGCGCGGTCCAGCTCCTCCTGCACCCGCGCGTCGATGATCTGATGCCGCGCGGCGTTGCTCTGGTTGGCCTCGCGGAAGGACTGGAAGCGGGACCAGACCTGCCGCGCCTCGTCATCCATGAAGCGGGAGGCGAAGGTGTCACCGCACAGGGGCCGGGGCTGGCGTGCGTCCTCGGCCCGGCAGGCCAGGGTGTAATAGGCGGTCTTCGAGATGGCATTGGCCATGGCGGGGCGCTCCTTGAAACCTGCTCGCAGCTTGCATGAGATACGCGCTTTCACAAAAGGTGGGTCGCGATGCGATTCGTGATGGCGCTGGGATTGGTTGCGTTGGGCACGGGCTGTGCGCACTCGCCGAAGACGGCGGGCTCAACGGAGCCTGACCTGGCTTCGCGGGCCCAGCAGCTCTCGGCGGAGGCGGAGCAGGCCTATGAAGCGCTGGACTTCGAGCGGTGCGCGGAGCGCTTCCGCGCCTCCGGCGAGGCGTACGAGGAGGGACCGGACCGCGCGGAGTCCCTGTATCGCGCCGCGGGGTGCGCGTCGCTCGCGGGGCATGCGGACGCGGCCGTGGACGTGCTGAAGCGCGCGGTCCAGGGCGGCTACTACGACGCGGATCATCTCGAGTACGACCCGGAGCTGGCGCCGCTGCATGCGCTGCCCGCGTGGAGCGGCATCGTCGCGGAGGCGCGCGCCAACCTGGCGAAGGCGCCCGAGGCGCCCTTCATGACGATGACGCTCATGGGCGTGGATGCCTTTGGTTCGCGGAAGGTGGACCGGGAGACGGTCCAGCGGCTGCTGGGGCTGGAGGTGGGCAAGCCCATCGTGCACAGCGCCGCCATCTTCAAGCAGAAGGAGGCGGCGCTGCGTGAGCAATACGGCCTCGCCTACGCCCACGTGGGCATGTCCATCTACTTCGCCGCGGAGCGCAAGGGCACCGCCTTCGTGGTGATGGACATGGTGGATGCCGAGGACGCGGGCCGGCTGAACTTCCTCCCCGAGCCCAAGGGGCACCCGGCGGATCCGGAAGGACTGCTCGCCCGGTGGAACGACTATGTGCAGCGCCTCCAGCGGCTCCAGATGCAAGGGAAGCTGTCGGAGGACTCCAGCTGCAAGGTCGCCAGCTGTGTCGGTGGGTTCGGCCATCCGGACCTCGCGGCCTTCGAGCCGGAGTTCCTCGCGAAGGTGCCAGGGCAGCTGGACGCGCTGACCACCGTCCTGCGTGAGGAGGCGGACGCGGAGAAGCGGGTCGCGGCGGCCTACCTGCTGGCCTACGCCCCCACGCCCGAGGAGACCGTGCGCCGGCTGCAACCCTTCGTCCGGGATTCGCAGTCCTCCGTGCGCAACGGCGTGCTGCGCGTGCTGACCGCGACGCAGGAAGCCGCGACGAAGCCCCTGGTGGACGTGGCCACGGTGGCGGACGCGGTGACGATGCCGGCGGCGACCGACCGCAACAAGGCGACCTTCCTGCTCTCCTACCTGCTGGAGGACCTGTCACCAGAGGCACTGAAGGCGCAGCGGGCCGGGCTCATCCGCCAACTGGGAGATCAGCTCGTGCGGATGTCCGCGCTCACGTTGCCCATCAACCGCGAGCCCGCGGTCCTGGTGCTGAAGAAGCTCTCCGGCGAAGCGTACGAGACCGCGGACGAGTGGCGCGCGTGGCTCGCGCGTCAGCCGAAGACCGCGGGGTAGGGGACCCGTCAGTCCGCGACGACGACGGAGACCTGCGTGGAGAACTGCCGCACGACGCAGTCCTCCGCGCTCCCGTCCTCCCACGCCAGCATCGCGAACTCGGCCGGCGCGTCGAGCGCCACGATGGGGTGGTGCCACACGCCCCGGTGGTAGTTCACGCCCTGGCCGGGGCCGCAGACGAACGCGACGAGCCCGTCCAGGTCCGGGCCGCCAGAGGGCGCGGCCGGCGCGACGCACACCAGGAAGCGCGAGCAGCGCATGGGCAGGAACGCCTGGCTCGACTGGGGATGGTGTTCCAGCAGCTTCACGGTGAAGGGAAGCGGCTGCGGCACGGAGCGGAACACCGCGAGGTTGGGCTTCGCACCCGGCCGGCCGTTCTCCAGCCGCGCGGACCAGTCGAACCGCACCGCGGTGCCCTGGTTCGCCGAAGCACCGCTCTTGAGTCCCGCGGACACGACGTCCCCGAAAGGAGCGAAGCCCTCCGGAGTCAGGGGCCGGGCGACGATGGAGCGGAGCGGGGTGGATGCGTCCTTCATGGGGACGACTATAGGGGCGCGTGCCCGGGACGTCAGGCGGCGCAGGGCTGGATTCCCGGCTAGGCTTCGCGTCCGGGAGGCCGCGATGCAGGCCCGATGTGAGCAGTGTGGCACGCCACTTCCGGGCTCGGCGCCCGGCCATGTCCTTCTCACCTGCCGGAGCTGCGGCGTGACGTACCACGTGCGCGACAACGGCAGCTTCCGCCGCGTGGGAGGCCCGGCCGCCGCGACCGGAGGGCCGCCGGCCGTGTCCCAGGGCGCGGTCTCCGTGGCGCCTCCCAACTTCCTCGTGGAGCGGGATGACGGGACGCTGCGCATCGGGTGGGCCGCGCCGTCCTTCGACGCGATGTACGCGGTGCTGGGCATCCTCCTCGTGGCGGTGCTCTGCGCCGTCCGGTTCCCCGACATGGTCGCCAACCTCGGCGTGCTCGGGTGGAGCTGTGTGGGCGGGGTCGTGCTCATGGGCCTCTACCCGGCTTTCGCCGCGGCCTTCAACCTCACCTGGGTGGAGGTGAAGGGCGACACGCTGCGCATCACGTCCAGGCCGCTGCCCATCTTCAGCGCCGCCACCGTGGACGTGCGCACCCTGGACTCCCTCAAGGTGCACGCCTTCACGCGCAAGGGCGGCAAGGGGCTGCTCGTCCTGCGCCGCTTCGCCCTGCAAGCGAGGACGCGTGAGGGCCAGACGCTGACGCTGGCGAGCGGCTTCGAGTCCGAAGGCGATGCCGCCTGGCTCGCGAGCACCCTGCGCCGTCACCTGCGGTTGAAGGACGGCCCCTGGGGCGAAGCCGCCACCCCGGACGACTGAGCGGGCTGGCACTTCAGGGCGGCTCAACTTCCGGCCGGCTCCGTCCGATAACCCTGTATGTCCAAGGTCTCCTCCAGGCCCGCCTCGTCCCCCGTGCCGTCCTCCGTCCGCACGGAGCCCGCCGCCGCGCCGCGTGTTACCAACGCGGTCCGGCCGCAGGCGCCCTACCCGGTCGCGGACGGGATGGACGTGTCGAAGGCCGGGACGCGCCCGCCGGTGTCCCTGGACGTCCCCCCGCCGCGACAGGCGCAAGCGCAGGCCGTCACCCGCCGGGACGGACGCGCCCAGGACGGCAAGCGCACCATCCGTGTGGAGACGGGCGTCGCCGACGGACCGTGGGGCAGCACGGTGCACCAGTACATCGAGATCCGCGTCAAGCCGCTGGACCTGGGCATCGCTCCGGGGCAGCTCCAGGCGGAGCTGGACCGCGCGTCGGCGGAGAAGCTCGCGGATGACGAGAAGGCCTATGGCGCGGACATGCGCGCGGCGGGCTACGCGTCGCTCCAGGAGTGGTCGAAGGCCCAGGGCTACTACGGCTCCCCGTCGCACGTCGCCTGGGCGGAGGCCGCCAGCGCCCGCACCGGCGGCCAGATTCCCGCGGACTGGTGGATGCGCTTCGACCCCTTCGGCGGCACCGCCGGCAACGGCCCCAACATCCTCCCCACCGGCGAGTACCCCGGGGTCGCGAGCCGCATCGCCATGTGCCACGACACGGACTGGGACCTGGGCCGCTACTTCGGCGCGGGCCCGCTGAGCAAGCTCCGGGGCGCGGAGAACGCGCAGGACCTGGGGCCGCTCGGCCTGAACCCCCTCCTGGGCGGTGACCTCTACACCTTCGGTCACGCGGACTGGGACGTGACCTACGGCGAAGAGGTCCAGCGCTCCGGCCGCTGAAGCCCCTTTCCCTCGCGCGAGCAGGGAAGGGGCCCTGTGCCGTCAGTCCCCAAAGGAGCCCGTGGCCTTGCTGAACCCCGCCTTCGTGTGGTGCTTCACGCGCTCCGAGCGCGAGGCGCCCTCCAGCGCGGCGATGACGGCCTTCTCCGCGTCCGGCCCCCACTCCTTCACCTTGGCGGGGTCCACGCCCTTGTCCTTCACGTACTTCTCCAGCGCGGCCTTGGCCACCCTCGCGCCCGAGCCCGCGTTGATGGCGAGGTCGGCCATGATGGCGTTGCCGTACTCACTGGTGACGACGTCCTTGAGCCTCAGCTTCACCGTCGTGGCCTTGCCTTCGGCGTCCTTGCCCGGCACGGACACCGTCGTGTTGCGGGCCGCGGTGATCTTCCCCTCGCTCGCGTAGGTGACCTGGGCCGCCTGCATGTCCGAGTCCGCGCCCGCCGCCATGAAGACCGCCGCAAGCTTCACGTCGGTGCGGATGGCCTCGGCCGCCTCGACACCCTTCAGCACCGTGCCATCCGGGCGCGTGAGCACCACGCCCTTGCCGTCAATGCCAATGCCGAACTTGCCGAAGTGCTTCTCGTACTGCTCGGGGTTGGTCTTCTTCAGGTCCCGCATGAACTCGGCGAGCGTGCCGTTGCCGTCTGCGCCGAGCGTCCACTGGGCGAAGCCCCACGAGACGCGGCCGATGTCCCAGGTGTTCACCTTGCTGAAGGTGCCCTCCAGGCCGGAGATGGAGCCGAGGATCTTCTGCCGGTCCTCGCTGATGCCGCTCTTCTCCAGCTGCGACGTGACCTGCTCCTCCGAGTCACCTGTCAGGGCGCCGCCATCCACCGCGTTCCATGAGTTCGTGTACGGCGTCTCCCGGCCGTCCCGCATGCGCACGGTGACCCCGTTCACGGTGACGTCCGACCGGGTCTGCCGCACGTCCACCATGGGCGAGTAGTTGTCGATGCGGGCAATCAGCCCGTCCTTCACCGTCTTCACTTTGGCCTGCGCGTCGGTGACCTTCGTCTTCGCCGCGTCGAGCGCGGTCTTCTGGGTCTGCTTGAACTTCTCCGCCTCGACGGGGTCCTTGGGAACCTTCGCCTTCTTCTGCTGCTTCTCCAGCTTGGAGAGCGCGCGTTCGGCGAGCTTCGCCTCCGCCATGGCGCTGCGCAGGGACGGGTTCGTCTTGAGGTGCTTCTCCTCCTTCATCCACGCCTTGAGCTTTTCGCCCTGGGCCTGGACGGCCTGATCCGCGGCCTTGAGCTTCTCCTGCGCGGCCTTCTTCGCGGGCTCCGTGGTGGCCGCGTTGACGGCGGCCTGGGCCTTGTTGCGTGCCTCCACGGCCTTCTTCAGCGGGTTGTAGACGTGGGCCTTGGGCGGCTCCCACTTCGCGACGTTGCGCGGAATGATGTCATTGAGCTCGACGGCGTTGCCGCGCTGGATGGTGCCCTCGTCCTTGGTCTTCACCACGATGGCATCCAGGTTCTTCTGGATGTCGCTCGCGGTGGCGGCCGGGACGGCCGTGGCCGCCGCGGTCTTGGTCGCGGCCTTCACCGGCGCGGTGGGGGCGGCCTTCGCCTGGCCTTCGAGCGCCTCGAGCGCGCGCTTCAGGTCCGCGCCCTCCAGCTCGAGGTTGAGCGCGTCCTGCAGTGAGGTGCCGGTCAGCTTCTCGTACTTCTGGGCCACCTGCTTGCGCTGGGATGCGTCCAGGCCTTCCAGCGCCTTGAACACCGCGTCCTCGTCGGTGCCCCAGATGTCGTCCATCGCCGCCTTGAGCGCCGCCGCGGCGGTATCCACGGCGCTGGCGGGCGCCGCGCGCTTCAGGGGCCCCGCGAGGGTCCCCGTGGAGGCGGACATCGGGTTGAAGGAGAAGCCCTGGTTGGAGGGAGGGCGCCCGCGAATCTGATCCGCCAGCCGCTTGAGCGTCGCGCCCGACGCGCCCCCCGCGACGGCCTTGAGGAGGAAGGTGCGCTCCGCGTCCGCGTCGGTGCGGGGAGAGGCCTTGGTGCTGACGCCCGCCTTCGACAGCAGGGCCGCCAGGTCCTTCTGCTGCGTGGGGCTGAGCCTGCCCAGCGCGGTGGCGACCGCGCCCGCGTCGTCCGGCGACATGCCGCTGGAGAGCGCCTTCTGCAGGGCCTGTCGCATGGGCCCGTCCGGGAGCGCGGAGAGCTGCTGCTCCATCTTCCGCTGCGCCGGAGCCTTCGCGCCCGCGGCGACCGGAGCGGCCATGGACGAGGCGGAGCTGGTGCGGCGGGGGGTCGCCACGGTCGCGGCGGAGGGCGCCTTCGTGACAGGCGTGTCCACACTCGCGACGGACGTCGGCTTGGGGCCTGGGGAGCCGGAGATCTTGACCATGGGGCCCCAGCCTAACGCACCGTCAGTGCGGCTGACATCCAGGGGGGCGGAGGGAGCGGGCCCCGGGCTCCCGGTAGAGGAAGGGCCGATGGAACGCGGCGCGCCCCGCCCCCTTCCTGCCATCGCTGGCACGCATCTCCACCGTGAAGAGAGGAGGCAGAGATCGTCATGGCGCAGGGATATTCCATCAACATTGGTTTGAACGCGGTGGATCCGCAGCACTACGCAGGCTGGGATGGCCAGCTCCAGGCCTGCGAAGCGGACGCCGAGGACATGGTCAGCATCGCGAAGGCGCAGGAGTTCAGCCGCGTCCGCCCCTTCATGACAAAGGACGCCACGCGCGCGAGCGTGCTCGCGGAGCTGGGCGAGGCGGCGACGGTCCTCCAGGCCGGAGACCTGCTGCTGTTCACCTACTCAGGACACGGCGGGCAGCTCCCCGACATCAACGGGGATGAGTCCGACGGCCTGGACGAGACGTGGTGTCTGTATGACGGGGAGCTCGTTGACGACGAAATCTATCAGGCGATGTCGAAGCTCAAGGCAGGCGTGAGGGTCTTCATGCTCTCCGACAGTTGCCACAGCGGCACGGTGAGCCGGGTGGCGTACGCGGCCCTGCGCTCCAGCGGCAGCCTGCACCTGCTGGCGGATTCGGTGCAGAGCACGGAGCCCTCGGAGCGGCGCTTCAAGGAGATGCCGCTGGGCATCGAGCAGCGCACGTACCGCGACAACAAGGCGATGTACGACGCCATCCTGAAGGGGTTGCCCAAGGAGGATCCAAAGCTGACGCTCAAGGCCACGGTGCTGCTCATCTCCGGTTGCCAGGACAACCAGCTCTCCAGCGACGGCGTCTTCAACGGGCTCTTCACGTCCAACCTGCTGAGCGTCTGGAACGGCGGGAAGTTCAAGGCCACCTACCCGACGTTCCACCGCCGCATCCTGCGCGCCATGCCCCCCATCCAGTCCCCCGCGTACTCCGTCATCGGAGTGCCCAGCCGCGAGTTCGAGCGGCAGGTGCCGTTCCGCGTGAACTGAAAGGAGCGATGCCACTCCACGCGGCATCGCTCCCTTCACTTCAGCAGCGGCAAGCTAGTCCTTCGTGCAGACGACGTCGTCGACCTGGAGGTGGTCGCGGTCGGCGACGCTGCGGCTCGGGTAGAAGAGCAGGCGCCAGTCACGCACGTTGCCAGTGAAGCGGAAGAACACCGGCTGCCACTCATCGCTGTCCACGGCGATGAAGTCCGTCTGCGGGCTCCAGCCCGCGCTCGAATAGAGGCGGTGGCGGATGGTGCCATGGCCGCGCACCCGGTACGAACAGGAGTAGTTGCCCGCCGGCACGGTGAACTTCTCCAGGGAGAAGCGCTCCGCGACCTGGATGGGGACCACGAACTGCAACGCCGCCGAGCCCCCGTGCACCGCGTTCGTGTAACGCGCGAGCCGCGAAGGCTTGATCTCCGTGCCCGGGTCCGAGATGCCGTTGTCCAGGCCGTACCAATAGTCAGGGACGAAGTTGTTCCCGTAGTAGGGGATGGGCCGCGTGCTCCAGTTCTCGAAGCCGCCGTTGCGGATGATGTTCGAGGAGTGGTCGGCCGCGACGCAGCGCTTGGTGGCCGGGTCGCAGGCGGGCAGGGCGCCACGGCAGTCATAGGTCGTGAAGCAGGCCCCCTCGGCCAGCTCGCACACGCCCGTGGTGGGATTGCAGGTCGTCGCGGGGTTGCTGCACGTCACGCCGGCGCAGGGGTCGCCCTCGATGCACAGGTGCGTGGCGGTGTCGCAGACGGGCGTCTCCGGCGTCCCCGCGCAGTCCGCGTGGCGCACGCAGCGGTCCTCCGCGGTCACGCACGTGTGGGTCGCATCACAGGCCTGCCACTCGTTGCAGTCCGCGGCGTCATCGCAGCGGCCGGAGAGCGGCTGGCACGTGGCGGTGGCGTTGTCGCACCGCGCCCAGACCTCGCAGCTCACCTGATCACACGGCTCCGGGGCCCGCACGCAGCGGACGTTGTCGATGAGCAGGTGCTCGCCCGTGGTGTTCTGGACGCTGAAGATGAGCTCGAAGGTGTCGAAGACGGCGTTGGCCAGGTTGAAGGAGTACGCCACCTGCTTCCACGTCTGGGTGTCGACGGTGGTGTAGGCCGAGTAGGTGGAATAGGTGGTGCCGTTATAGAAGGCGTTGCGGACCTCGCCCCGCCCGCGTGCCTGGTAGGTGCAGGAGTAGCGGCCCGCGGGCATGGACTTCGCCACGGTGCTGAAGCGCTTGTGGGTGCCCGTGGCGTTGATCAGCCGGGCCGCGTTCACGCCTTCGAAGGCCTGCGTCGTGACCTTCTGCACCGGGTCCTCGATGTTCGTCGTGCTCCCGGACCACAGCGCCGGGGTCGCACCGGGCCACTCCTCGAAGCCGCCGTTGTCGATGACGTTCACCTCGGTGGGGCCGCCCGCGTCCGGCGTGCCGGAGTCAGGCGTCTCCGAGCCGGCGTCCGGCGTCCCGGAGCCCGCGTCGGTCGGCTCCGTGCCCGCGTCGGTCGGCTCCGTGCCCGCGTCCGGCGTCACGGTGCCGGAGTCAGGAGTCTGGGTGCCGGAATCGGGGACCTCGGTGCCGGAGTCCGGGACCTCGAAGCCCGCGTCCGGCTCCCCGGCGCCCGCGTCCGGCTCGGGGTTGCCGGAGTCCGGCGTCTCGACGCCCGCGTCCGGCCGGGACTGCCCGGCATCGGGCGCCTCCGGAGAATTCGAATCGCCGCACGCGACGGCCAGGACCAGCAACGAAGTCAGACACACTCGAAACAACGTCAACGCGAGCCTCCGGTTCCAGGAACGGATCTTTACTACCACACTGTTCAGGGAACCTTCTCCACGCGGGACAGGGCCCGGGGTGGCACCTCCTCTCGGACCGAGGCCCCGTAGGTCACGAGCAGCGCGGCCGCCAGCGCGGCCAGTGCGCCTCCCAGTGCCAGGGGGCGCTCCCACCGGCTCCACGCGCGGGTGACGGCCTGGGGGCGCACCTCCCGCGCCACGGCGAGCCGCAGCCGGTCCCGGGCCTGTGGAGAGGGCAGGGGGCCTTCCTCGCTCGTCTCCAGCTCGCGCTTGAGCGCGATGAACTCCCGCAGGCACTTCGTGCACTCGGGCAGGTGGTCCTCGACGGCCTGCCGGGCCTCCGGGTCCAGGGTTCCGAAGTGGTAGGCCACCAGCTCGGGCGCCACGGTGTGGCAGCTCATGGGTGCATCTCCTCGCGCAGCTGTTTCATCATCTGGTGCATCCGGGACTTCACCGTTCCCAGGGGGAGGCCCAGGACGGTGGCCATCTCCTCGTACGACATGCCCTGGGTGCGCAGGGCGTAGAGTTCGCCCAGCTCCAGGGGCAGCCGGGCCACGGCCTCGCGCAGCGCATCCCGGGCCTGCTGGTGCTCCAGGGCGTGCTCGGGTCCGGGGATGGGCTCCTCCGGCGAGTCGGCTTCCTTCTTCAGGGCCCGGGTCGCCCGGTGGGCGGACCGGTGGCGGTTGAGACAGAGGTTGCGCGAGACCTGGAAGAGCCACGCCCGGAAGCTTCGCGCGGCACGGCCTCCGGCCCGGTCGCGGAGGACGGCCAGGAACGTCTCGTGAAGGACGTCTTCGGCCTCGTGGGCATCCTGGAGGTGCTTGCGGATGAACCCGAAGAGGTGCCGCTCGTAGCGCGCGTAGAGCGCATCGAAGGCCTTGAGGTCTCCGCCCAGCAAGGCTTCGTAGAGTGCCTCGTCCGATGGCATGGGCGTTCAGGGCTGCGAAGCGGGCGCGCGGAACAGCCCCATCACGCGGACGGCCCCGATGGACACGAAGACGCCGGCGATGAGGAGGAGGACGAGGCCCAGCACCAGGGGGTGGAGCGACTCCTCGCAGCCGAGGGCGGCGATCTGGAGCTGCTCCGCGGGAGGCACGAGGTGCAGGTATCTCAGGGAGTTCATCACCCCCAGGCAGAAGCCCAGCATGCCCGCGGTGAACGTGGTGGCGCCCAGGCCGATGAGCGACGAGAGGTAGCGCGGCTCGGGCCGGAACAGGAAGAGGATGCTGCAGGCCACCAGCAGGAACCCGAACAGCAGCGTCGGGTACATGGAAATGCCACCCGACATGAAGAACTCGAACATGCGCTCATCTCCCGCGAGCCTTGCTCGCCATGAAGTGCTTCCGCGGGAATGAAGGAACCGGTCGGCGAAAAAGGTTCGCGGGGGTCATCCCGTTCCGCCGCCCAGCGCCCGGGCTGCCTCGATGAACAGACGCAAGGGCTCCGAACGCTGTGCGCGGCTCGGGTAGTAGAGGAAGAACCCGGGCACGGTGGGCGCGCAGTCCTCCAGCACCCGCACGAGGCGTCCGGAGTCCAGTTCCTCCTGGATGGAGGGCTCCAGGGCATACGCCAGCCCCAGCCCCGCGGCGGCGAACGCCACGCCGGCCATCTCGTCGTTGGTGGCGATGCTGCCCTGCACCGGGATGCGCCAGGTCTTGCTGCCGCGCTCGAACTCCCACGCATAGGGCGTCCCGGTGGTCTGTGAGCGCAGGACGATGCAATGGTGCTGGAGCAGGTCCTCGGGGCGCTCCGGGTGGCCGTGCTTCTCGAGGTAGGCCGGCGCCCCCACCACCACGAAGCGGAAGGCATCCGTCAGCCGCACCTGCACCATGTCGCGCTCAAGGGTCTCGCTCAGGCGCACGCCCGCGTCGTAGCCCTCCGCGACGATGTCGATGAGGCGTTGCTCGACGACGATGTCCACCTCCACGCGGGGATGGCGCGCCTGGAAGGAGGGCAGCACCGGCGCGATGATCAGCGGCACCGCCGCTCGCGGCACGGACAGCTTCAACCGTCCGATGGCCTCCCCGGGCTGGGCCGAGGCCCCCTGAAGCGCGGCAGCGGCCTGGGCAAGGCCTGGGCCGGCCTCCTCCACCAGCCGCCGCCCCGCGTCCGTCAGGGACACGCTTCGCGAGGTGCGTTGGAGCAGGACCACGCCCAGCTGCTCCTCCAGCTGCCGGACGGACTGGCTCACGGCCGCCGTGGAGACGCCCAGCTCGCGCGCCGCGCCAGAGAAGCTCTGGAGCCGCGCGACGGCCAGGAACACATGCAGCTGTTGGAAGAGAGCGGTCTTCATCGCGGTGGGCCACTTTCCGCGCATCGCCGGGCCGCCATCAACCCCTGCTTAACGGCCCGTTCGCTCCTCGCCATCTAGCCGCCAGGGGGCGCGCCGCGTACTCCTCTCATCAGGCCCTGCTGCTCCAGAGAGCGCGATGCGCGGGGCCCTGGCCCCAAGCGGACGCCGAGGCCTTCAAGCGCGTCCCCCAACCTGAGAGAGCTTCATGTCCATCCCACTCGCCGGAGCGCCCACGGCGCCGGCCTTGCGCGCCACGTCCTGGGGCGCCGTCTTCGCGCTCACCCTGTGCGTCTCGACGCTCGTCGCGTCCGAGTTCATGCCGGTGAGCCTCCTGACGCCCATCGCGTCGGACCTCCACCTGAGCGAAGGCCGCGCCGGTCAGGCGATTGCCGTGTCCGGCCTCTTCGCCGTGCTGACGAGCCTCTTCATCGCGTCCGCAGCCCGCTCCGTCGACCGCCGGAAGCTGCTCCTCGGGCTCACCGGCCTGATGCTGGCTTCGGGCCTGGTGACCGCCCTGGCGCCGAGCTTCACCGTGCTCATGGTGGGCCGTGCGCTCATCGGCGTCGTCATCGGCGGCTTCTGGTCGCTGTCGGCGGCTACGGTCATGCGGCTGGTCCCTGAGTCCAGCGTGCCGCGTGCGCTCGGCCTGCTGAACGGCGGCAACGCGCTGGCCACCACCATCGCGGCACCGCTCGGCAGCTTCCTGGGCCAGTACATCGGATGGCGGGGCGCTTTCTTCGCGGTCGTCCCGCTCGCGGCCATCACCCTCGTGTGGCAGTTCCTCACCCTGCCTTCGATGCCGACGGAGCGCGCCGCGCCGCCTCCGAGCACGTTCGCCCTCCTCCGGCGTCCCCAGGCGCGCTGGGGCATCCTGGCGGTCACGCTCTTCTTCATGGGCCAGTTCGCCCTCTTCACGTACCTGCGTCCCTTCCTGGAGACGGTCACGCGGGTCGGGGTGTCGGCCCTCTCGTTGATCCTGCTGGGCATGGGCGTCGCGGGGCTCGTGGGCACGTATCTCATTGGCTTCCTGGTGGCCCGGCGGCTGTCCGCGGTGCTCATCGCCGCGCCAGTGGCAATGGCCGTCATCGCGGTCGCGCTCGTCGTCCTCGGCCAGTCCGTCGCGGCGACGGCCGTCCTACTCGTGGGGTGGGGGCTCATCGGTACGGCGGCGCCGGTCGCGTGGTGGACGTGGCTCAGCCGCACGCTGCCGCGCGACGCGGAGGCTGGCGGTGGCCTGATGGTCGCGGCCATCCAGCTCGCCATCACGGCCGGCGCTTCGCTCGGAGGGATGCTGTTCGACCGCGGCGGCTACCAGAGCACCTTCGTGCTGAGCGCCGCGCTGCTCGGAGGAGGGGCCCTCCTGGCCCTCCGCGCGTCAAGGGATGTCTGTGTTGGCGGGGCCGAAGCCCCCATGGCGCCGCTGAAGACAGCCACCTGAAAAACCATCAACCCATGAGGCTGAAGACCATGAAACAGCGTTTGCTTGGAGCATTGCTGCTCGGTTCACTCGCCGCACCGGGAGCCTGGGCCGCGTCCCCGGCCTCCGTGGCGCGTCCCACGCCAGGCCTTGCGTCTGGAGACACATCCAACGGCGCGGACAACTTCTACACGAGCGACAAGGTCACGGTTCAGAAGGTCGTCTTCAAGAACCAGTTCAAGATGAAGGTCGCCGGGAACCTGTTCGTTCCCAAGGGCCTGAAGCGCGGCGCGAAGACTCCGGCCATCGTCGTCGGGCACCCCATGGGCGCGATCAAGGAGCAGAGCGCGAACCTGTACGCCACGAAGCTGGCGGAGCAGGGCTTCGTCACCCTGTCCCTGGACCTGTCCTTCTGGGGCGACAGTGAAGGCCAGCCCCGCAACGTGGTCGCGCCGGACGTCTACGCGGAGGACTTCAGCGCCGCGGTGGATTTCCTGCGCACCCAGCCGGTGGTCGACAGGGAGCGGATTGGCGTCCTCGGGATCTGCGGTAGCGGGAGCTTCGTCATCAGCGCGGCGAAGATCGATCCGCGCATCAAGGCTGTCGCGACCGTCAGCATGTATGACATGGGCGCCGCCAGCCGGAACGGGCTCAAGCACTCGGTGACCCTCGAGCAGCGGAAGAAGTTCCTCGAGGAGGCCGCGTTGCAGCGCGACGTGGAGTTCGCGGGGGGCGAGACGAAATACACGAGCGGCACGCCCGAAGCGCTGACGGACTCGTCCACGGTGATTGACCGTGAGTTCTACGACTTCTACCGCACCGCGCGCGGACACCGTCCGAACACCACGACGCATCCGACGCTCAGCAGCAACACGCGGTTCATGAACTTCTACCCGTTCACGGACATCGAGACGATCTCTCCCCGGCCGATGCTCTTCATCGCGGGAGAGAACGCCCACTCCCGGGAGTTCAGCGACGAGGCCTACCGGCTCGCCGGTGAGCCCAAGGAACTGGTCATCGTGCCGGGCGCGGGTCACGTGGACCTCTACGACCGTGTCGGCCTCATCCCCTTCGACAAGCTGACCACGTTCTTCCAGACGAACCTGAAGTGACCCCGGCGTCGCCAGGGAACGCAAACAAGACAAGGAGCATCCCATGCGTGGAATCGTGATGGCAGCGCCCGGCGACGTTCGCGTCGAGGAGCGCGAGGACCCGAAGATCATCAAGCCGACCGATGCGATCATCCGGCTCACGGCGACCTGCATCTGCGGGTCGGACCTATGGCCCTACCGGGGCGTCGAGCCTGTCAACCACACGCCGATGGGCCATGAGTACGTCGGCGTCGTCGAGGAGATCGGCGACGAGGTGAAGACCCTCAAGGTCGGCGACTTCGTCGTCGGGTCGTTCGTCATCTCGGACAACACCTGCGAGATCTGCCAGGCCGGGTATCAATCCCGCTGCGTGCACGCTGAGTTCGTCTCGCAGACGATTGGCACCCAGGCCGAGAGGGCCCGCATCCCCTTCGCCGACGGGACCCTCGTGGCCACGCCCGGGCATCCCGCTCCGGACCTGATCCCGTCGCTGCTCGCCGCATCCGACGTGCTCGGCACGGGCTGGTTCGCCGCGGTCGCCGCCGAGGCAGGCCCCGGCAAGACGGTCGCGGTCGTCGGTGACGGCGCGGTCGGGCTGATGGGCGTCCTGGCTGCCAGACAGCTCGGCGCCGAGCGGATCATCGCCATGTCCCGTCACGCCGACAGGCAGGCACTGGCCCGCGAGTACGGCGCAACGGACATCGTCGAAGCGCGCGGCGACGAGGGCGTGGCGAGGATCAAGCAACTGACGAACGGGCTCGGCGCGCACAGCGTGATCGAGGCGGTCGGCACCCACGAATCGATGATGCAGGCCATCCGCGCCACCCGGCCCGGCGGGCACGTCGGCTTCGTCGGCGTCGCCCACGAGGGAGTCTCCCTCCCCGCGGACGAGCTGTTCTTCTCCGAAGTGCACCTGCACGGAGGCCCGGCCCCGGTGCGCCGGTTCCTGCCCCACCTCATCCAGCTCATCTGGGACCGGAAGATCAACCCGGGCAAGGTCTTCGACCTCACCCTGCCACTGGCCGAGGCGAGCGAGGGCTACAAGGCGATGCACGAGCGCCGCGCCATCAAGGTGCTGCTCTCGCTCTAGTCCTCGAGCGCGGCCTCTTCAACCCGTCCAGGAAGCCGCTTCAGCCAGGGTCCATCGCCGCGCAGGGTGTCGGTCTCCCCGCCGCGGAGCACCCTAGACGCGGAAGCCGGCCACCACGCCCTGGATGCCCTGGAAGGCGACCTCCAGCCGCTGGATGGCGGACTCGACGTCCTCGTTGGCCTGCACGCTGTCCTTCATCATCTTGGAGAAGTCCGTCACCACCGCCGTCATCTGCACGATGCCCGCGTTCTGCTGGGTGAAGGAGCGGACGATGTCCTGGGCGGCGCTGCTGCTGTCGCGCACGGCCTCCGTCAGCGCCTCCAGGTTCTGCCCGGAGGCGAGCGCCTCGCGGATGCCCTCCGCCATCTTGTGATGGCTGCTCTCCACGGACTCGGTGACGGCGCTCACCGACGTGCTCATCTCCGCCAGCAGACCGCTGATGCTCTGCGCGCCGCGCAGGGACTGCTGCGACAGCGAGCGCATCTCCCGGGCCACCACCGCGAAGCTGCGCCCATGCTCGCCCGAGCGGGCCGCTTCGATGGCCGCGTTGATGGCCAGCACGTTGGATTGATCCGACAGGTCCTTCACCGTCTTCAGGATGGCGGACGCCTTGCGCGACCCCTCCGTCAGCCGGCCAATGGCAGGCATCAGCTCGCCCACCTGGGCGCGCAGTTGCTCCAGCGCCGCGCCGCTCTGCCGCAGGCGCTCCTGGCCCGTCTGGCTGGTCTGCTCCGCGCGCTTCGCGACCTCCAGCACCGTGTTGGCCTGCCGCGAGGCCTCCAGCGACCGGTCCTGGATGTCCCGCATGGCCACGCTCGCCTCCTCGATGCTGGAGGACTGGCGCGCGAGCTGCTGGGACTGCTCACGGCTGATGTACGTCAGCCCCTCGACGCTGCCCGCCAGCTCCTTCAGCGTCTCCTGGAGGGTGACGGGGATGGTGCGCAGGCGCTGCACCAGGAGGTTGATGCTCTGGGCCAGGAGGCCAATCTCATCCTGGGATTGGATGCTGATGACCTGGGTGAGGTCTCCCTCGGTGGCGATGCGCGAGGCGACCTGCGTGAGGCGCAGCAGGGGCTGGGCCACCTGCGACACCAGCCACACCGACAGCGACGCGAGCACGCCCAGCAGGATGAGCCCCAGGATGACCAGGCGCCGCTGCGAGCCGGCGTGCTCCTCCAGCGTGAGGGCGAAGGAGGCCCCCATCTCGCGCTGATCCTCCTCGGTGGCGCGCGTCAGCGCGTCCCGCACCTTGTTGTAGCGCGCCGTCAGCTCCGGGAGCCGGGTGGCCGCTTGGGCGTCCTTGTTGATCATCCGCTCGCTCGTCTCGCGGGCGAGGACCATGTAGTCGCGCAGCTGCGCCTCCAGCGTGTCCAGGCGCACCGGGTTGATGGCGGAGTTGGCGCGCCCCTCGGCGACGCGCTGGAGGAAGCGCTTCGCGATGGCGTCCGCCTCGGCGAGCTGCTCCAGGTCCTCCGCCGCCACCGCGTCCTGGAGGCCGCGCTGCAGTTGTTGCAGGAGCACGTCCAGATCCCGGCTGAGGAGCACCGCGGGCACGTAGCCCTTCTCGATGCGCTCCAGGTGCGTCCGCGTGCTGCGCCCGAGCAGCTCGGACAGACCGATGATGGCCACCAGGAAGATGGCCGCGAGGACGGGGAGCAGCAGGACCTTGTGCTTGAATCGCATGGCGCCGGGCTCGCTCGCTCAGTTCCGGATGGTGATGACCTTCAGCCCGGGGGTGGGGGTGCCGGCGGCCACGTAGCCCACGGCGCCAGGGTTGGCGCGCACGAAGGCGAGCACGTCGTCATCCGTGGCCAGCTCCGGGGGAGGCACGTCGCGGCCGGAGAAGATGCGCTGCTGCCAGTAGGCGCGGACCGCGGGCAGCGAGCGCTTCAGCACCTCGTCGCAGAAGGCGGTGCGCACCGGCGAGCTGTCGTTCAGGTCCACCGGCATCGCGGTGACACCCGAATCCCACTGGGTGGTCTTCTTGAAGAAGAGCTGCGCCAGCCGGGCGCGCTCCACTTCCGTCACCGGGTTGGAGGGATGGACCACGACCTTGTAGGCCACCGTCCCCGAGCCCTGCGCCGGCCCGGCGAAGAGGACGAGGAACCCACACAACAGGAACAGGGAAAGCGTTCTCATGGCGTCTCCAGAGGAGTGCGGGGCCTAGAAGCTGAACTGCGAGCCCAGGGAGACGAGCCGCGTGTGGGGCTCGGGGTTGAGGAGGTCCGCGACGTCGCCGGTGGGATCCGGCATGGCGAAGCGGTTGCCGATGACGTTGTGGAACGACACCTTGAAGACGAGGTGGGGGTTGAACCAGTAGTTCACCCCGACGGCGGCCTCGCGGTGGCGCAGGTACGTGAGCAGGGACTCCGGCACGGCGGTGGGCGCCCAGCTGCGCGAGCCCTCCACGCGTCCGGCCACCTGCCAGTGCGGCGTGAGGAAGTACGCCACCTCCAGGTAGCCCGTGCGCGCCTTGGCCTCCTCGGAGAAGAGGTCGAAGAACTCGGCCCGCACCCACAGCGCCTCGCCCAGGTACTCGGCGCCCACGCCCAACACGCCCATCACGGTGTGCTCGCCGGGTGTCGTCTCCATCGGGGTCCGGGACACGAAGCCGGACGTGGTGAAGCGCAGTCCTTCCAGCGGCGTCCAGAGCGCCAGGCGCCCGCCCGCCATCTGCGACTCGACGACGCACAGGTCGCTCAAGGCGTCGTCACAGTCCTGGCCGAGCGGCTCCTTCAGGTCGAGGAACCCGCCGTAGGCGTCGTACTCCAGCATCCACTCGCCGGGCAGGTTGATGCGGCCGGTGAGCCCCAGCCCGTCGTAGTTCTCCACGCCAATCGCGGTGGGCCCGTACGTCCCCTGCGGCAGGGCGTTGAAGGGGCGCAGCGTGCCCACGTCGTAGACCTCCGAGTAGAGCGCCAGGGGCAGCTGGTTGCGGCCCACGCGCAGGCGGAGCTTGTCGGAGAAGGCCCACTCCGCGAAGGCGTAGTCCACCTCCAGCTCCAGCTCCTCGCCGGGCGCCTTCTCGAAGGAGAACTGCGTGTTGAGGGTGAGGTGCTCCGTGGGCAGGGCCCGGACCAGCAGCGTGCTGCCCACGTCATGCAGGCCCAGCTCGTCGTTGCCGCCCAGGTAGACGTTCTCCCAGGTCCGGCCGGTGCTCAGGTGCCCGTACCCGTGGATGAACAACTTCCCATCCGCCAGCGGGATGCCGAACGCGGGGCTCGCCAGCAGCAGGACGCCCAGACACAGGGAAAGCCATCGGACGTGAAACATGGGGGTGCCTTTCAACGGCGCCCGGAGGGAACGCCGCCGCCAACTCGACGGGGGTGCCTGTCCAAGTGGATTGTAGCTGTATAAGAAAACTGAAACACCTTGTCCAGGGAGGAGAATGTTTCATTCGCGCTTGCCCGCGTGTCAGGACCGGAATCGCTGCTTGTGCTTGAGGGCGGAAGCAGATGTCTGTCTATTCCGTTTATCGATTTGGGCTCGGATCCCCGGGTTCACCGGGATCAGGCGCGCGACGCCCCGGTTTTCTTGATCCGGATCAATGCAGGGGAGGGGGCGTGCCTGCACGCTGGGGTCCACCACGTCGCTGAACGTTCTGGAGCCCTCGCGATGAACATCTCCCGCCTTCACTCCCGCGCGCTGGGAGCGCTCTACCTCCTGCCGTTCCTCGCCTACGGCATCGGCACGGCGCTCGTGAGCTCCGTCCTGAAGGCGCCGGAGAGCCTGTTCCTGGTGGCCGGACAAAGGACGCTGTTCGTCGGGGGCGCGCTGCTGCTCGTGTTGGACGCGCTCTTCGTCGTCGGGATCGGCGTGCTGTTCTTCCCCATCCTCCGCGAGCGGAGCCCGGGCATCGCCCTCACGTATGTCTGCACACGGGTGATGGAGGCGCTGATGCTCGTCGTCGGCGTCGTGTTCCTGCTGTGCATCCTTCCGCTTCCAGGGCAGCTGACGCCTGAGCCGGGGACGCTGGCGAACCTTGTAGCGAGGGGGAACTTCTGGGCGTACCAGCTCGCGATGACGCTCCTGGGCGTCGGCAGCGTGCCGTTCTGCCTGTCGCTGTACCGCGCCCGGCTGTTTCCCGCGTGGCTCCCGCTGTTGGGCGCGGTGGGCTACGGGCTGCTGGCGCTGGGGTGCGTGCTCGAAATCTTCGGGCTGCCGTGGGGCATCTTCTTCTCGGGCCCCGGGGGCGTGTTCGAGCTGGTGTTCGGCGTCTGGCTCATCGCGAAGGGGTTCCGGAAGGTCACGCCTTCCGCCGCGGCGTAGCCGGCTTGCCGCGCGTGGCGATGCGCTTGCGGATCCGGCTCAGCGACTCGGGCTTCACGCCGATGTAGCTGGCCAGGTGGTACTGCGGAAGGCGCTGGAGGAGGTCCGGCCGCGTCCTGGAGAGCTTGAGGTAGCGCTGCTCCGGTGTGTCCGTGAGATAGGAATTGAATCGCTCCTGCTGCTCCGCCAGGACCTTCTGCATCACCATGCGGGAAATGCTCTCGAAGCGGGGGAAGCGCCGGTACAGGTCCCCCTCGCGTTGCTCGGTGCCCACCACCACCGTGGTGTCTTCCGCGCAGACGAGGAAGTGATCCGCCGGGGTCTGGCTCATCATGCTGTGGATGGAGAGGACCCATTCGTCCTCGGTGAAGAACCCGTTGCTGCGCTCCTCGCCGCCGACGACGGAGTACTGGCGGACGCAGCCCTGGAGGACGAAGTAGGCCTCGGTGGAGACCTGACCCGCCATGAGCAGGTGCGCGCCCTTCGGAAAGGTCTTCACCACCATGCTGTCCAGGATGGCCTGGGCCTCCTCGTCCGACAGAGGCGCGATGCGGCGGAAGTAGTCGACGAGCTTGGTTTTCATGAGCGCACTGCGTCCGGGTTCATCCCGTTCGGAGTCTCCCACGGTTCTCCTTGCTAGCGGCCGTCCATCGGTCCACGCTCGCGGGATGGAAAATCCTGCTGCTGAGTGGAAGCTGCCGTGGGACGGAGGATGCCGCTGCGGGAAGGTCCGCCTGCGAGTCACCCTGCCGCCGATCGTCACCATGGCGTGTCATTGCACCGGCTGTCAGCGCATGAGCTCCAGCGCGTTCAGCCTGACCATGGCGGTGCCCACGCCCGGCTTCCACATCCTCTCCGGAGCGCCGGTGGTGGGCGGGCTGCATGGGGCGTCGAAGCACATGTTCTGCGATTACTGCATGACGTGGATGTTCACGCGGCCCGAGGGAGTGGATGAATTCGTGAACCTGCGGCCGACCATGCTCGACAATCCGGGCTGGGTCGTGCCGTTCATCGAGACCTTCACGAACGAGAAGCTGCCCTGGGCGACGACGCCCGCGACGCACTCCTACGCGACCCTGCCGGATCCGTCCCTGTACGAAGGGCTCATGCGCGAGTTCGCGGATAAGAGCCCGCGGCCCCGGTAGACCGTCATCGCTCGCATTGGCGCTGGGCCTCGTTCCAGGCATCGGTCCAGGAGAGCGAATAGGCAACGGTCTTGGGGGGAGGGTTGCACGCCAATTCCTCGCGCATGCAGCGCAGCATGGCCAGGGCATCCGTGCGCTTCTGTTGGACGCGGCCATGGGGAAGCCAAGCGCGGAGTCCCTCCAACTCGTGGGCAGGGACTCCCGCCTGGACCGCCAGGGTCAGCAGGGCCGGGTAGCCGCGCTCCGGGTAGTGGAGCCCCTTGGCCATCCGCTCCAGCACCGCTCGCGTCTGCGGGCTCAGCACTTCTTCCCGCTCCGCGTGGGCCAGGGTGGCCCGGATGTTGACCATGGCCTCGGACAACGGAAGGAAGCCTGACTCCTCGGGGCCGTGCATCACCGCCACCTCGTCGTCGTCCTCCAGCTCGCCCTGGAGGAACGCCTCGAAGATGGCCCCCACCCCTCGCATGCCGAAGGGGGCGAGTTCCGCAGCGCGCAGGGCCCCCATGCTGGCGCTGCCGTAGACGTGGATGCCCTCTGACATGGCCCAGAGGAGCTCCTTGTGCCACACGGCGGGGACTCGCTCGAAGTAGCCGTCGATGAGGCCCAGAGCCTGGGGGTGCTCGCGCGCGGCCCGGTACACGTCCCCCTGGGCCGCGGGAGGGAGGAACACGGCGTCGAGTTCCCGCTGTCCTTCCTCGGCGCGGAGGGTGGGGCCGGCGAAGATGTAGATCATGAGAGGCGCGCCTCCATGAGCCGGCGGGCGCGGCGCCCCGGAACGTACCCGGGCGCGTCGTGGAGGGACTCCAGGCCGGGAATCACCACCCGCGCCACCGGAATCTGGAACGCGGGCTTGGTGAGGTCCACGAGCACCACCTGGTCGAGCCCCACTGAGCCCAGGCGTTCCAGCTCCCAGGCCACGTCCTCATCGAAGCTGGCCCCCTCGAAGGTCGGGACGTCCTGGAAGCGCCGCTCGGCCTCCGGCTCACGCATCAGCGCCTGGACGCGCTGCGCGAGCACCGGATCCTGCAAGACATTGTAGGACCGGGCCACCGAGAGATCATCGCGTGACCCGGAGATGAGCGTGGCCCGGACCTGGGCCGCCTCGGTGAGCGCTCGGAGGAGGGCCACCTGGCGGGTGGGATGGCAGCCCATTCCCGACGTCGGGTAGAGCGGGCGGAAGGGCTCCGGCTCTCGCTCGGCGCACATGCAGAGGAAGGCGGGCAGGCCCACATCCGAGGTTGTCTCCCAGACAGCCACGTCCACTCCGGCCCGGTCGAACTTCTCCAGCACTGCGTTACAGTCCGGATCCTCCACCGTCCCCAGGTCGAGCCGGGTCCGCCGCCTTGCCTCCGGAGTTTGCAGGTGCCAGAGGGTGGTGGCGTCACGCTCCACCACCTCGCAGATGCCGTGACTAAGGGCCTCCAGGAGGTGGTTGCCCGAGGACAGCCCGTTGGAGCTCATGAAGAAGGCGCCGCTACCCGAGGGAAGCGGCAGGGTGTAGTCGGTGTGGACCAGCTCGAAGGGCAGCCACACCGGCGTGTTTCCCCGCAGCTCGTGCCCCTGGATCCACAGGAGCCGCTGGGAGGGCTGGAAGTCGTTGACCGACAGCCGGGGGAGCCCGCCGACGTCCACTAGCGGGTGGGAGAAGCGCAGCTCCTGGTAGCTCGCGAGAAGGAGGGGGAGGGTGATGTGCTCGGCATGGTACGTCTCCACGGCCTCCATCAGCCCGGAGGCCTTGGCTGCGTCCAGGTCCAGGCCCTTACCCTGGGAGACCGCGAGGGACCGCGAGTTGGGCCGGCAGACCGTGACCACCGGAATGCCCAGCCGGTCCAGCCCCGTGATGTTGGCGATGCGGGTGATGCCCATGACCGCCATCAGGGGGCGCACCCGCCGCAGCGTCTCCTCGGGAGGAATCAGCCGGTGCGTTCCCGCCCGGTGGTGCTTGGGGGCCTGGGGCCCGGGAGGGAAGACACGCATCAGACCCTCTCAGGTGGGCTCGCGGTCTGGCCTTGGCCTTCCCCGACCTGGGGCGCGGCCTTGGGGTTGGAGCTCAGCTCCGCGGCCTTCTTGCTCCCGAGTTTGAGGGAGGCCAGGTTCAGCAGGAAGCATGAGCAGCCAACGGTTGGCAGGAAGGGAATGTCCGCGAGGACCGCGCCCAGCCCCACCATGAGCTTGGGGGCACTGGCCAAATCATCGGGAAGCGTCCGGTACCGGTAGTCGTCGTACTTCAGCCAGTAGAAATCCCCCTTCTCGCTGAAGATGATCAGGTCCTTATCGCCAATCAGGGTCTTCTGCCCAGTCCCGGGGAGCAGGGGCTCCTGCTCGACGTATTCGAGCAAGGCCTTGTCTTTCTTGACGCGCTTGTTGATCTGCCTTCGCTTTCCCGCCTTTTCCCGGTCGTTGACGAGGGAAGCCAGATTCAACACGATGCACGCGATTCCCTTTGTCAGACAATGGAATTCATCCATTTCGAAGGACTGGAGGTCCGCTGCCACGGCACCCAGCCCTACGACGAACTCCGGTGCGGCCCAGAGCGACGGCGGGAGCGGGGTGGCTGCATAGGCTTGCTGGGGGGCCACGTAATACTTTCCGTCCTCGCCGAAGATGATCAAGTCATTCTGCAGGAGTTGCATTGGCGCCGATTGCGCCCGCGCGTCGCTGACTGGCGGGGAGGGGGCCTCGGCGGGAGGGCCATCCGGAGGGGCGGCTGTGTATCCGCCGGTCCTGCTACGTGAGCGCTGGCGTCTGGACGCTCCCCCGTGGCTTCGGGCGCTCTGGAAGCCGAACTTGATATCTTTTATAAAACCCATTGCTTGACTCCTCCTGACTCCTCACCCGCCGCCGAACGTGGGTCACGCATTGCTCTCGGGACGGACGTTGGGACGGCTCAGAAGCGGGGAGAACTGGTAGTGGCGTGAGACGTTGCGGAAGATGTGCTGATCCTGTGTGCCAAGGTTGTTGAGCTCGAAGTAGTCCTGGTTGTCTGAAAGCTGCATCATCAGGTACTCCAGGTCCTCGGTCTCTCTGAAATCCCAGATGTTCAAGATTTCGAATTCGTTGCTGGTTTCGCTTATTTTCTGTCCCGCGACGATCAGCCTGAGGCCATTCTGAAGAAAGACCGGCAGCAGACGTCTCTTCAGCTCTGAGAACCTATCGACCTTCTTCTCTGAGTCCACCGTGATGGTTGTGTAGAGGAGATAGGGTTCCAGCATCGCTTCATGGGACATGCGGGAGTTGATGTAGCTCATCTGGGTGAAGTAGTGAGTTTCCAGGTCTGTCTTGTTGTCTGGAACGAGTCCCAGGATCTGCTTCTGGAAGGGCAGTGGCTGTCGATGGTCTCCGTTGCCAAACATTGTCGTGAGGGTCTCCGAGCAGGCCCCCCGTCTGTCGATGTAGTAGATCTCGATCAGCCGCTCGGGGTTGCCAGTCAGCGCGGCGCCCTTGATCTGGCGGATCCAATCAATGGAAGGCTGTTCGAGGTACCGCTTCCGTACCTGGGTCGCCAGCAGGTAGCGCAGCATCTGCCCTTTCTTGGGTTTGCCGGTGAATTGCACGTAGTCGACAAGGTCTACATTGCTGTCGTTGATTTCCATTGCTTCCTTCTCCCGAATCCAAGGGCTGATGGATGGAGCGTCATCCCCGCGCTTCCTCTTGCGCCAGGGGCTGTCCGGCCAGCACCCGTTCCACGAAGTCCGCGACCGGGCGGGGGCGTACCGGAATGGCGTCCATCGCCGGGCGCGGGTCGAGTTCGCAGCCGAGCGCGAGGTTGAGCATCAGCGCGGCGAAGGAGCGCTGGAGGGGGTCCGTGGTGGCTTCGTACTGCTCGCGGAGCGCGGACTCGGGGACGTACTCACGCTCCCAGGCCCGGCCGCTCCGCTCCTCGAACAGGCGCACCACCTGGAGCTGACCTACCGCCTCCTCGGCTCCGAGCTCGAGCACGGCGCCCCAGGCACGAGGGGTGTCCAGCGCTCCGGCGGCGAACCGGGCCACGTCCTCGAGGGTGATCCAGTTCACCCGTCCCTCTCCCGTTCCCAGGACGCGGGCCCGGGCCTTCACGGCGTCGAAGCCCATGGCCGCGCTCAGCCAGACGTCGCTGAAGAAGGTGGGACGCAGGAGGGTGGTGCGGGGGAATCCGCCGCGCAGCACCTCCTGCTCCACCGCGCGCTTGGCGTCCTGGAGCGGGAAGTTCCCCTGGAGCGGCGGGAAGGAGACGAACACGAAGTGCTCCACCCCCGCGCGCCGTGCCGCCTCCACGAGGGCAAGCTGGCCTTCCAGGTCGACGGACTGGATGGAATCTCCCGGCTGCCTCGACAGCATGCACGACGCTGTCGTGATGACTGCTTGCGCGCCCGCGCAGAGCGCGTCGAGCGACGCGGGCTGCTTCAGGTCTCCCGGGTGCGTCTCCACGCCCAGGCGCTTCAGCCGCTCGACACGGCGGGAGTCCGAGGTTGGCCGGACGAGGGCCCGGACCCGAGCGCCGCCAGCCCGCAGTTGCTGACAGACCGTTCCCCCCAACATCCCCGTGCCGCCGGCCACGGCGGTGATTCCTCTCATGGTTCCTCTCCTCACAGATACCGCCAGCTCCGCGCGGACGCGGTGGCGCGCTCCAGGGACTCCCGCGTCGCCTTCCGCTGGCCTTCAGTCCAAACATGGATCGCCTTCTCCAATTGGGAAGACAGCGCTTCCGGGAGCCGCTGTTGGGTCGGGTCCAGCAGGGCACGCGCATGCTCCACTGCCTCCGTGAGGAATTGGCGCTGGAGCGCGATCGCCAGGAGCACCCACAATCCCTGCCATTGAAAGGGATAGGGGTAGATGGCGGAGAGCTTGCGCCAGCACTCCAGGGCCGCCCGGGCCTCCTGTTCGGCGTCGTCCAGCCGTTGCTCCCGCCAGGCCACCCACGCCTGGCTGGCCCGGGCCGCTCCCACGTAGTCCGTCATCCGGGCCATGGCCGCCACGTCCAGGCTTCGTGCGCTGGACTCCCGGGTGCGGTCGACGAGCCCTCGCCGGCGGTACACCAGGGTCAGGTAGGTGAGCAGGCGCGACTGGAGCGTCAGGTCTCCTGTCTCTTCCGCCAGCCGCAGCCCGGCGAGGCCCTGTTCCTCCGCCAGGTCCAGCGCTCCGGACAGGACCAGGGTGAACGCATGACAGAAGAGGGCCAGCGCCTGGGTGGAGAGGTCCTCCGCGGTCCTGGCGGCCTCCACCGCCAGGCGGCCGTACTCCACCATCTGGGGGGAGATGGCGTAGCGCTCCTGCCGGAAGCACGTGTTCGCGAACACGACGAAGAAGCGGGCGCGCTGCGCGCCCGTTCCGTAGGTCTCCAGCACCGGGCGCACCCGCTCCACGAGCGCGCCCATCGCCTCCCGGTCATCCTGCCAGTACAGGGTCCAGTGCAGGTCCTCCTGGAGTTGCAACCACTCCTGCCACCAGGTCCGCGCCGCTGGCGCTGTCGTGTCCTCCGCCTTGGGCGGGGTGCCCAGGGCCGCCTCGGCATCCGCGTACGCGCGCAGCGCCTCTTCGTGCCGGTGGTGTGTCTCCCAGGTCTTGCCCACCCTGCGAAGGATGCTGGCCCGGTGCACCTGCCCCTCCACCGGAAGGCAGGCCAGCGCCTCGCCATAGGCCGTGCGCGCTTCTTCCTGCCGCCCGGTCAGCGCAAGCACGTCCGCGAGGCTTTCGTGGATGGGTAGAAAGGACGGCCTCCCGCCCGGGGGCGCGTCCTTCGCCCGGGCGCGGTGCGCGCGCGCTTCAGCCAGCGCGGCACGATACGAGGTGATGGCTTCGCCATTGGCATGGGTGGCCCGGGCGCGGTCCGCGGCCCGGCGGAAGTAGTCGCTGGCCCGGTCGGGGACCCCCGCCCTGGACCAGTGGTTGGCCAGGCTGGAGAAGAGCAGGTCGAAGTCGCGCGCATGCTGGTGCCGCTGCTCGATGACCTCGGCGGCGCGGCGGTGGAGCTGGCGCGCGCGCTCCGGAGGAATGCGGGCGTAGGAAATCTCGCGCAGCTTGTCGTGGAGGAAGCGCAGCCGCCCTCCCGCGCCCCTTTCGAGGATCTGCCGCACTCGCAGCGTCTGCAGCGCCTCCAGGGCCAGCGCCTGCTTCAGCGGCGCCGCGGACAGCAACACCTCCACGTCACACTCACGGCCGAGCACGGCCGCGAACTCCATGAGCGCCTGCGCCGGGGGTGGGAGGTCCCGCAGGCGCCGCTGGATGATCTCCGCGATGAAGAGGGGCAGGCCCATGCCGTCGAGCGAGGCGCGGGGCTGGCCCTGCTCTTCCAGGCGCCACTGGCCCCATTCGTCGCGGTGGAGCAGCCCCTCCGTGATGGCGGCCCTCAGGTACTCCGCGATGAAGAAGGGATTGCCCTCGGCCTGGTGCACCAGCCCGTCGAAGTCCTTCGGCAGCGTGTGCAGCGCGAGCATTCCACCGACCATGGACCGGATGCCCTGCTCGTCGAGCAGCTCCAGCTCCAGGTGGAGGGCTCCGGACATGGACACCACTTCGTCCAGCACTCCGCCGCGCTCCTCCATGCGGTAGGTCCCCAGCAGGAGCACACCCCGTTCGACCAGCTCCTCGTGCCGCAGCTGCTGGAGGAAGCCCAGGGACATCTCGTCCGCCCACTGGAGGTCATCGATGATGATCAGCAGCGGGTCCTCCTCTGCGAAGGCGAAGAGGACCTCCCTCAGGGCCGCGAAGATGCGGGCGCGCGCGGCCGCGGCGTTCGCGGGGGGCGGAGGCACGGGCAGCTCCCGCTGGCCGGGCAGGTCCTCCAGGGCGGGCTCATAGGCGACCAGGACCTTCCCCTGGGACCCGAGCAACCGTGCCGTCTCCTCCGGGCCTCCCTGACGGCAGTGGTCCGCGACCGCGGCGAGCAGGGGGCGGAAGGGATGAAGGGGAGGGGCCTTCATGTCCGTGTCGGCCTGCGGACCGGAGAGGCCGAGCGGGATGCACTCGCATGTCACCACGGGGAGCTCCCGGGCGCGGGCTTCGCGGGCCAGCTCCAGCGCCAGCCGGGTCTTGCCGACTCCGCTGCCGCCGCCAATGAAGATTCCTCCTCCATTGCGAGCAAGCCGCTCGCGGAGGCGGCGCATGGTGTCCTCCCTCCCCGTGAAGAGCGGGCGGTAGAGGTAGGGCCGGCTCTCAGGCAGTCCCGCTGGCTCAGGGGCCTCGACCCCCAGCTCCGACAGCGCCCGGGCCACGTCGTCGGCGTAGCCGAGCCGGTCCTCGGGCTGCTTCGCGAGGAGCGTGAGGATGAGCCACTCCAGCTGTACCGGAAGCCGCTCCTCGGTGAGCTGTGAAGGCGGGGTCGGGGGCTCGCGCAGGTGCCGCTTGCGGATGACACGGCTTGAGCTTCCGAAGAAGGGAACGAAGCCGGTCACGCATTCATACAGGATGCACCCCAGGGAGTAGAGGTCGGCGCGGGCGTCCACGAGGTCGGCACGAATCTGCTCGGGCGCCATGTACAGGAGCGTGCCCAACCCGGCGTTGCCAGCCTGGAGGCTCTCCCGCCCGAAGGGCCCGCCAAACAGCGCCGCCACCCCGAAGTCCCCGAGGACCACGCTCCCATCGGGCTGGATGAAGATGTTGCCGGGCTTGAGGTCGCAGTGAACGAGACCGCAGCCGTGCAGGTAGGCCAGGGGCGCGCACAGCTGTCGCACGACCTTCAGCAACGGGCGGGAGGGCAGGGACGTGGCGTGCGAGTCCTCCACGGACCGCCCGGCGGTGACCCTCGGAGCGCGGGAGGACTGGCCGAAGGACAGGCTGTGGTGCTCTTCGAGGACCTGCCTGAACGTGCGGCCCTCCAGCAATCCCATCGCATACCAGGGGAGCCCGCCGGACATGCCGTGGTCGAGGATCCGCACGATGCCCGGGTGATGGATCCGGATGAGCGCCTGGATCTCCCTCCGGAGGCTGGCCAGGGTCTCGGTGCCCGTGACGCGGACCGTCTTCAAGGCCGCGCGCTGACCTGTCACGCGATGCTGGCCCAGGTAGACGATGCCCATGCCCCCATGGCCGAGGATTCCCTGGACCTGATAGGGCCCCATCCACCGGGGCATTCCAGGGCGTGCCTCCTCCAGCACCCAGGACTCGTGCTCGCTCATGACTCCTCCCCTGTCGTGTGCAAGCGCTCGCGCACGCGCGGCGCCTCTCACGGATCAGGGTGGTGATGGCGGGACGGCCTTGCCTCGCTCTGCCTCTTTCAATCGGACGCCAGCGATCCCGCCTCCCGCAGATAGCAGTACTCCCGCAGCGCGGCCCGTCTGAGCGCATCCACGTGGGCGAAGCCGGCCTCGTTGCTGAAACGCTCGAGGTCGGTAGGGATGGACCGGCCGAGCCGCTCGGTGAAGTACCACTCCCAGAGCGCGTTGTCGGTGAGCCCGGCCTCGTCCAGCCCGGGCCGCTCCAGGCCGGCCCGGGCCAGGACCCGCTCCTTGTCCTCCAGGCGCTCCATCAGCGCCCCGTAGAGCCCGCGGGCGCGCAGATGATCCGGCAGGCAGCGGAGCACCTCGGGCTCGAGCAGCGCCTCGATCCTGCGCACCCGGGCCTCGTCCTCGAAGAAGCGCACGGGGGCCTCCAGCCGTTGCTCCGCCACCCAGTGTTCGAACTGCCTCAGGGTGAGCAGGTCCTTCTCGCGGCGGAATGCCTCGCAGGTCCGTCGCAGCCCCTCCGCATCCACCGTATCCGCCTGCCTTCGCGCCTCCTCCAGGGCCAGGGCTCGCGCCAGGGCGCCGGCACGGACCCGGGGCAGGAGGCCGGACACCCGCAGCTCCTCGAGCAGCGCCTCGCTCGCGAGGGTTTCGCGCGCCGGGGCTCCGGTGGGAAGCCGGCCCGCGCTCTGGCATGCGTCCGCCCAGGCGTCGGTATGCGCGAAGGCGTACGTCACCTGCTTGGGGCCGGGGCGGGCCGTCTGGTGGTCCCGCAGCGCGTGCAGCAGGGCCAGCGCATCGGCGCGCTTCTGGTCGACCCGTCCTCGCGGAAGCCATTCGCGCAGCCCTCGTAGCTCGTCCGGGGGCACCCCCTCACGGGGGGCCTGCGCGAAGAGTGCCGGCCAGCTCCGCTCCGGGTAGTGGAGCGCCTTGGCGAGCCGCACCAGCGTCGTGTGGGCTGGCGCGCTGATGACGCCCGCGCGCTCGGCGCCCTTCAGGGTGGCGCGGATGTTGACCAGGGCCTCCGACAGCGAGCGGAAGCCGTCCTCCGCGGATGCGTGAGCGATGGCCACCTCGTCGTCGTCCTCCAGCTCGCCACCCTGGAAGGCCTCGAAGATGGCGCCCACGCCCTGCATCCCGAAGGGCGCCAGCTCCGCCGCGCGCAGCGCGCCCATGCTCGAGGCGCCGAAGACGTGGATGCCCTCGGACATGGCCCAGAGGAGCTCCTTGTGCCAGACAGCGGGCACGTCATCAAAGTAGCCATCGATGAGTCCAATGGCCTCCGGGCGATCGAGCGCCGTCCGGTAGAGGTCCCCCTGGGCCGCGGGGGGAAGGAACACGGCGTCCAACTCGCGCGCCGCCTCCTGGGCGCCGAGCGTGGGCCCGGTGAAGACGTAGATCATGAAGCGTGCTCCCCCAGCACCTTCCGGGCGCGGGTGCCCGGGGTGTAGCCCGGCGTGCCGTGTTCGGGCTCCAGGCCGGGAACGACCACCCGCGCCACGGGGATGCGGAACTCGGGCCGGGTGAGGTCCACCACGGCGGCCTGCCGCAGCCCCGCCGCCGCCAGGCGCTCCAGCTCCCACGCCACGTCCTCGTCGAACGAGCGGCCCACGAAGGTGGAGACCTCCTGGAAGCACCGCGTGGGCGACTCGCCACGCATCCGCTCCACCTCCCGGCGCCAGCATTCTGGATCCTGGTAGGCCCGGTAGCAGCGGGCCACCCCCATGTCGTCGCGGGCGCCGGAGATGAGCGTGGCGCGCACCTGAAGCGCCTCGGTGAGTGCACGCAGCAGGGCGATCTCCCGGCTGGGATGACAGCCCGAGCCCGAGGTCGGCGCGCGCGGACGCAAGGGATCCAGCGAGCGCTCGGCGAGGGTGCAGAGGAAGGCGGGCAGCCCCACGTCGCTGGTCGTCTCCCAGACGGCCACCTCCAGATCGGCGCGCCCGACCTGCTCCAGCACCTGGAGGCAGGAGGCGTCCTCGACCGTGTCCAGCCGCAGCCGCGTGCGGCGCCGGGCGTGGTCACCCTGGAGGTGCCACAGGGTATTGGCGTCTCGCTCCACGACCTCGCACAGGCCGTGGCTGATGGCCTCCAGCAGGTGGTTGCCGGAGGCCAGCCCGTTGGAGCCCATGAGGAACGCGCCGCTGCCCTCGGGCAGCGGCAGGGTGAAGTCGGTGTGGACCAGCTCGTAGGGCAGCCACAGCGGCTCGCCGGTGGCGAGGTCGCGCCCTTCGACCCACAGCAGGCGCCGCGCCGGGTGGAAGTCGCTCACGGACAGTCGCGGCAGCGCGGCCACGTCCACCACGGGCTGGTGGGCCCGCAGCTCGTCGTAGCTGGCGCGCCGCAACGGCAGACAGATGTGCTCGGCATGGTAGGACTCCACCGCCTCCATCACTCCGGAGACCTTGGCGGCGGTGAGGTCCAATCCCTTGCCCTGGGAGATCGCCAGCGAGCGTGCATTGGGCCGGCAGACCGAAACCACGGGAACACCGAGGCGGTCCAGGCCCGTGATGTTGGCGACGCGGGTGATGCCCATCGCCGGCAGGAAGGGGCGCACGCGCCGGAGCGTCTCCTCGGGAGAGACCATCCGGTGCGTGCCCAGGCAGTGCCTCTTGGGGGCCTGCGCCGCGAGGGAGCGGTTCATTTCTTCGTGCTGCTCTTCCGGAGGCTGGCGAGATTCATGAGGAGGCACGCGCAGCCCACGCCCGGAAGGCTGTTGGCGGGCACATCCGCCAACACCACGCCCTGACCCACCAGGACGCTCATCTGGGGGGTCACGTCTTGAGGAAGCTCGGTGGATTCGTAGTCTTCCTTCTTGACCCAGAAGAACTTCTTTCCGGTCGGGCCGAGGATCACCAGGTCATCCGGGCCGACGATCTCGATATCAACGGCCTTCGGCTGGCGCTGCGCCCGTGCCTTCGCGACCCGGGCCGCCGGGCGCTGCCGAGGGCTTGTCTTCTTCTTCGGGGCCTCCGGTGGATTTCGACGAGTTGCCATGACGATCCCTCGCTTTGTCTGGGTGTTTGTTTCAGAGACAGATCCCGCTGCTCTTGAACGGACTTCGCTCCAGCCGGACAACACGGCCTGACATGGAGGTCAGCCGGCTCCGGGCCCGGACGGGTTGGTTGTGTACCCGGAGGCATTGACCCTCCCCGGTCCGGGGATCGGTATGCGGCCCCCGAAGGCTTGGATTCCATGCATCAGGTCCTGATGTTGGACCGTGTTGCTGTTGAGCTCGGCGTAGGGAATGACGTCCTTCAGCTTGTGCATCATCTGGTCGAGCGCGTTCGCGTCTTTGAGCCGCCACAGGTGCATGACGCGGTGGGGAGGATGGAGGCCATGGCCGGCGGCCAGCAGCGTCCAGCCGTTGTCCTGGAATGCGGGCAGTATCTCCGTCATGATTTCACTGAAACGGCTCAGATTGCCGTCCTTCACATCCAATTGGACGTGGAGGAGATGGCTGTTGGCGGTGAGCTCGGCGTCTGGCCTCCCGCTCGGCGCATAGCTCATCGCACGCAGCAACTCGACGTCACGCTGCTCGCAGTGGCTCATGAGCTGCGTGTATTGCTGGTTGTCCATCATGCCCGCCGCATCCATCACGCACTTGGTGTCGCTGCCAGCGTAGAGCTCGAGGATCCTGATGGGGAGGCCTGTCAGGGAATAGCAGGTGGCAAACCGTGACCAGCCGAGCTTGCTTGCGTCACTGCTCAGTCTGATGAGGTCCTGCGTGATGAACTCCGCGGCCTTGCTTGGCTTCACGGTGCTCGTGACGTGAAGGTAGACTCGCGGCTGGGCAGGCTCCTGCGGAGTCGTTTCGTCCTCTGGATTTCCCATCGTCAACCTTCCGTGGCGCGTGCGTCTGGCCAGGGCTCGGTTCGCCGCCCCGTTCGACACGGAAATTAAGCATTGGAATCCCTGGACCCGCTGTCCCGCGGGAGCATCCGGATGCACAAGATGGAGCAGTCGGCATGTCCGGCCTCACTCCGCGCGTGCTGCCCGCCGGCGGGCCTCCTCGAGTGTCCGGGTCACCACTTCCACGAACCGGGTCAGGTCCCCAGATTTGAGGAGGAAGGTCAGGACACCTGGGGCATGGGGATTCTGCGAAGCGCTGTGCATGATGATGGGGAGCCCCTGGAATTCCTTCACCTGCGCGAGCGCGGTGCACAGCTCAACGCCAGTCATGCGAGGCATCATGCAGTCCGTCACGACCAGGTCTGGCCGCTCACGCAGGGCCAGCGCCAATGCCTGCTCTCCATCCTGTGCGAGCAGGGTGCGGTGTCCCAGCAGCCCAAGGACCTCGGAAAGGATCTCGAGGATCTCGGTGTCGTCATCGACGAGAAGAATGGTGCTCATGGTGATCGTCCCCCCCTTGGAAGCCGACGCTCTGACATGAGCGCCGCTCCTCCTTCCTCAAGACCCGGGAATCCCGCGGTGTGATGGGCGGGACAGGTTCCCGCGACGCACCCGGAGGATCAGCCGTGCAAGCAGACAACCAGACGAGATGGGACGACGAGATTCACGACCTCTGCCGGCGAAAGCAGATGAACCAGGCCGTGGAATTGGCGGTGCGCGGCTACGGGCCAGAGGTTCGCCGGCTGATGTTCGCCATCCTCCAGGATGATGCGCGCGTCCAGGATGCCTTCGGCCTCTTTTGCGAGGGCCTGGTCAAAGGACTGCCGCGCTTCCGGTGGGAGAGCTCCCTCTGGACCTGGATCCAACGCATGGCACGCAACGCCTGCTACAAGCAGGTGAATGCAGCCGCCGTGCGGTATCCGCACCTGCGCCTGTCCGAGGCGCCCGAGCAGCCCGCGGGCCGACGCTCCTTGACGGATCCATGGCAGCGCACGCTCGTGAAGGAGCGCTTCCGGGCCTTGCGGCGCAAGCTGGAGCCACAGCAGCAAAGGCTTCTGGAGCTTCGCCTGGACCAGCGGCTTCCCTGGACGGAGGTGGTCCGGTTGATGGCGACCGCCGAGGAGCCGCTGACGCAAGAAGCGCAAGCCCGCCGGGCGGCGGCACTGCGCCAGCAGTTCCAACGCGCGAAGTCCCACCTGCGCTCCCTGGCCGTGCAGGAAGGGCTGCTCGCTTATCAAGACACGATGTAGCAGGGCGCCACCGCGCTCGCGTGCCCCATGTGAGTGAATCGGGGCACGTCGAGCCCACAGGGCAGTTCCCTCCAGTCTTGGAGACATTTGGGAGACGGGGGGACCCTCCTGCAACGTCGCAGCGCCTCGGCTTGACATCCCGCCGGGAGATCAAGTTCCCTAGACTGAACGCGGTCTGCTCGCGCGCAGTCCCATCACCAGCCCATGCCTGGTGAAGGTCTGGGACGAAGGGGATTCGATTCCTCGGGCTCTGTGCAGCAGGTCGCATCGCTTCCTCTGCGGAACGCGAGCGCATGGGGCTTCGCACCGCGTCGAGGCAGGCGATGACCGTCCGTCGGAATGAAAAGAAGAGGGCTCGTGCGCTCCAGAAGCAGAGCGGCGAGCCGTATACGGCCGTTCTCGAACGCCTCCGGCGCTCTCACGCAATTGTTTCGCGAGTGAGGACCCAAATGGCTGAGATCGACTTGAGCAAGCCCATCGTCTACCGCGTCGAGGGGATGAACCACACGGCAACGCGGCGCAACGAAGTCTACCTCGTGGACGGAGACGAGAAGCTGCTGATGGACCTGCAGCTGCCGCCCAACCTCCCATCCGGAGCCCGGGTACCGGCCATCTTCTTCGTCCACGGCGGCCCCATCCCGCGAGAGGGCGTGCCACCCAAGGAGTGGGGCATCTTCCAGTCCTACTCGGCGCTCGCGGCAGCGTCCGGGTTCGTGGGGGTGGCTTTCAATCATCGCCTGCACACGCCGGAGGACTACCCCCGCTCCCAGAGCGACATCGCCGCGGCGGTGGAGTACGTCCGGATCCACGCGGACAGGCTGAACGTGGACCCGTCCCGGATCGCGCTCTGGTATTTCTCAGGCGCAGGACCGCAGCTCTCGTGGGTCCTCCGCGAACGCCCGACCTCCGTGCGCTGCGCGCTCGCGTTCTATGCGCTCCTCGACGTCCGGGCCCTCGTGCCTCCGGGGGCGCCGCCCGTCCTCCTGGAGCAGGCTGCCGCCTACTCGCCCGCCGCGCTCGTAGGGACACGGGCCAAGGGGCTGCCCCTCTTCGTCGCCCGGGCCGGCCAGGATTCGCCGATGGTGAACCAGTCGATTGACGCCTTCATGCGCGAAGCAGCCGCTGCCGACGTTCAGATTGACTTCGCCGACCACCCGGAAGGCCGTCACACCTTCGACGTCCTGGACGACGTCGAGCGCTCCCGCGAAATCATTGCTCAAGCGATGGCCTTCGTAAGGGCGCATCTCCTGTAGCGACAGCAGGGTCTTTCTTCGTATCCGTCCGGAGACGCGAAGGGGCCTGAAAACACCGAGGCCGGAAACCGCTGGGTCTCAGCGGCTTCCGGCCTCGGTCCTTCAGTGTCCCCGACGGGATTCGAACCCGTGTTACCGGCTTGAAAGGCCAGCGTCCTGGGCCTCTAGACGACGGGGACGTCGTCACTGCTTGAGTCGCGGGGGGCTCGAACCCCCGACCCTCGGCTTAAAAGGCCGGTGCTCTACCAGCTGAGCTAGCGACTCGCTATTCTTTTTTGCACGGCTCGGAGCCGCCAGCGGTTCCGCGAGGCGCTTCCTACCAGCAGCGCCCGGGGAGTTCCACTGGCGATCGCAGGCGCCGCTTCCTGACACGCTCCGTCCTGGCCCCGGTGAACATCCCGCCCCCGGCGCCCTCCGCCCGTCAGCGTCCGGCGCTATACACAGGGCATGTCCCAGGAAGTTCCCGAACCGCCCGACGCCGAGGACGAAGAGGCAGGGGAGCAGGCCCCGTTCCGCCGCTACCTCACCCGGGTGGGCGCCGAGCGCATGCACCGCGAGCTCCTCCAGCTCCTCAACGAGGCGCGCCCCAAGGTCACCGCCGAGGTGTCCGCCGCCGCCGCCCAGGGCGACCGTTCAGAAAACGCCGAATACATCTACGGCAAGAAGCGCCTGAGGGAGATCGACCGGCGCATCCGCTTCCTCCAGAAGCGCCTGGATACCGCCACCATCGTCAACCCGGCGGAACAGGAGGACCGCTCGAAAGTCTACTTCGGCGCCACCGTCACCCTGGAGGACGAGGCCGGAAGCCGCAGCACGTACCAGATTGTCGGTTCGGACGAGATCGACGCCTCCGGAGGCCGCATCAGCGTCGAGTCACCCATGGGCCGCGCGCTGCTGCGCAAGGCCCCGGGCGACACCGTGGAGGTGCGGCGCCCCCGGGGTGAGATTGAGCTCACCCTGGTGGACATCCGCTACGACTAGGACACCCCCATGCCCCGGACGCCAGAGCTCAGCCCCCACGCTCGCCGCACCTATTCGCGCCTGAGCAGCCTGGACCTCTCCGCGTCCGGGGGCGAGTCCCTGTCCCTGGACGACCTGGGTTTGGAGTCCGGCGGCGACCGCGTGAGCCTGGCGTTCGGCACCTACAGCCGCGAGGGCCTGGAGCGCGCCCTCCAGGCCTATGGCTTCGCGAAGCGCCTGGAGGAGCGGGTGGGCCCCTTCGAGCTGCGCCTGTCCTGCCAGGACCCGTTCCAGCCGCGCCTCACCGTCCTGAGCCGCCGCTACCACTCGCCCGTCGTGGACCTGTCCCTGCGGCAGGTCCCGGGCTCGGAGGTGGGCTTCACCCGCGCGGTGGCGGAGGCCCCGCTGCTCTACGTGGACAGCCTCCTGCTGCAGCACCCCGGCCGCCCCTTCGACTGGAGCCGGCCGCCGCTGCCCGGACAGCTCCACCCCGGCCTGTCGCTGTCGCGCGACATCCTGGAGCTCCTGCACCTCATGGCCCGCCGCATCGGCGCGGAAGGGGTGGCGCTGGTGCCCGCGACGTTCTCCGCCGCGTGCTTCTACGAGTCACGCTTCAGCTTCGTGGACGGCGCCGCGCAGGGCCGGTTCAGCGCGCTTCGCCGCGCGGGCCGCGGCTGGCCCCGGTGGCTGCTGGCGTGGGCGGTGGAGCTGGGCTGCATGCGGGACGCGCAGGGACAGCCGGCCCTCTTCACGCCCTCGCCGATGATCAGCCCCCTGTCGCGGCGGGTGGCCCGGCGGCTGGACACCGGCGGCTGGCACCGGGCCTTTCGCTTCCACTCGAAGCAGGTGCTGTCGCTGGACGAAGAGGCGCTGCAGGCGCGCTTCCCCTGGGCCCGCATGCCCCCCGGCCCCCCGCCCGAAAGGGTGGTGGAGCTGCTCGGGTATGATCCGCTGGCGCCCGCGTCGCCGTACCAGGACGCCTGGGAGCCGGCGGGCGCTGCGCCGCGCACCGCCGCGACGTCCTGAGCGGCCGCTGTAGCGCCCTGTTCCGTCGGAAAGGGGCCGTGCTGTTTCGGACGGACCTTCGCGCTTTCAGACGGGAATGCGGCTGGTGGCCTCTCGTTCGGTGCCTATATTGAGAGCCGTTGGTCCTCCACCGTCGCTCGCCGTCAGCAATCGCACCCGAACCAGGTCAGGTCGCGAAGCCCACGATGCGAAAGAACTTCATCCTCGACACGAACGTCCTCCTCCATGACCCCCGCAGCATCTACGGGTTCAAGGACAACAACGTCATCATCCCCATCTACGTCATCGAGGAGATTGATCAGTTCAAGCGCGATCTCTCCGAGCTGGGGCGCAACGCGCGACTGGTGGCGCGCTACCTGGACTCCTTCCGCGCCGAAGGCTCCATGAAGGAGGGCGTCCCGCTGCCGCACGGCGGGATGCTCCGCGTGGCCTTCACCGACCGTTCGCTGCCGTCCTCCATGGCGGACAGCAACCTGGTGGACAACCGCATCCTCGCGGTGGCCCTGGACCTGATGGAGACGGAGCCGGACACCCAGGCCGTCTTCATCACCAAGGACACCAACCTGCGCATCCGCGCCGACGCCCTGGGCCTGTCCGCCCAGGACTTCGACACCGAGCGCGTCGAGATCACCGACCTCTACACGGGCTTCACGGAGCTGCTCGTCCCCACGGACATGGTGGATCAGCTCTACAAGCCCGGCGGCGAGGTGGAGGTGCCGGCGCAGGACCGGCTCTTCCCCAACCAACTGGTGCTGCTCAAGGACGAGCTCAACCCGTCCCACACCGCCATGGCCCGCTTCAACGGCGCCAAGGCACGGCTCGTGCCGCTCGCGCGCCAGAGCAAGGAAGGCACCTGGGGCATCCGCCCGCGCAACATGGAGCAGGCCTTCTGCCTGGACCTCCTGCTCAACGACGAGATCAAGCTCGTGACCATCGTGGGCAAGGCCGGCACGGGCAAGACGCTGCTCGCCATCGCCGCGGGCCTGCAGAAGGTGACGGAGGAGGGGCTGTACCACAAGCTGCTGGTCAGCCGTCCCATCTTCCCCCTGGGCCGGGACATCGGCTACCTGCCGGGCAGCGTCGAGGAGAAGCTCAACCCCTGGATGCAGCCCATCTTCGACAACGTCGAGTTCCTCATGAACCTGAGCCGCGCGGACAAGAAGGCCGGGCGCGGCCACCATGAGCTCATCGACCTGGGGCTGATGGAGATCGAGCCGCTCACGTACATCCGCGGGCGCAGCATCCCCAACCAGTTCATCATCGTCGACGAGGCGCAGAACCTCACCCCGCACGAGGTGAAGACCATCCTCACCCGCGTGGGCGACAACACGAAGATCATCCTCACCGGCGACCCGTTCCAGATCGACAACCCGTACGTGGACTCGACGAACAACGGCCTGGTGCACGTGGTCAACCGCTTCAAGAACGAGAAGATCGCCGGCCACATCACCATGGCCAAGGGCGAGCGCAGCATGCTGGCCGAGTTGGCGGCCAACCTGCTGTAGAGCGCCCGGGCCCCGTGCCTGCTAGAGACGAGTCATGACCCAGGACGGCACCGACAAGCCCGACACCCCCGGCGAGGAGAAGAAGCCCCTCGTCGAGTACCCCTCCGTCTACGAGTACAAGGTGATGGGCAAGGCGACGGTCGAGGAGACGGCCGAGTTCGAGGAACACGTGCGCTCGCTCTTCCGGCGGAAGATGGGGATGGAGGTATCCCCGGACTCCATCCACGTGCAGCACAGCCGCAAGGGGAAGTTCGTGTCCCTGAGCGTGTCCGTGCTGCTGCTCTCCGAAGAGCAGCGCCGGGGCATCTACGAGGCGCTGCACCAGGATCCGCGCATCGTCTACTACCTGTGAGGCAGGCGGTGCGCGGGCGGATGCCCCAGGGGGGCCTGGGCCCCTCCGGCGGCTGGAAGTCCGGCCAGGGTGCGTATATGAGGGTGGAATGAGTCCCGCCGAGCACTTCCCGCTGTACCACCCGCCGGGGGCGCAGCGCGCGTTCGGATCCGACGACGCCGTGCGCCGCTTCGCCAAGGTGGCCCAGCTCGAGCAGGGCTCGCGCGTGCTGGTGCTCGGCTGTGGGCCGGAGGGCGGCGCCGCCGTGCTGCTCGCCCAGGAGCTGAAGTGCTCCGTGGTGGCCGTGGACACGGAGGAGACCCTGGTGTCCCCCGTGCGGGAGCGCGTGCGTTCCCAGGGCTTGTCGGATCGCATCGAGGTGCGCCGCGTGGCGCCGGACGCGCTGGGCATGCTGGACGGCCCGTTCCACGGCATCCTCGTGCCGGGGCGCGTGCAGTACCCGCTGGACGTGTCGCTGCGCGTGTTCCGCCCGCTGCTGGGCAAGCGCGGCCGCGTGGGCTTCACCTTCCCGGCGCGCGTGGGCCGCTTCACGCCCAAGCCCGTGCTGGACTGGTGGGAGAAGCGCCTGGGCGCGCCGCTGCTGCTGCCGCGCGAACTGCTCCAGGCGCTGGAGACCTCCGGCTTCGAGCCGGAGTCCGTGGAGTCGCTGCACGACACGGAGCTGGACGCGCTCTACAAGGACATGGAAGCGCACCTGCCGGAAGCGGCCTCGCCGGAGAGCGCCGCCTTCCGCGAGGAGCTGGCCCTGCACCGCGAGCACAACCAGCGGCCGGGCGTCAGCTACGCGTTCGCCGTGGGGCGGCGCAAGGAGCCGGGTGAGAAGCCCCCGGCGTCGCGCGATCGCGGCTGACAGCGGCAGGGGCTTGAAGCGTGGGGGAGGGGCCCGGAGGTTCTTCGGGCCCTTCAACCGCCGGGACTACTGCACGCCGTTGAAGTCGAGCAGCTCGATGGACTCGGGCGCCACGGACAGCGTGACCTGCTCGCGGTAGCCGGCCGCGTCGCCGCCGACCTGGAAGGGCATGGGGCGCGCGAAGCGGATGGTGACCTCGCGGGCGTGGAAGTCGTGCAGGCCCTCGGGCGCCCAGCGGCCGTTCCACAGGCGGGGCAGGTTCGCCAGCACCTGCGTGGGCGACACCTGGCCCAGGCGCAGCTGCAGGAAGCCCCGGCGGTCATTCGCGTGGGGGAACATGCGGAAGCCGTAGCCGTAGAAGGGCATGGTGCCCGCGGCGGCCATCATCAGCTTGCCCCGGAAGAGCACGGCGCCCGGCGCCAGCGGCCCGCCCACGGCCTGGCCTTCGGCGCCCAGGCGGTAGGCCTCCGACGGCCCGTTGACGACTTCGCACTCCACCAGCACGGAGCTGGTGAGGTAGTGCGGCACCGTCTTGAAGGCCACCGCGGAGAAGTAGCCGCCACCGCCGGACATGACCCGCTTGAACATGCCCTTGCCCAGCGACTCCTTCACGGAGATGTAGTCGTTGAGCACCTTGCCATCCACGCCCAGGCCCGCGAAGGGCGCGCGCTGGCCGTCCACCTGCACCAGGTCCATGGTGCGAACGCCGGGCACTTCCGCCGCGCGGGCGCGCACCACGTCGTTGAGGATGCCGTCGCCGCGCGTGCTGGACGCGTTGACGAACGCCGCGATGCCGTTGCCCGTGCCCAGCTTGAGGATGCCGAAGCGCGGCGCGCTCTGGCCGGCGAACTTCCCGCGCGGGCCCACCTGCTGCAGCACCTCGTTCACGAAGCCCATGAAGGTGCCGTCGCCGCCGCCCGTGAAGACCGTGGGGTAGCCCCGCTCCAGCACCGTCTGCGCGATGCGGCGCGCGTCCAGCGGCGAGCGCGACAGGAACAGGTCCTCTTCCGGCACCACGTGCGACAGCAGCTTGACGACCCGGGCATCCACCTTGCGGGCGTTCGCGTTCAGCAGCACCGCGACCTTCGGTTCGGCGGACGGCTGCGCCGCCGGCGAGCGGCGGAAGTCCGTGGAACGGAGGGGCTGAACCAGCATGGACGACTCCAGGGGGGCGGGGAGCGGTATGACAGCGCTGACGCGGTTTGGACTGTGCACTTTTCTCGCCAACCCCTGACGCGCGGCGTTAGCCGGGCCGCCTGATGTGATTTCGAGGGGTTGAACGGTCCGCTGGTGTCCAATATGCCCGCCCGGTTGCTACCGCGGGGTGACGGCGGTGTAGAGCGCGTTACGCACCCGTGGCGTCCGGATGGCGTTCAGGTGACGCAGCGCCTCCTGGAGGCCTGGGGGCCCTGCGCACTGCGCTACGCAGCAGCCGTCATCACCTTTGCGCTGGGTGCCCGGGCCTACGGGGAAACCCGTCCTCGCGTTTGACACGCCGGGGGGGGTGGTTACGTTGGGCATACATCGGGATTTCGCAGGAAAAACGCAGTCATTTCCAGAGGATGGGAACCGTGGGCAAGATTATCGGAATCGACCTGGGCACCACGAACAGCGTGGTGGCGATCATGGAGGGTCGCGAGCCCAAGGTCATCGTCAACGAAGAGGGAGCCCCCACCACGCCTTCAGTGGTCGCGTTCACGAAGGACGGGGAGCGCCTGGTCGGTCAGGTGGCGAAGCGCCAGGCCATCACCAACCCGGAGCAGACCGTCTACTCGGTGAAGCGCTTCATGGGCCGCCGTTTCGAGGAGACGACCGAGGAAGCGAAGCTCGTCCCCTACAAGGTGGCCCGGGGCCCCAACGGCGACGCGCGCGTGGACATCGCGGGCAAGCAGTACAGCGCGCCGGAGATCAGCGCGCAGGTGCTGCTGAAGCTCAAGCGCGCCGCGGAGAACTACCTGGGTGAGAAGGTGACGGAGGCGGTCATCACCGTCCCCGCGTACTTCAACGACGCCCAGCGCCAGGCCACGAAGGACGCCGGTGAGATCGCCGGCCTCACGGTGCGCCGCATCGTGAACGAGCCCACCGCCGCCGCGCTCGCGTACGGCATGGACAAGAAGAAGGACGAGAAGATCGCCGTCTACGACTTCGGCGGCGGCACCTTCGACGTGTCCATCCTGGAGGTGGGCGAGAGCGTCGTGGACGTGCTCGCGACCAACGGCGACACGCACCTGGGCGGTGACAACATCGACCTGGAGATCATGAACTGGCTGATCAGCGAGTTCAAGAAGGACACCGGGCTCGACGTCAGCAAGGACAAGATGGTCATCCAGCGCCTGAAGGAGGCGGCGGAGAAGGCCAAGATCGAGCTGTCCAGCGCGATGCAGACGGACATCAACCTGCCGTTCCTCACGGCGGACGCGTCCGGTCCGAAGCACCTGAACGTGAAGCTCACGCGCGCCAAGTTCGAGCAGATGATTGGGCCGCTGGTGGAGCGTTCGCTGGAGCCGTGCCGCAAGTGCCTCAAGGACGCGGGCCTGGAGCCCAAGGACCTCAACGAGGTCGTGCTCGTGGGCGGTACCACGCGCATCCCCATGGTGCAGGAGGCGGTGAAGCGGCTGTTCGGCAAGGAGCCGAACCGCACGGTGAACCCGGACGAGGTCGTGGCGGTGGGCGCCGCGGTGCAGGCGGGCGTGCTCTCCGGCGAGGTGAAGGACATCCTCCTGCTGGACGTGACGCCGCTGTCGCTGGGCGTGGAGACGCTGGGCGGCGTGATGACGAAGCTCATCGAGCGCAACACGACCATCCCCACGCGCAAGTCGGAGACCTTCTCCACGGCGGCGGACGGCCAGACGCAGGTGGAGATCCACGTGCTGCAGGGTGAGCGCGAGATGGCGGGCGACAACCGCAGCCTCGGCCGCTTCCACCTGACGGGCATGCCTCCGGCGCCGCGCGGCGTGCCGCAGATCGAGGTGACGTTCGACATCGACGCGAACGGCATCCTCAACGTCAGCGCGAAGGACAAGGCGACCGGCAAGGAGCAGAAGGTCACCATCAGCCACTCGTCCGGTCTGTCGAAGGACGAAGTGACCAAGATGGTCGACGACGCTCGCAGCAACGAGTCCGCCGACAAGGCGCGCCGCGAGCTGGTCGAGGTGAAGAACCAGGCGGAGAGCCAGGCCTACGCCGCGGAGAAGATGGTCAAGGAGAACAAGGACAAGCTCACCCCCGACGTGGCGAAGGCCATCGAGGACGGTGTCGCGGAGCTCAACAAGGTCCGCGAGGGGCAGGACAAGGACGCCATCAAGGCGGCCCTCGAGAAGCTCCAGCAGGCCAGCTACAAGGCGGCGGAGGAGATGTACCGCGCCACCGGCGGCGCGCCGGGCGCCACGCCTCCTCCGGGCGCCGAGCCCTCCGCGGCTCCGGGCTCCAGCGCCCAGCCGTCCGCGAAGGACGACGTGGTGGACGCCGAGTTCCGCCAGTCGTAAGGCCGTGAGCCGCCCGCCGCCTGGCGGGGGCTGAAGTCCGAGGGCCGGTGCTCCGACGAGGGGCGCCGGCCTTCGTCTTTTCGGACGGGTGTGCCGGACGCGGGATGAGGGCCGGGAGCAACCCCGCGATTTCACGCAGGCCCTGGCTGGCGAAGGCACTGCAAGGGGCGGACGGGGTCCTCGCTGTCCTCCACGAAGGTGTCCGCTCCATGTCCCGCATCGACTCGCTGCTGTCCGCCGTCCTCCCGGACGTCACCGCTCCTGAAGCCACGTCCGCTTCCTCGGCCCCGCGCTCGAAGGAGCCTTCACGGACGACGGCCGCTCCGGCCAACTCCGTGGAGGTGTTTCGGGGTTCAGCCTCGCCGGCCACGGGTCCCGCGCGGACAGCGCCGGCAGCGCCCCGGACGCGGGAGGGCAATGGCTTCGACTTCGGCGTGGGCGGCGCGTTCCCGCCGAGGCCCACGGGCTCCGTGCAGGAGCAGGTGAAGCAGGGGGCGCGGCTCATGGAGCAGACCCAGGCCGCGGCCTTCAGCGTGACGTTCGAGCCGGGGCCCGCGATGGATGCCTATGCGCGCAAGCAGCTGGGGCACCTGGATCCGAGCCCTCCCATCGCGGGCGCGCCCACGGCGCTCACGGACTACACGAGCACCCTCCCCGGCGTGTCCGCGAAGGCGGCCTTCGAGGCCTTCGTCAGCAACCCGGAGCTGCTCTTCGGCGCGGCGGGCATCTCGCTGCGGCCGGCGGCGAGCGTGCTGACGGACGGCGCCCGGCTGTTCCTGGAGGAGAAAGGGCCGCCGCCGGTGTGGGCGCCCATCGTGGTGAAGCTCAACGAGACGGAGCGCGTCGTCCACATCACCACCCTGGATGGACACCCGCTGCGGGGCACCAACCAGTTCGTCTTCGACGACGACGGCAGCGGAGGCACGCGCATCCGACAGTACTCTGCCTTCCAGGGCAGCTCTCCGGCGACGTCGGTGGGCCTCGCGCTGATGGATCCTATTGAACGGCAGCACGACATCTGGCGCAGCGTGCACGGACAACTGCATGAGATGCTCAAGCCGCGTTGACATACTGGGCCCTGGGGGAGGTGACGCATGACGACGCTCCAGACGACACCGCCGGGACACGACGTGGTCCTCTACGACAGCCACTGCCGCGTGTGCAGCGGCGCCGCGCGGGAGATGCGCAAGCTGGTGGGCGGGCAGGGCACGCAGCTGCTCTCGTTCCGCGACGAGGGCGTGCTGGACGCCTTCCCGGGCGTGAGCTTCGAGCGCTGTGAGAAGGCCATGCAGCTCATCCAGGCGGATGGCCGGGTCCTGGAGGGCGCGGAGGCCATCGTCCGCGCGCTGGGCAGGCGGCCCCTGGGGCGGCTGCTCTACGTGTACTACGTGCCGGGCTTCAAGCAGCTGGCGGACGCGGTGTATGGGGTGGTGGCCCGCTACCGCTTCCGCATCGCGGGTCGCGACTGCCCCGACGGGGCCTGCGCGGTGCACTTCAAATAGGGGGAGGGGCGCGGGTAGCATGCGGCCTTCCCCGCAGCCCCTGGCCCCTTCGTGACTTCGCCTCCTCCGAACCTGCAGGCCGCCCAGTCCTTTCGCCGCTTCTTCGGGGAGCTGCGGGAGACGTACCTGGAGCGCGAAACGCTGTTCACGCAGATTGAGCTGGCGCTGCTCTGCCGCGAGCACGTGCTGGTGGTGGGGCCGCCCGGGACGGCGAAGAGCGCGGTCGCCAGCGCCGTCCTGGGACGCATCACCGACGAGGTGTCCGGGCTGCCGTCGCTGTTCTCCAAGCAGATCGCGGAGACGACGCTGCAGACGGACCTCATCGGTCCGGTGGACTTCAAGGTGCTCACGGAGACGGGCCGCACCGAGTACCTCACCGACGAGGGCATGCTGGGGGCGGTGCACGCGTTCCTGGACGAGGTCTTCGACGGCCGGGACATGCTGCTGCGCTCCATCCTCAACGTGATGTACGAGCGCGAGCTGAAGCATGGCCGCAAGGTGACGGCGGGCCGCACCGAGTGCGTGGTGATGACGAGCAACCGGTACCTCACGGAGGTGCTGGCGCGCTCGCCGGAGCTGCTGCTGGCGTTCGCGGACCGGTTGAGCTTCATCAGCTTCGTGCCCAAGGCCTTCGCCCGGCGGGAGAGCCGGGCCGCCATGCTGCACCGCTTCGTGCACGGGACGCGGCCGGACCTGCGCGCCACGCTGACGCTCCAGCAGTTGGACCTGCTCCAGGACGCGGTGGCCCAGGTGAAGGTGCCCGGCCACGTGCTGGAGGGCGTGGAGATGCTGACGGACGCGCTGGAGCGCGCGCTCGTGGCGCAGGTGTCGAAGCTGCCGGACTACGTGCCCACGAAGTACTTCTCCCAGCGCTCGGTGGTGAAGGCGCTCTGGACGCTGAAGGCCGCGGTGGTGCGCGATCAGATCTACCGCCGTCCGGACCGGCCGCTCGAGGCGACGGTGGAGGACCTGGACGCGCTGCGCTGGTTCTTCCTCCTGGGCGGCCCGCCCGCGGCGGAGGCGGACGCGCTGCTCAAGGCGGCGGTGGACCCGCGTGAGCGGGCGCAGCTGGAGATCGTCCGGCTGGAGCAGCGCACCTTCGACGAGGTCCTGGGCAAGGTGCGCCAGGAGCTGGGCGGCGGCGTGGAGCGCGAGGCGACGACGCTCGCGGCCGCGGATGACGTGAATGCCGCGGAGGGCCTGAGCCGCAACTGGCAGGCGGGCGTGGTGTCCAGCACCGCGCGCGGGGTGCTGGGGAAGCTGGTGCCCGGTCCTCGCCACGGACAGAACCGGGCCCCGCTGCTGGTGGCGGCGCGCGCGCTGGTGGCGGCCCTGGAGCAGCGGCTGTCGCGGGGCATGACGGCGGGGCAGGGCGAGGGGCGCGGCGGGGTGTCGCTGCTCATCGCCATCCGCGACGTCCTGGAGCTGTGCCGGGCGGTGCCGGAGCTGAAGCCGGGCTACCCCGCGCTGTGCGAGGCGTCCGCGCGGTTCCTGGAGCAGGCGCTGGAGATGAGCGCGTCCGCGGCGGAGGGGCTCGCGTTCGAGGACAGCGTCAAGATGGAGTGGCTGGTCGGGCTCGCGGAGAACCTGGAGGAGGAGCTGGGCGTGATGGGCTCGCTGGCGGCGATGCTCAGCGAAGCGGTGCCCTCCCTCCACGAACGGCTGCGCGACGCGGACCGGGACACGCGCCGCCGGGTGGTGGCCGCGCTCCGGCGCAGGGTTTCGGCGGCGTTCCCCGCGCAGACGCCCCGGGGCCGCAAGGATCCGCTGGACGCGCTGTCCGCGGACTCGCGGCGCCTCACCCAGTTGGAGAACGCCCTGACGGCGCTGGACCCCTCGCAGGCCGGGTTGAAGCAGGAGCTGCTCCGGCCGCTGAGCGTGGCGTACGCGCGCGAGGTGCTGGGCGCCACGCCGTTCGAGCGCATCGAGCAGTACGGCCGCGCGGTGCAGGCGGTGGCGGAGAACCTGCGGCGCGAGGGCGTGACGGCGGAGCCGGTGCTCGCCGAGTGCCGCGACCTGATGGAGAACCGCCTCCGGGAGCACGCTCGCGTGCTGTCGCGCGAGGTGGCGAGTCCTCCTCCAGCCCCGAACGCCGTGCTCAACGGCGACGCGTACACCTACTACCGGGGCGAGCTGTCCGCGCAGGCTCCCGACGGCGAGCTGTCCGCGCTGGTGGGCCTGGACGGACAGTTGATGGCGGCGCGTCCCCCGTCGGCCGCGGCGTTCCTCTCCGACACGGTGCGCGCGGCGGTGGCCGAGGCGGAGCTGTCCTTCCTCCAGTCGCGCATCAAGTACCTGCGCAGCTGGCTGACGCAGTTGCTGACCGCGCTGCCCGCGCCGGAAGCGCTCAACGGCCGTGCGGACGCGGAGCGTACCTTCGAACGGCTGGTGCGCAGCCGCTTCCCCCAGCTCGCGCTCAAGGAGGGCGAGCTGGTGCGGCTCAAGGCCACCCTGGGCATGCTGGAGACGCTCCCGGGCGAGCTGGGCGAGAGCGCGCGCAAGCTGTCCGCGCAGCTTCGCGGCATCGATGAGGACTTCGGACGCTTCAGCCGGCAGGTGCTGGAGCGGCGGACCGCGCAGTGAGCGCCGGGGCCATGCACGGAAGGCGGCGCTGAGGCGTGCTGGCGCGTCGGCTCACCCCCCTGCGGCAGCGCCTGGATGCGCTCCGCCAGCCCGTGGCGGCGCGTGGCGGCGCGTGGTCCTGGCCCTTCGGCCGCAAGCTGAAGGGGCCGGAGGACCTGGGCCTGCCGGTGCTCGTGGCGCTCGACCGTGAGCTGGACCGCGTGGGCATCCACACCGCCGCGGACGCGCGGCTGCTGCTCGCGCTGGGCACCCAGCGGGGGAGGGCGGGGGCGCTCGCGCAGGGGCTCGCGGCGCGCGCGAACCAGGCGCTGGAGGAGTACGAGGAGTGCCTGCGTCTGGTCGAGCGGGCGCACCGCTCCGGGGACATGCCGCCCGGTGCCTTGACGGCGTTGGACCGCGGCTTCGTGCGGCTGGCGCGCGCGGTCAAGGTCGCGGACCTCTTCGGACGTCCGCTGGAAGCGCAGGGCGGAGACGACGGGCCGTTCGAAATCTTCGAGCGCCCGAGCGAGACGACCCGGGAGCGCCCGCCGGCCAACGCGCGCCTGGCCGTCGCGGAGCTGCTGGCCGCCCGCGCGCGGGACAACGTCATCGACCTGGTGCAGAAGCGGCGCGACCTGGACCTGGCCCACGAGATGCTGCTGCGCCTGGGCACGACGGACGCGGACCGCGCGCGGAGCATGGCGCTGCGCAACGACGTGGCGGAGGCCCGTGAGCGGGTGCGTGAAGTGCCGCCCACGCGCTCCCTGGAGGCGCTGGTGCGCGGCGTGAGGGAGACGGCCCAGAAGGATCCCAGGGGTGCCTACCGTTCGCTGCAGGGCCTCTACGAGCGCGCCATCGAGGCGGGGGACGCGGAGCTGGCCTCGGCTGCTCGGCGCGCGCTGACGCCGCTGCTTCCCCCGGAGCCCAGGCTGACGCGGATGGTGGAGGAGGCGGAGGCGGGCGCTCGGCTGCAGTGGCTGGGGGAGGCGGACGCGGAGGCGGACTCCGGACGCGAGACGGAGGACGCGCCGGACGAGCAGCTCGCGGACCTGGCGTTCTCCCTGAAGCCGGAGCAACTGGCCACGTTCGACCTGGCGGCGGGGTGCGCCCGTTTCTTCGACGTGGAGGACGCGCTGTCGGAGGAGATCGTCGAGAAGGACGCCGCCGCGGCCCGGGCCGTCCCGCGCCAGGTGCCCTATCCGACGCAGACGATGTCGTTCGCCACGACGGGGAGCCTGGACGAGGTCCATCAGTTCGTCATCACGGATCCGCGGCGCATCCTCCAGGACCTCGCGGCGCACCGTCAGCTCGTGCGCACCTACCTTGACGACGCGCCGCCCCCCAAGCCGCGCAAGGTGAAGCGCACCGCCGTGCGCGTCTACGTCTGTGACGCCTCCGGCTCCATGCACGGCGCACGGGCTCGCTTCCGTGACGCGCTGATCATCGCGGAGCTGAACAACCTGCGCGTGAAGGCCCGGCGCGGAGAAAACTTCGACCCGCTCTACTTCAGCTTCTTCAACGACGTGCCCACGGAGCTGGCCCGCGTGGACACCGCCGCGGAGGCGACACGGCAGATCGAAAAGCTCTTCCGGGACTCGCCCGCGGAGGGGCAGACGGACATCTCGCTGGCCCTGCTGTCCGCGTTCGACTCCATCCGCGCCGCGCAGGGGCGGGACCCGTACCTCGCTCGCGCCACGGTGGTGCTCATCACCGACGGCGAGGACCGCGTGGACCTGGACCTCATCCGCCGCACGCGTGCGCCCATGGGCGCCCTGGACATCGCGCTGAGCTTCATCTCGCTGGGCGAGGAGAACCCGGACCTCAAGTCCCTGGTGCTGGAGCAACGCGCCGCTGGAGGCCGCGCCTTCTACCACCCGCTCTCCGACGAGGAGATCCGCTGGGCGCGCACGGAGTTCGACACGCCCTGGCGCACGCTGCTGCCGCGCGACGTGCCCGCCTCGCTGGAGGCCCTGGAGGCGCTGGCCCCGCACCTGGACGCGCTGGAGGCGGTGGCGGCCGGCCGCGCGCCCGGGACGGGGGTGGCCGTGGAGGCGTCCTTCGACGCGCTCTTCCCTGCCACGCCCCCGGCATCCACCGTGCCGGAGAAGCCCGGCATGGAGCTGGTGGCGCGGGTGACGGACATCCTGGAAGCGGTGGGCGAGGCCGCGTCGCTCGCTCCCGCGGACCGGCGCGCGACAGAGAGCGTGGTGCTCCTGCAGCACCTGCTGTCCGTCTATGGACTCACGCCCGCGCGCTACCTGGCCGTGCTGTCCGGCGGCGCGCGTCCGGTGGGCGAGGCACTGGAACGGGTGCGGCTGCTCTGCCGCCCGTTCGGGTAGGCTCCAGGGCACGCGCCATGTTCGGCTTCCTCAAACGCAAGAAGACGCCTCCGGCGCCCGTGGACCCGCTGGCCACGTTCGACCGGCTCATCGAGGACCTGGAGCGCCAGGCGGCCGAGGTGCGCAAGTCCGCCGCCACGCTGCTGGCCCTCAAGGGCGAGCTCTCCCGAGGCGTGACGCGCTACACGGCCCGCCTGGGCGACATCGCCGGGCGGCGCCAGACGGCGCATGACCGGGGCGACGCGAAGGGCGTGGGCGTGCTGGAGCGCGACCGCGTGCAGACCGAACGCCTGCTGGAGTCCACGCGCGAGTCGCTGCGGCGCGCGGAGCGGGACTCGGAGCTGTTGCTCGGCGCGGCCAGCGAGCTGGGCGAGCGCGTGGCGGACCTGCGCATCGAGCGCGAGAGCGCGTCCGCGCGGATGGCCGCGGGCGGCGTCGTCACCGAGGCGCTGCGCGAGCAGGTGGAGCGCTTCGACCGGGTGATGGCGCTGGAGGCCGCGCGCGACGAGGTGGAGAAGGCGCACGCGCTGGCGGACATCTACCGCGAGGAGCACCAGCCCCCCGCGACGCCCGAGCGCGTGAAGTAGGGGAGGGTGCCTAGTTCCGCCGCGCCGTCTGGTGCAGCTCCAGCACGATGTTGCCGCCCTTGAGCAGCCGCACCGCGCCCGACGTCTGGCTCACCACGAGCGCGATGCAGTGGGTGGTGGAGGTGATGCCCGCGGCGGCCGCGTGGCGCGCGCCCAGGCCCAGCGGAATCTTCACCGTGTCGTCGTTGGCGGACAGGTAGCGGCCCGCGGCCAGCACCACGCCGTCCTCGCGGATGACGAACGCACCGTCCAGCACGGAGAAGTTCTTGATGGCGTCGCGGATCTTCGGGTCGAGCACGTTGCGCTCGGACTCCGACAGGCCCTGGAACGGGTTGATGGTCAGCTGCCTGCTCTTCTCCAGCACGGCCGTGTGGTCGCCAATCGTGATGATGGTCCCGATGGGGTGGCCCTCGAAGCCCTCCTGGCCAATCTGCAGCGCCAGTTGGATCAGCGCGTCCACCACCTGCGAGTTGAACTCCTCGCCCAGCTTCACGCCCTCGATGGCCAGCCGGTCGTCCAGCGACCCGCCGATGCGCATCTGCATCAGCGTGTCCGGCGCGCGGCCCACCTTGCCCGTCATGCAGAGCACGAGGTCGCCTTCCTTGAACGCGCCCTGGGACAGCGCGGACACGAGCGCCACCTTCACCCGCTCCGTGCGCGAGTAGTCGTACGCGGGGATGACGAGCGCGCGGACCTTCTTGTGCTGGTGCTCCTGCGCCAGCTTGTCCAGCGTCACCGCGTACACCAGTTTCTTGCGCGCGGGCTTACCCCGGAGGTCCTCCGGAGGAATCGGCGTGTCGGAGATGTAGAGGAAGTGGTCGACCTCGCTCTTGGCGGCCAGGGAGAGCGCCGAGCGCAAGAATTCCCGATCGAACTTCGTGTTGTCGCTCAAGGCGCCCCTCGTGCACCCACGTTTTTAAAGCAGGTCAGCTTGACACTGGCAGCTGCCTGAATAAAGCTTTCGGGCCCTTTTTTTCGGGGTCAGGCCCCCTCTACCCGTCCAACGGAGCCGCAGGCTGTGAACCAGAAAGATCTCAAGCGTTACAAGAAGATGCTCGAGGACAGCAAAGCGAGCCTGCTCGAAAGCGCGAAGAAGACCCTGGTGGAGGAATCGTCCTTCGACACGGACGACCTGCCTGACGAAATCGACCAGGCCGCCTCTGAGTACACCCAGTCCATGGTCTTCCGTCTGCGCGACCGGGAGAAGTTCCTCCTGCAGAAGATCGACGCCGCGCTCAAGCGCGTGGAGGACGGCACCTTCGGCATCTGCGAGCGCTGCGAGGAGGACATCTCCCCCAAGCGTCTGGATGCGCGTCCGGTGACGACGCTCTGCATCCGCTGCAAGGAAGAGCAGGAGAAGAAGGAGAAGTCCTACGGCTGATGGCCGTTGGCTTCACCGGGCCGCACGGTGCTCCCGTGCGGTCCGCGCTTGCCGCATGCAGTCGCTTCAGGCCGCCGCGGGCTGGATCTCCACCCGCAGCAGCTGACGGCCGATGAGGAAGTGGTCGCCGTTGTCGACGAAGGTCGGCCCCGCCAGCCGGATGAACGTGCCGTTGGACGAGCCCACGTCGCGCACCATCAGCCGGTCCCCCCTGACCTGTAGCAGCGCATGCCGCCCGGACACGAAGCCGTCCGTGGGGAAGGCGATGTCGCCCTGCTCACGACCCAGCAGGTTGTCGCCGTCCTTGAGCGGGTAGGCCGCGCCGCGCAGGCCGCCCTCCAGCAGCTGGATGAGCCGCAGCCGGTAGCCCGGATCCGGCGAGCCCCACACCTGCGTGCCGCCCGGGCCCAGCGCCGCGGCGGGGATGGGCTCCAGCACCAAGCGCTGACGGCCCAGGCGCAGCTCTCCGCCGGCGGGCAGCTCGCGCTCGTTGCGCAGGCGCACGAAGACGCCGTTGGCGCCTCCCACGTCCTCGATGGCGAGCCGGGCGCCGGAGAAGAAGAAGCGCGCCTGCACGGGCATGATGAAGGGGTCGTCGTTGAGCGCGATGTCCGCCTGCTGGCCGCAGGTGAGGGTGTCGCGCTGCATGCGCACGAGCGACTCGGGGCCGCCGTCCGCCCGCACCACGCGGATGGACACCTGCGGGCGCGACGAGACGTGCGCCACGGCCATCACCATGGTCCCGGAGCGGAGCGCCGAGCCACAAGCTCGGCACACAGTGGCATCCCGGGAATTCTCGGTGTCACAGCGGGGGCAATATTCCACGGCGTCCATGCGAGCTTCCCTTCTAGCAGGCCCGCGCCGCGTTGGGGGGCCCGACAGCGCACGGCTTGCTCCCCACCCGAGGGGCATGGTGAAGTCCCGGCCCCACTGACTGGACGCTGACGTGTACTGCCCTTCCTGCGGCGCTGACGCCGAAGACTCTTCCCGCTACTGCCCTGCCTGCGGCGCGACGCTCCTGCGCTCGGCCGAGGGCGGCGACGAATACGTGGGCAAGACGATTGCCTCCAAGTACCGGGTGGAGGCCCTCATCGGCGAAGGCGGCATGGGCAAGGTGTACCGCGCCCGTCAGCTCGCGCTGGACAAGGTGGTGGTGCTGAAGGTGCTGCGCCACACGCTGCTGTCCGACGAGCGCACTGTCGCGCGCTTCCAGCGCGAGGCCAAGGCGGCCAGCCGCCTCAACCACCCCAACTCCATCAGCGTGCTGGACTTCGGCCAGGCCGACGACGGCGCGCTCTTCATCGCGATGGAGTACGTGGCCGGGCAGGACCTGCATCAGATCCTCAGCCGCGAGTGGCCGCTGGGCGAGGCGCGCGTGGTGCGCATCGCCCTCCAGATCCTCAGCGCGCTGTCGGACGCGCACGGCGCGGGCGTCATCCACCGGGACTTGAAGCCCGAGAACATCATGGTGGAGCAGCGCCGCAACGAGCCGGACTTCGTGAAGGTGCTGGACTTCGGCATCGCGAAGATCACCGACTCGCAGGACGAGGGCCCGGCCCTCACGCGCGCGGGCTTCGTGTGCGGCACCCCCGAGTACATGTCGCCGGAGCAGGCGCGGGGCGCGGTGCTGGACCACCGCTCGGACCTGTACGCGGTGGGCGTCATCCTCTACCAGCTGATGACGGGCCTCTTGCCCTTCGAGTCCGACTCGGCGGTGGGCTTCGCCACCAAGCACCTCACCGAGGAGCCGCCCCCGCCCACGCGCCGCCGTCCGGACGCGCGCATCTCCCCGGGCATGGAGCGGCTGATCCTCCGCGTCCTCTCCAAGGACCCGGATGACCGGCCGGCCAACGCCGCGGCCTTCAAGACCGAGCTGCTCGCGGTGGACAAGGAGCGCCGCCGCGGTGGCGCCAGCGCCAACGCCAACGAGCCCAGCGGACGCCGTCCCCAGGCCTCCGGAGTGCTGGCCCCCATCCCGCGCAGGTCGCAGGCGGCGCACAACGCCGCTCGCAACAACACGGGCTGGAACGACGTGACGGTGGAAGCCACCGTGCAGGGCCTGCCGAACTCGCGCACGCCGGTCTCCGAGGAGGCCACGCTCGCGCCCGAGGGCACCCGCACCTCCGTGGTCGCGCCCGCCTCCCATGGCGGCGACGGCATCATCCTCTTCTTCAAGGCGCTCACCACGGTGCTGGTGCTGGGGGCGGTGGGCTTCTTCGTCTACTACTTCGGCATTGGCGCCGGCAGCGGCTCCGAGGGGAGCCCGTACGTGGCGCCGCCCAACGCGCCCCGGCTGCTCACGTCGGGTTCGGATCAGCCGGACTACCTGCGGCAGATCCCCAGCAACGCGCGCAACGTGGACAAGGCGCGCAAGCTGACCCAGGACGGGGACCGCGACGTGCTGGCCGGAGAGCTGGGCCGCGCGACCTCCAGTTACAAGGAAGCCTTCAACTTCAACCCGGAAGCGGAGCTGGCCCTCAAGCTGGGCGAGCTGTACTGGCAGCGCGACAACACCGACGAGGCCCGCGGCTGGTGGGTGCGCCACCTGACCGACATGCCCGACTCGCGCGCGCGTGCGTACATCGAGGCCCGGCTGGGCAGTCCGGTGGCGCGTCCCTCCGCGCCCTGAGGGCCCGGCCGCTTCCCGTCAGCCCAGCGTCTCCACCTGCATGACGTGCTGGCCCAGGCGGACGCGGTCGCCCGGACGCAGGGGCCGCTCCGTCGCGGGCGGGATGCGCACGAAGGTGCCCAGTCCGCCGGAGAGGTCGCGCAGCATCGCGCCCGTCGCCGTGGGGCTCAGCTCGCAGTGGCGGCCGGCGAGCCCCTCGTCGTTGGGGTACGCGAGGTCGCAGTGCGCCTGCCCGATGGTGAGCAGCGCCGCGGCCGTCACCACCGCACGTCCCGCCCTGCCACCCATGTGCACCTCTTCCACGCCGTACAGCGCCTGGCCGAGCGGCACCGGTGAACCGTACGGGTTGGGCCGGCCCTGGACGGGCGGAGGGGCTTCCACGCGGCCGGTGAAGCGGAACAGCCGCTGGCCGGCGCTGAACAGGGCGCGCGGCGCCAGCGGCTCCGTGCCGGCGAAGGTGACGTAGACGCCCGACGCGCTCGACTCGTCGCGCACGAAGAGGGCGCCGTCCTTCACCAGGAAGGTCGCGTGCAGCGGCGACACGAAGACGTCATCCGGGAAGAGGATGGCGCCGCGCTGGCGGCCCACCACGCAGCCCGTCACCGGCAGCTTGTAGCGCTGGCCGCGCGTCGTCCCGGCGATCACCGCCAGCCCGAAGCGCGACGCCACCGGGGCGGGACGCGCCGTGGCGCCCGTGGGCGTGGGGGCCGTGGGAGGCATGCCCCCCTGGACCGGGGCCGTGGCCCCCGTGCCGCCCCGAGCGGGCAGGGCGCTGTCCGGCACCGGCGGGGGCGGACGGGTGTTCGCGGGCGGAAGGGCCGGCCCGTAGCCCGCTCGCGGCGGGGGCGGCGGCGTCCCGGCGGGCTGCGCGGCCCGGCGGGCCTCCACCATCAGCCCCTGGGCGGCGGTGGGCGGCGGGGTGCGCGCGGAGGGCTTCAGCCCGGGCGGCACCGCGCTGGGAGGCGGGGGCGGTGTGGGCGGGGCCAGCACCTCACCGGGGCGCGTGAAGCTCGCGACGGCGGCGGGACGGCCCGGGCCCGCGACCGCGGGCAGCGTCGCCGGCCGCGAGGGGGGCGGGGCCACCGGACGGGGGGCCTGGGCGGCCTCTTCCAGCGCCTGGCCGCACAGCACGCAGGTGGCCGAGCGTGGCGGGTTGTAGCCGTCACAATTCGGGCAGACCACCGGGAGCGCGGACAGCAGAAGCTGAGACATGGGCAGTGGGCCAATCTAGGGGGGCGCGAAACGCCGGGTCAATGAAAGCCTGGGAGCCGTCTCCCAGGGCGCCCGGGCTCCATCCAGGACCCGGCGGGGCACGCGATGTTCCAGGGTAACGTTGCCCCTGCTGTTTGAGGCAGTTACGATTGTCACCGCCTCGATGATTCGCCTGAACGACATCCTGCAGCGGGTTGCGTCGTACCACCCGGACCCCGACCTGGACATCATCAAGAAGGCGTACGTCTACTCGGCCAAGGTCCATCAGGGACAACTCCGCAAGTCGGGAGAGCCGTACCTGATTCACCCCCTGGAGGTCGCGGGCATCCTGGCGGAGCTAAAGCTGGACGAGGCGTCCATCGTCACCGGCCTGCTCCACGACACCATCGAGGACACGCTCGCCACCGCGGAGGAGCTCACGGAGCTGTTCGGTCCGGAGGTCGCCCAACTGGTGGACGGCGTGACGAAGCTGTCCAAGTTCTCCGCGTCCGCGACGCTCTCCCAGGAGGAGAAGCAGGCGGAGAACTTCCGCAAGATGATCATCGCGATGGCGCAGGACATCCGCGTCATCCTCGTGAAGCTGGCGGACCGCACGCACAACATGCGGACGCTGGACCACATGTCCGAGGAGAAGCAGGCCCGCATCGGACAGGAGACGCTGGACATCTACGCGCCCCTGGCCAACCGCCTGGGCATCTCCTGGATCAAGACGGAGCTGGAGGACCTGTCCTTCCGCTACGTGAAGCCCCAGGAGTTCTTCGCGCTGGAGGAGCAGCTCAACAAGCGCAAGAAGGAGCGCGAGGCGTACATCGAGGACACCTGCGACCTGATGCGCGCGAAGCTGCAGGAGCGCGGCCTCAAGGGCGACGTCAGCGGGCGCTTCAAGCACGTCTACAGCATCTGGAAGAAGATCAAGTCGCAGGGCATCGACTTCGATCAGATCCACGACATCATCGCGTTCCGCATCATCGCGCCGTCGGTGCCCGCCTGCTACGAGGCGCTGGGCATGGTGCACCAGATGTGGAAGCCGGTGCCCGGGCGCTTCAAGGACTTCATCGCCATCCCGAAGCCCAACATGTACCAGTCCCTGCACACCACGGTGATTGGTCCGTTGAGCGAGCGCGTGGAGGTGCAGATCCGCACCGCGGAGATGCACAAGATCGCCGAGGAGGGCATCGCGGCGCACTGGGCCTACAAGGAAGGCCGCGCGCCCATCTCCAAGGACGACGAGAAGTTCGCCTGGCTGCGCCAGCTGATGGAGTGGCAGCAGGACCTCAAGGACCCCAAGGAGTTCCTCGAGACGGTGAAGGTGGACCTCTTCACCGACGAGGTCTTCGTCTTCACGCCCAAGGGCGACGTGCGCAGCCTGCCGCGCGGCGCGACGCCGGTGGACTTCGCGTACGCCATCCACTCGGACGTGGGCGGCCGGTGCGTGGGCGCCAAGGTGAACGGCAAGATCGTCCCCCTGCGCTACAAGCTGAAGAACGGCGACACGGTGGAGGTGCTCACCAGCCCGCAGGCGCATCCGTCCAAGGACTGGCTCACCTTCGTCAAGACGAGCCGCGCGCAGCAGCGCATCCGCGGCTTCATCAAGCAGCAGCAGCGCGACAAGAGCCTGCAGCTGGGCCGCGAGCTGGTGGAGCGCGAGTTCAAGCGCTTCCAGCTCAACTTCAACAAGCAGATGAAGTCCGGCGAGCTCAAGAAGGTCGCCGAGGAGCTGGGCTTCCGCGTCGAGGACGACCTGCTGGTCGCCATTGGCTACGGCAAGGTGACGCCGCAGCAGCTGGTGCAGCGCATCGTGCCGCAGGAGAAGCTGGCGCAGGCGGAGCCGCCCCCGCGTCCCTCGGACGGCAACGGGACGGGCCACGGCACGGGGAACAACGCCTCCATGCTGCCGGGCCTGTCGCGCATGACCGACCTGGCCAAGCGGCTCGTCGGTCGCAACAACCGCAGCGGCGTCCAGATTGGCGGCGTGGATGACGTGCTGGTGCGCTTCGGGCGCTGTTGCAACCCCGTTCCCGGAGACCCCATCGCGGGGTTCATCACCCGGGGGCGGGGCGTGACGGTGCACACGGTGGGGTGTGAGAAGGCCCTGGCCACGGACCCCGAGCGGCGCGTGGACGTGTCCTGGGACGTGAAGGGGGACTTCAAGCGGCCCGTCACGCTGCGCGTGCTGACGGCGGACCGGCCGGGCCTGCTGGCGGACATCACCAACACGTTCTCCAAGAAGAGCGTCAACATCTCCCAGGCGAACTGCCGGGCCACCGGCGACGACCGGGCCGTCAACACCTTCGAGGTCACCATCTCCGACCTCAAGCAGCTGACGGACCTGATGCGCTCCATCGAGCGGTTGACGGGCGTCTACTCCGTCGAGCGAATCTAGCCCTGGCCTGTGCTACAGCGCGCGGCGGACCCGCGGCCCCGTCTTCCTGGACGGGGCCGCCTCAACGCGAGGTGTGCTGCATGGCGCGCAAGGCAATCCACTCCGACGACGCCCCCAAGGCGATTGGCCCCTACTCCCAGGCCGTGCAGGTGGACGCCGGGAAGATGACGTTCCTCTCCGGCCAGATTCCCCTGGATCCGAAGACCATGGAGATCGTCCCCGGGGACGTCGTCGCGCAGGCCGAGCAGGTGATGAAGAACCTGAAGGCCGTGCTCGCCGCCAGCGGCCTGGACTTCAGCCACGTCGTGCGCTGCACCATCTTCCTCACCGACCTGGGTGACTTCGCCAAGGTGAACGAGGTGTACGGCCGCGCCTTCACCGGCTCCCCGCCGGCCCGCGCCACCGTGCAGGTGTCCGCGCTGCCGCGCGGCTCCAAGGTGGAGATCGACGCCATCGCCGTCTCCTGACGCGGGGCGCAGCAGGTGCTGGAAACACGAAGGCCGCCGGTTCCCGCGAAGGGAGCCGACGGCCTTGGTGCTTCAACAGCGGGGGAGGGCTACTTCGCTTCCGCCGCCACCGCGCCGGTCTTCTTCAGCTCTTCGTCGATGACGCGCTTGAAGGCGTCGAAGGGCTGCGCACCCACCAGCGTGCGGCCGTTGATGAAGAACGTCGGGGTGCCGTTGGCGCCCTTGGCGGAGCCGTCCGCCATGTCCGCCTCGATCTGCTTGTCGAACTTGCCGGAGTCCAGGGCCGTCTTGAACTTGTTCATGTCCAGCTTCAGCTCCTGGGCGTACTTCTCCAGGCTGGCGCGGTCCAGCGCGCGCTGGTTGGCGAACAGCTTGTCGTGCATCTCCCAGAACTTGCCCTGCTCGTTCGCGGCCATGGAGGCCTGGGCGGCGAGCTTCGCGTTCTGGTGGAAGGGCAGGGGCTGGTGCTTGAAGGCGATCTTGACCTTGCCCTTGTACTCCTTCTCCACCTGCTCGAGCGTCGGCACGGCGCGGCTGCAGAAGGGGCACTCGAAGTCGGACCAAGCGACGATGGTGATGGGCGCGTTCTTCGGCCCGCGAACCGGGGCGTTGCCCACTTCCACCTTCTGCACCGCCGGCTCGGCGGGCGCCGCGGGGGCGGCCGGAGCGGCGTTGACGTTGTCCTGGTTCAGCTTGGCGTAGAGGTCCTCCGCCTTGGTGCCGCCGGCGAGCGCCTTGTCGGCCTTGGCGATCTCCTGGTCGATGAGGGGCTTGAAGGCCTCGAAGGGCTGCGCGCCGGAGAGGAAGCGGCCGTTGATGAAGAAGGCCGGGGTGCCGTTGGCGCCCACCGCCATGCCCGCGGCGGCGTCCGCGTCCACCTTCGCGGAGAACTTGTTGGAGTCCAGGGCGGCCTTGAACTTGTTCACGTCCAGGCCGATCTCCTGCGCGTACTTCTCCAGGTCACCGCGCTCCAGGGCGCGCTGGTTGGCGAAGAGCTTGTCGTGCATCTCCCAGAACTTGCCCTGCTCGTGCGCGGCCATGGAGGCCTGCGCGGCGAGCTTCGCGTGCGAGTGCATGGGCAGCGGCTGGTGACGGAAGACCACGCGCACGTCCTTGCCGTAGGTCTCCTTGATCTTGTTGAGGGTGGGGACCGCGCGGCTGCAGAACGGGCACTCGAAGTCGGACCACTCGACGATGGTCACCTTCGCGGTGGCCGGGCCGACGACGGGGGAGTCCGCGGGGACGTCCACCTTCTTCGCGGCGGCGGGGGGCTCGGCCTGCTGCTGGGCGCGGGCCGGGGCGCGCTCGACGCCCTTCTCCATGATGCGCGCGTAGACCTGACCCGGGGCGACGCCGCTCTTCACCAGGCCCTCGGCCTTGGAGAGCTCCTCGTCGATGAGGGCCTTGAAGTTGTCGATGGGCTGCGCGCCGGACAGGAAACGGCCGTTGATGAAGAAGGCCGGCGTGCCGCTGGCGCCGAGCTGCTGGGCCAGGGCCGCGTCCTTGTCGATGGCGGCGCCCAGGCGGGAGTCCGCCATGTCCGCCTTCCACTTCGCCACGTCCAGGCCGATCTGCTTGGCGTAGCCCTCCAGGCTCTCCCCATCCAGCTTCTTGTTGTTGGCGAAGAGGAGGGAGTGCATGTCCCAGTACTTGCCCTGCTCACCGGCCGCGAGCGCCGCGAGAGCCGCGGGACGGGCGTGCGGGTGGAAGGACAGCGGGTTCTGGCGCATCACGACGCGCAGCTTGCTGCCGTAGTCCTTCTGGAGCTGCTCGACGGTGGTGTTCGCGCGGCTGCAGAACGGGCACTCGTAGTCGCTGAACTCCACCAGGGTGACGAGCGCGTTGACGCTGCCCTTGGTAGGGGCGCCATCCACGGGCACCTTGAAGACGGTGGGGTCCACGGCGCGCGCGGGCTTGTTGGCCGCCTGCGCGACGGTGGGCGTGTTGCCGGTGATGGTTTTCGAGCCGCTGGCGGCACGGCCGCCAACGAACCCGAGCACCAGGCCGACCAGCAAGGCCACGATGACATTGGGCTTCATGGGTTGGGAATGCTCCTGCGCCATAGGTCCGACTCCGGGCCCCAAGCGGGTGTCTGGGTAGGGAAAGGGCGGGGTACTTAACAGAGGGAATTCCAGACACGCAAGCCGCGATGACCGCCTGCGTCCGCCACGAATCCAGAGGCCTCGAAGGGGCGGACAACGACGCGGGGAGGACCAAAATTCCCTCTCACGGCGCGTGTCGTGCCACTTTGGCAGTCAGGGTTTCGTGACAGGATGCACGCCCATGGAAGCCGGTGTGCGTGTGGATACGTCCGGGGCGCTCTGCCCGGTGCCCATCCTGGAGATCGCCAAGGCCATGCGCCGCCTGCCGCCCGGGTCACTGGTGGAGCTCATCTCCACCGACCGGGGGCTGGAGGCGGACCTGCCCGCGTGGTGCGACGCGACGGGCAACACGCTCGTCCGCATGGAGCGCCGCGATGCCCACTATGTGGGCTGGGTGCGCAAGGCGGGGTGAGCGTGCGTGGGGCGCGGGCCTACAGCAGCTGAAGGACGCGGTCCTCCAGGCGGCGGCCGCGGCTGACGCCGAGGATGAGCACCTGGTGCTGGAGGAGGTGGCCGACGGTGCGGCTGATGACCTCCTCGGCCTTTTGGGCCTGGCCGTCGAAGCGCACGCGCAGCACGTCTGGGCCTTCCATGCGCGCGTCGGTGACGCCGGGCAGGGAGGTGATCTCCGGGATGATGACGTCGCCCCGGGCAATCTGGACGCGGAACTCGGCGCCCTGGCCGGTGAGCTCGGACATGGTGCCCGCCTGCGCGAGCGAGCCCTTGTCGAGGATGGCGGCGGCGTCGCACAGCTCCTCCAGCTCCTGGAGGTTGTGGCTGGAGACGACCACCGTCTGCGTGCCCTTCATGTCCTTGATGACCTGGCGCACCTGCGCGGCGATGCGCGGATCCAGGCCGGCGGTGGGCTCGTCCAGGAGCACGAGGGGCGGGCGGCCCATCAGGGCCTGGGCCATGGCGGCGCGCTTGGCCATGCCGTGGCTGAGCGCCTGCGTCTGGACCTTCCAGGCCTCCATCAGGCCCACCTTCTCCAGGGCGCCCCGGGCCTCGTGCTCCGGCTGGGGCAGGTCCGACAGGCGGGCCCAGTACATGAGCAGCGCGCCCACCTCCCAGCCCGGGGGCAGCACCGCGTCCTGGGGCAGCGCGCCCACGCGGCCCTTGAGGGCGCCAGGCGTGGTGGGCGACACGCCCATCACCTGGAGCGAGCCCTCCGACGGGTAGAGGTAGCCGCACATCATGGAGAAGGTGGTCGTCTTGCCGGCGCCGTTGGGGCCGATGAGGCCGAACACGTCGCCCTTCTGCACCTGGAGGCTGACCGCGTTGACGGCGACCTTGGGGCCGAAGCGCTTGGAGACGTTGGACAGCTGGATGGCCGGGTCGCTCACAGGTCCCTCGCGCGCAGGACGCCGTAGGCGCCGAAGAGGAAGACGGCCGCGAAGGCCGCGTAGGCCGCGCCGCTGGCGGCGAACTCGGCGAGCTTCGGGTGCAGCAGGTTGTCCGAGTAGTAGGACGGGGAGAGGTAGCGCAGGAAGCGCAGCAGGTTCTCCTGGCTCACCGCGCGCCCCACGGAGTCCATCAGCCAGAAGACGAAGAGCAGGATGAAGTTGAAGACGAGGCTCACCGCCGGGCTGCGGAAGAGGCTGGAGCACAGGGTGGTGAGGGCCACGTACGCCAGCGAGAAGACGATGGTGGCGCTCCAGAACTTCAGCAGGTTGAGCACCAGCGTCCCGAAGGCGAAGTCGTCGTTGAGGATGCGCGCGTAGATGAAGATGGCCAGGTCGATGACCAGCACCAGCCCCACCAGCAGCGTGGCCTGGGAGAGGAACTTGCCCAGCAGCACCGACGAGCGGCGCGCACGCACGGTGAGGTAGCGCATGGAGCGCGGCCCCACTTCGCCGCTCACCTGATCAAAGCCCATCAGCGCGATGTAGGCGGGCAGGAAGAAGAGGGTGATCTTGAAGACGATGAGCACCACGATGGGCACCTGCGCCAGGGCCTCCATCATCGCGGTGTCGTTGCTGGCGAGGAAGCCCAGCACCCCGCGGCGCATCTCCTCCGCGGCGCGCGTGGCCATCTCCGGGTCCCCGCCGCCTTCGGCGAGCTTCGCGTTCACCTGGGTCTGCAGCTCGCGGGTGACAAAGCCCACCACGAGCAGCACCAGCGCGGAGAACATGCTGTAGAGCCCGAGCAGCACGATGGCCCGGCCGCTTCTCACGGCCCGGCGCAGCTCCGCTGCCCAGATGACCAATGCCTCTTTGAGTCCGTCCAAGGTGCACAGGACCCTACTGGACCTCCGGTCAGCTTCCCAGGTTTCTGCCGGACGAAGAGGGCAGACGAGGAGGCAAGCCGTGGACAGCGCGCCCTCAGCGACTAGGATCCCGGCGGTCTGCTCCCTGCCCCCCAAGGAGAGCCCCGAAGCATGACGAAGCGCCGCCTCCTCGCCGCCCTGCCGCTGTTCCCCCTCACGCTGCTCCTGGGCGCCTCCGCGCCGGGGACGGACGTGCCCCCCGCGCCGTCAGCCGCCGCCCAGTCCGATGCCCAGACGCTGGCGCAAGCGGTGACGGCGCTCGGCACGGACGCGGGCCCGGTTGGCGCCCGCACGCTGGTGGAGAAGGTGGAGGCCGAGCAGCGTGCCCAGGCGGCTGCGCAGGACGCCGGGACCGCCACGAGCGTCGCGCAGGCTCCTGCGGCCGCTCCGTCCACGAGCGGCGCCACGGCCTCGCAGGCCCCCGCCGCTTCGGCCGCGAACGGCGCGACCGCGTCGCAGGCTCCGGCCTCGCCCGCGCTCGCGGGTGCGGAGGCGACCTCCGCCGGGCAGGGCACGGACACGCGTCCGGTGGATGCCCGCGCGCTGGCGGAGGCGCTGGCCGCGAAGGACACTGCCGCGCTGGAGCCCGGCATGGTGCCTCCGATGCCGGTGCCCTCGCGGGAGAAGGCGCCGCCGTTCGCGAAGCTCCAGGGGCTGCCCCGCGCGCAGGACCTGGTGGCCCGCGCGAAGCTGGAGGGCAACAAGCTGGTGGTGAAGGGCGGCAAGAGCGCGCCGGATCAGGTGCTCACCATCGACCCGGGCCTCCAGGCATCGCTCACGAAGATCATGCAGAACTACCAGGTGCCCTACGGCGCCGCGGTGGTGCTGGAGCCCTCCACGGGCCGCGTCCTCGCGATGGCGGAGCACTCGGAGGCGAAGCCGGAGCTGCGCGGGCTGCCCGTGCGCGCGGTGTACCCGGCCGCGAGCATCTTCAAGATCGTCACCGGCAGCGCGCTGCTGGAGGCCGGCGTGTCACCCGACACCGAGGCGTGCTTCCACGGCGGCAAGCGCCGGCTGAACGAGCGGCAGTTGGAGGACACCGAGCGCGACGGCGCCTGCTATTCGCTGGCCCTGGCCATGGGCAAGAGCGCCAACGTCATCTTCGCCAAGATGACCAGCAAGCACCTCTCCGCGGACGCCCTCAAGCGCATGGCGGCGCGCCTGCGCTTCAACCGCGAGATTCCCTTCGCCCAGCCGCTGGACGTGTCGCTCGCGTACATCCCGGAGGACGGCTTCGCGCTCGCCAACACCGGCGCGGGCTTTGGCGACGTGTACCTGTCCCCGCTGCACGGCGCGCTCCTGGCCGCCGTCGCCGCCAACGACGGCCGCTGGGTGGACCCCGTGCTGGTGGAGCCGGAGCCCTTCATGCCCCTGCCGGAGCCGGAGCCCGTGCTCACGCCCACCGCCGCGCACGAGCTGACGCGGATGCTGGAGGAGACCGTCACCCACGGCACCGCGCGCGGCGTCTTCCGCGAGCGCGGCTTCCAGGTGAAGGACGCCGTGGGCAAGACGGGCACGCTCGCGGACCGCGAGCCCTTCCGGGACTACTCGTGGTTCGTCGGCTTCGCGCCCAAGGACAACCCGCGCGTGGCCGTGGCCGCCCTCATCGTGAACGACCCCAAGTGGCGCATCCGCGGCTCCTATCTGGGCCGCGAGGCCCTGCGCCTGGCGCTGGAGCGCATCCCCGCGCCGGTGGAGCTGACGGCCCCCGCGGGCGCCGCCGGCAAGCACTGAGCGCGGCCGTCAGGACAGCGGACGCGGGGTGAGCTTCACCAGCCCCGTGTCCACGAAGCCCTGGAAGAACTTCAGCGCCTCCAGCTCCTGGAGGGGCGACACGTGCACGATGGCCGCCACGTCCCGCCGCCCGTCGATGCGCGACAGCAGGTAGCGCTCCGGTGACGTGAGCGGCAGCGTCTTCAGGTGCGCGGGCGTCACCATCAGCGCCGGCACCCGCGACGGCTCCATCAGCGCCTTGCGCAGCTCCGCGAGCAGCCGGCCTTCCGCGTCGCGCAGGAGCTTCGCGGTGTGCTCGGTGGGGGCAATCTCGTGCGCGCGCCGGACCAGCGCCTCGCCGTCGCGCAGGTTGCCCGCGTCCAGGAAGAGCTGCGCGGCCTGGAGCACCTCGTCGGAAGACGACTCCGAGCCGATGACGCCGCCCGCATTCAGGTCGTCGTCATCGTCCTCCACCACCACCACGGTGTGCGAGCCGGGCTCCGGCGCGGGCAGGGGAGCCTCGTCGGACACGCGCAGCGCGTCCTGCCGGTAGAGCGCGTACAGCCGCTGGTAGAGGAAGAAGTCGGTGGCGTGCAGCGCCAGCGCGATGCCGTCGATGCTCAGACCGTCCTTCGCCAACTGCACGATGCGCTCGTCCATGCTGCCGGCCTTGCGGTCCGTCAGCTTGCGCTCGTCCACCTCCAGGCGCACGCCGCCGGAAGGGAACACCGCGCGGATGGCCTGCCACGCCGTCTCGCGGAACTCGCCCTCGCGGCTGACGTCCAGCAGGTCCACGCTGACGTCCAGGCCCTCCAGCTCCGGCGCGGCGTCCGTGGCGCGGAAGTCGAAGCCGCCTTCCTCCCAGGTGAAGGCGTCCAGCAGCATCTCCCGGAACTTGTGGGAGAGCGTGGTGCGCACGGTGGCTTCCGTCACCGTGCCCGTCATGATGAGGATCTTCCCCAGCAGGATGTGCGTCTCCGCCTGCGTGGCGAACGCGCGCTCCAGCTGGTCCTCCGTCAGGTGCCCCTGGTTGATGAGGAACTGGCCGAAGTACTCGCGCGGCTGGTTGGAGCTGGCGGTGATGACGTGCCCGTCGCGAAGCAGGAGCTGCTTGCGCACGTCTCCCCGCTCCACGTTCAGGGTGCCGGTGGCCCGGCGATTCCCGAGGTGGACGACCAGGTCCTTGAGGGGCATCGTCGAAAAATCACCACACACGCCGCGCATCGAGCGCCCATCCTGCAACGCATGCGAGTCGATATCTACTCGAAACCCGGGTGTTCCCTCTGCGTGAAGGCCCTCGCCGTGGCCGAGGAGGTACAGACCCGGCTGTCGTTCGAGCTCTACGTCACCGACATCCTCCAGAGCCCGGACCTCTTCGAGGCCTGGCGTTACGACATCCCCGTGGTCCTCATCGAGGGCGTGCCCGCCTTCAAGCACCGCGTGGACGCGGAGGGGTTGGAAGCCCGGATCCGCGAGGTGATGAATGGCATACCCATTGCTAAAACCGTGGGCCAGGATGGGTAACGAAGTGCCCTCCCCTAAGAAATCCAAGGGGATACGTAGGGCGCGAAAGTAGCGGGGCTGTAAATCTGGGCAGGCGGGCAGGGTGGCGGGGCAGAAAATGCTGGAAGGGAGGGCACGGCGGTGGGTGTGAAGCGCAAGGGAGCGGGAAAGTCGGGCCAGCCTCCTACGGTGCTGCTGGTGGAGCCGCGTGCGGAGGACCTGGAGCGCACCCGGGCGCTCCTGGGGGAGGCGGGCTTCCGCGTGGTGCCCCTGACGCGCTTCGACGCGGCGGTGCCCCTCTTCGAGGTGATCCGCCCGGACGCGGTGCTGTTGGCCGCGCAGCCGCCGGACTACGCGGCGGTGCAGACGGCGCGGCGCCTGCGCCAGGTGGGCAAGGGCACGGTGCCGATGATGTACCTGGTGGATTCGCACGACCGGGACGCGTGGCGCTTCTGCGTGGAGAAGGGCCAGTGCGTGGACGTGGTGCCGCGCGCGGTGGATGGCGCGGAGCTGTCCATGAAGCTGCACGCGCAGATGCGGCTGAAGCAGTCGGTGGAGCGCGCGGCGGCGGGTGAAGAGGCCGGCACGGCGCTGGCGCTGCATGACCCGGTGACGGGGCTCTACAACCGGCCGTTCCTGCTGGCCCTCATCGGGCTGGAGGCCCGCCGGACGGAGCGCTACGGCGGGACTTTCTCGGTGGTGGCGGCGGAGGTGACGGGGTGGAGCGCGCTTCGCAAGGAGCACGGCAAGAGCATGGCGGAGCGGCTGCTCGTCTACAGCGCGGTGGTGCTGGGACAGACGGTGCGCGAGGCCGACGCGGTGGCGCGGGTGGGCGACAGTCAGTTCGCCATGCTGCTGCCGGGCACGCCCGCGGAGGCGGTGCCGGAGGTGCTGGCGCGGGTGGAGGCCCGGTTCGAGGCCGCCCGTTTCCAGATGGAGGGTCGCGTGGTGCGCACGGCGCTGGAGCTGGGGGCGGTGAGCTTCCCGGACACGGTGGGGGCTCCCACCCAGTTGCTGGGCGCGGCACTGCAGACCTTGAGGCGTACACGCGAGATTCGGCGGGCGGCCGGTCCAGCCCGCTTGATGTCGGTTTGATTCAGTTCACGAGGGTTTGATGCACAGGGCGAGCGGAGGCGTGGGGATGGATCGGATCGCGGTGCTGGTGGTGGATGACGAGGAGTCGGTGCGCACGTTCCTGTCCGAGCTCTTGGGCAGCTCGGGGTACCAGGTGCGCTGTGCGTCCAGCGGTTCGCAGGCGCTGGAGATGCTCTCCGGTGGCTCGTTCGACGCGGTGCTCCTGGACGTGGTGATGCCGGAGATGAGTGGCCTGGAGGTGCTCCGCCGCTACCGCGGCACGGGTGGCACGGCCCCGGTCATCGTGTTGAGCGCGCTGTCCGGCGCCGACGACGCGGTGCGCGCGCTGAAGATGGGCGCGTCCGACTATCTGGCGAAGCCCTTTGGCAACGACGAGCTGCAGGACGTGCTCGCGCGCGCCCTGGGGACCCGCGTGCCGGAGCGTCAGGCGACCGCGCCCGCGCCTCGCGTGGTGCTGACGCCCGCGGAGGCCGCGGCCGAGGCTCGCGTGCTCATCTCCACGTCGCCGGCCATGCGCCGCGCGCGTGCGCTGGTGGAGCGCATCGCGGACACGGACGTGCCGGTGCTGCTCTTGGGTGAGTCCGGTACGGGCAAGGAAGTGATTGCCCGCGAAATCCATGCGCGCAGCCAGCGCCATGGCCGGCCGTTCATCAAGGTGAACTGCGCGGCGCTGCCGGGTGAGCTGCTGGAGAGCGAGCTGTTCGGCCACGAGCGCGGCGCCTTCACGGGCGCCACGGCGGAGAAGCCGGGCAAGTTCGAGCTGGCGGATCAGGGCACCATCTTTCTGGACGAGATTGGCGAGATGGCCATCCGCCTCCAGGCGAAGCTGCTCCAGGTGCTGCAGGACGAGGAGTTCTTCCGCGTCGGTGGCAAGAAGAGCGTCCGCGTGGACAGCCGCGTGGTGGTGGCGACGAACCGCGACCTGGAGAAGGAGATCGCGCTCGGCAACTTCCGCGAGGACCTGTACTACCGCCTCAACGTGGTGGCCATCCGCCTGCCGCCCCTGCGCGAGCGCCGGGAGGACGTGGTGCCGCTCACCGACCACTTCCTCAAGAAGTACGGCAAGGGCTTCATGACGAACGTGTCCGAGCTGCCCTCCGAGGTGCTCCACGCGTTCAGCGACTACGAGTGGCCGGGCAACGTGCGCGAGCTGGAGAACATGGTCCGCCGGCTGTGCGTGCTGAAGGATCCGACCCTGGTGCTGGACGAAATCCACGCCGGTGGCCGTGCTCCGGCGAGCGCGCCGTCGCTGCCCACGTCGTTCGGCGGTGGGGACGAGTTCAGCCCGCCTCCGTCGCGCCATGTGGAAGAGTCCGCCCGCGTCTTCGCGGCGCCGCCCGTCTCCCATGCGGCGGTCTCCAACTCCGGCGTGCAGGTGCTGGAGATGCCCGCGCGTGGCGTGATGCTGACGCCCGCTCCGGTGGCGGAGGCCTCGCCGTTCAACGCCGTGACGCCGCAGCGCTACGCGAATCCGTTCGATGCGCCCCAGCCTCCGCCCCCGCCGCCTCCGGCCGGGGAGCTGTCGCTGAAGGACATCGGCAAGCGCGCGGCGATGCTCGCGGAGCGTGAGGCCATCCTCGCGATGCTCCAGCGCACCGCTTGGAACAAGCGCCGCGCCGCCGGCAAGCTGCGCATCAGCTACAAGGCGCTGCTCTACAAGATCAAGGAGTGCGGCATCATCGACCCTCGCGCGAGCGCGGAGTTCTAGAGCCGGCCTTGAAGACGTGAGACGACGGCCCTTCTTCCGGATGACGGGAGGAGGGCCGTTCACGTTGGTGCCGGGCCTTGCACGGAGCGGCCGTTGCCCGGTATCGCGGAGGGCATGACCGCTCCGCTCATTCTGCTCGGCTGTGGCTACACGCTCACGCGGTTCGCGGTGGCGGAGGCCCGCGCGGGCCGCGAGGTGCTGGCCACGACCCGGGATGCGTCCCGCCGCGCGGTGCTGGAGGCGGCCGGGGTTCGCGTGGTGTCCATGGAAGAGGCGCTGTCGCGAGCCGCGGGCGCGCACGTCGTGGACTCCGTTCCACCCGATGCGGGGTTGGATGCCCACCTCGCGCAAGCGCTGGGCGGTGCGCGTCCGTCGCGGCTCGTCTACCTGTCCTCCACGGGCGTCTACGGCTCCGCTCGCGGGCACGTGGATGAGGCCACGCCGGTGGACACGGCCTCCGCGACCTCGCGTGCGCGGCTGGAGGCGGAGGGCCTGTTCCTCCCGTTGGGCGCGAGCGTCCTGCGCATCGCGGGCATCTACGGCCCGGGGCGCGGCACATCCGGACGGCTGAAGGCGGGCACGCTGCGCATCCCGGAGTCGGGTGGGGGACGGCTGTCGCGCATCCACGTGGACGACCTGGTGGAGGTGGTGCGCGTGGTGCTGGAGCGCGGCGGCCCTGGCGAGATCTACTGCGCGGCCGACCGCCGCCCCGCGACACAGGAGGAGACGGCCTCCTGGCTCTGCCAGCGTCTGGGCCTTCCCATGCCGCCGCGAGTGCCGCTCGCGTCGATGCATGAGTCGCTGCGCGGCGACCGCGCCATCAGCGCCGCGAAGCTGGAGGCCCTGGGCTGGACGCCGCGCTACCCGGACTTCACCACCGGGTTCCTCGCCGCGATGGAAGAGGAAGCGCGCGGATAGGGCGGCCTACTCGGGCGACTCCGCCCGGAGGATCTGCTGCAGGTCGAGCTCCGACCAGTCCAGCTCCTGCTCCACCACCTGGAACGCCGCGTCCCCGATGGTGCCGTTGGCCCGGAGGTCCGCCAGCCGCTTGCGCCCCGCAGCCATGGAGGTGCGCACCATTTCCGCGTCCGCGGTGGGCGGACCCCAGGGAGAGCTGGGGCCCGCCGGGGCCGGCATGCCCGGTAGCGAGTGCTCCTCCAGGAGCTGCCGCGCGCGCCGCAGCTGCAACTCGTAGCGCCGCCGGACCAGGACGGACATCTCCGTGCCCGGGGCGTCCTGCGTGGCCTCCAGCCCCGCGCGCAGCGTCTCCACACGCGCGAGCCGCACCTCGTGGTCCACCTCGCCGTCGTCGTCCAGTTTCAGCCGCGACATCAGGGGCCGCAGCGTCATGCCCTGCACCACGAGCGTCCCCAGCACCACGGAGAAGGAGGTGAAGAGGATGAGGTCCCGGTAGGGGAAGGCGGCGACCCCGTCATGCCCCGTGGGCAGCGCCAGCGCCGCCGCCAGCGTCACGATGCCTCGCATCCCGCACCAGCCCACCAGCACGGCCGCGCCTCGCGAGAGCGTGACGGGGCTGGACTTCGACTTGCGCTGCCTCCAGCGCGTGACGGCCCCCGCGCCCATCACCCACGCGAAGCGCGCGAGGATGGCCGCGACCGTCACCACCGCGGCGATGGCCGTGTACTGCAGCCACGTCTCCCGGTCGAAGCGCGCGACGATGGTCTTCAGCTGGAAGCCCACGAGCACGAAGGCCAGCACGTTCAGCACGAACGTCGCCACCTCCCACACCGCGTAGGACGGGATGCGGATCCGCGCGGGCGTCAGCGTGGAGGCCGTGCGGGAGATGGTCATTGCGTAGACGACGGTCGTGAGGATGCCGGACAGGTGCAGCCGCTCGGCGAGGATCCACACCGCGAAGGTGCTGCCGAACTGCGTGATGACGGCCGTGGCCACGTCCTCGACGAAGAGGTTGATGCGCAGGCTCACCTTCGACAGCACCACGCCCAGCACCACGCTGCCCACCATGACGACCAGCAGCATGGGCACCGCGCTCCAGCCCATCACGCCGCCCGCGGCCACGGCGCCCAGCGCGAGCCGGTAGATGAGCAGGGCGCTCGCGTCGTTGAAGAGGCTTTCGCCCTCCAGGATGACGAGCAGCCGGTGCGGGGGCTTGAGCTGCTTGAGCACCGCCGTGGCCGCCGCCGCGTCCGGAGGCGCGACGATGGCGCCCAGCGCGATGGCCGCGGCCCAGGGCATCGCGGGCACCATCCAGCGCACCGCCAGCGCCACCGCGATGACCGTGAGCACCACCGCGCCCAGGGCGAGCCCCGCCACCGGCCGCCAGTTCGCGCGCAGGTCGCGAGGAGACGCGTCGAACGCCGCGTCCAGCAGCACCGGTGCGACGAACAGCGTGAGCGCCAGCTCCGGATCCAGCACCAGCTCCGGGCTCCACGGCATGAGCGCCAGCACCGCCCCCGCCAGCGCTACCAGCGCGGGGTAGGGCGTGCCCAGCCGACGGGACAGCGCCGCCAGCCCTGCACCTCCCACCAGCAGCGCGATGACGATCTCGAACACCAGCATGCAAGCCTCGCGGAGGAGTCCACCCGGACTGGCATCGCGACCTAGCGCAGGTGGGGCCATCGCGGACAGTGGCGAATTCCAGACGGCGGAAAGGGGCGTCCGGTGGGAGGCCGCATGCGTCATCAGCGGATCGCGATGGATGCCATCAGCCCGGCTCGGCGCGCACCTTTGCGAGGCGTGGGCCCCCGGTGACAGGCTTGCGCCTTTCGGGCCGCGCGGAAGCTCGCGGCCTTGTGCACCCTGTCCGATGGGGGAACCGAAGATGTCCAGGTCGTTGCTGTTGGCGTCGTTCAACGAGGGCGTCCACCGTTCCATGGCCGGCAACCACGAGGCCGCGGTCCAGTCGTTTGATCAGGTCCTCGCCGTGGATCCACGCCACTTCCCCGCGCTCACCGCCAAGGCGTTCGCGCTCAAGCAGCTGGGGCGCACCGAGGAGGCCCTGAAGGGCTTCCAGCGCGCCATCGAGCTGGACCCGACCGCGGCGGACCCCTTGCGTGAGGCCGCGCTCTGCCAACTGGCGCTGGGTGAGCCGGAGGCCGCCGCCCTCCTGATGGAGCGGGCGGTTCAACACAACCCCACCCCCGGCTACCGCGAGGCCGCCGCCATCGAGGTCTACTCCCTGGGTAACACGCTGCTGACCCAGGGCCGGCGTCCGGACAAGGCCCGTTACCGCCTGGCCCGCCAGGTCTTCGAGCTGGCCCTGGAGCTGTCCCCCGCCTACGTGGAGGCGGCCAAGGCCCTGGCGGACGTCTGGGAGCACCTGGGCGACCCTACCCAGCGGGAGCACTACACCCAGCTGGCGACCCGGCTGCGCCCCGCCTCCTCCTGAGGCCGCTGGCATCGAAATTTTACAAAAGCGGAGGGAAAGGGCGGGACGCCGGTGTTGAATACCGAGCGGCCCCCCCACCAGGAGAACCCTTCGCATGATCGTGATGCTCGAGCCGGATTCCCCGGAATCCGTCGTGAACGCCGTCCTCCAACTCGCTTCGCAGTACGAGGGCGTCACCCCGCGTGCCCACGTGGTCCAGGGCGCCGAGTCCACCATCACGGAGCTGTACCTGCTGGGCTCCACCGCGCAGGTGCCGCTGGAGCCGTTCCAGCAGCTGCCCGGCGTGCGCCAGGTGGTCCGCGTCTCGCAGAAGTACCGCATCATCGGGCGGCACGGCGGTCAGCGCACCACGGCGAGCTTCGAGTACAACGGCGTCACCTTCGGCGACAACTCGGTGAACCTCTTCGCCGGCCTGTGCGCGGTGGACTCGCCGGAGAGCGTGGACGCGATGATGGCGGCGCTCGCCCGCTGCGGCATCACCACCACGCGCATGGGGGCCTACAAGCCGCGCACCAACCCGTATGAGTTCCAGGGCCTGGGCGCGAAGTGCCTGCCCTACGTCTTCGAGTCCGCGGGCAAGCACGGCATCAAGGTCATCGCGATGGAGGTGACGCACCCGCGCCACATCGACGAGATCAACGACGCGCTGAAGAACGCGGGCAACCCCACGGGCGTGATGCTCCAGGTGGGCACGCGCAACGCGCAGAACTTCGAGCTGCTCAAGGTGATTGGCCAGCAGCGCACCTTCCCGGTGCTCTTCAAGCGCGGCATGGGCATCACGCTGGAGGAGTCCCTCAACGCGTGCGAGTACGTGGCGAGCGAGGGCAACCCGAAGATCGTCTTCTGCCTGCGCGGCGTGAAGACGCACCTGGGTGACCCGCACCGCAACATGGTGGACTTCGCGCACGTGCCGGTGGTGCGCCGCCTCACCCGCATGCCGGTGTGCGTGGATCCGTCGCACGCCATTGGCCGCGCGGAGGCCCCGCCGGACGGGCTGCCGGACATCTTCCACGCGATTGGCCAGGGACTCATCGCGGGCGCGTCCATGGTGCTGGTGGACTTCCACCCGACGCCGGAGAAGGCGCTGTGCGACGGGCCGCAGGCGCTGCGCCTGGAGCAGCTGGGCGCGCTCCAGCGCTACACGAACATCGTGCGCGCCGCGTACACGGAGGCCGTGCGCAACGGCGACGGGACGCAGGCGGGCGCCAAGGCCGCGGCCGTCAGCCGCTGATGGCGTAGCTGCCCAGGACCTGGAGCGACGTGCACAGGCTCCGGGCCTGGGACAGGGCAGACTTCACCGGCGCGGAGTCCTCCGCGCCGTCCACGTCCAGGCACCAGCGGTAGTCCCAGGCGCGCACGCCGCCGGGCCGCGACTCCAGCCGCGCGACGTTCACCCCCTGCGAGGCGAAGGCGGAGAGCACGCCCGCGAGCGCGCCGGGGCCGTTGTCGAGCGTGAGCACCAGCGACGTCTTCCAGCGCGGGCCCAGGTTCGGCGGCACGGCCGTGCCCACCGCGAGGAAGCGCGTGGCGTTGTCCGGCGAGTCCGCGATGTCCTCCGCCAGCACCGTGAGGCCGTAGAGCTCCGCCGCGGTCCGGCTGGCGATGGCCGCCGTGCCTTCCAGCGCCTCCTGTGCCACGCGCCGCGCGGCGACGGCGGTGTTCGCTTCGGGCACGGGCTGGAGGTGGTGCTTGCGCAGCCAGGCTCCGCACTGCGCCAGCGCTTGCGGATGGGACAGCGCGCGCGTGAGCCCTTCCAGCGTGCGGCCCGGCGGCGCGAGCAGGCAGTGGCGCACGCGCAGGCGCAGCTCACCGGCGATGGGCGGGGTGAACTCCAGCAGCAGGTCCACCACCTCCGCTACCGGCCCCGCGAGCGCGCTCTCCATGGGGACGACGCCGCCGTCCACCGAGCCCCGGGCCACGGCCTCGAAGACGTCGCGGAAGGTGGGGCAGGGGATGCGCGTCACCGAGGCGCCGAAGAAGGCGCCCGTGGCCTCGTCGCCGTACGCGCCGCGCTCGCCCTGGAAGGCGATGCGGCGGGGGGCGGCGTCAGCCATCGAGTGGCTCCGCTCGCGGGTACGTGCCCAGCACGCGCAGCGACGACGTGAGCGGACGCAGGTCGTCCAGCGCGGCCGTCACGGCGGCGGACGCGGCGTGGCCCTCCACGTCCAGGTAGAAGCGGTATTGCCACGGCGCGCCCGGGATGGGGCGCGACTCCAGCTTGGAGAGGTTCACCCCGCGCTGCGTGAGCCGCTGGAGCACCTGGCCCAGCGCGCCCGGGCGGTGCTCCAGCACGACGAGCAGCGACGTCTTGCACGGCACGTCCGGCGCGAGCGGCGTGGGCTGGCGCGCCACCTCCACGAAGCGCGTGAAGTCCGAGCCGGGCTGCAGGTCGCTGGCGAGCACCACGAGCCCAAAGCGGCTGGCGGCGGACTCGCTGGCGATGGCGGCCACGGTGGGGTCGTTGCGGTCCGCGACCATCTGCGCGGCGACGGCGGTGTCCGGCCCCAGCACGGCGCGGGCACCGGGCACGTGCGTGCGCAGGAAGTCCTCGCATTGCGCCAGCGCCTGCGGATGCGACAGCACCTCGCGCAGGTCCTCCAGCTTCGCGCCCTTCACGCCCAGCAGCCGGTGGTCCACCTGGCTCACGACTTCGCCGGTGATGACGGCGTCGCCCGCGGCGAGCACGTCGTACGTCTCGTTCATGCTGCCGGCGGTGGTGTTCTCGATGGGCAGCAGCAGCAGGTCCTGCTCGCCGCGCTTCAGGGCCTCCACGGCCTGCCGGGCGCTGTCGAAGCCGGTGAGGAGCACGCCGCCCGGACGGTGGCCGTAGCGCTGGCGGGCGGCCAGGTGGCTGTAAGAGCCCTCGACGCCCAGGTAGCCCACGCGCAGGGGCGTGGTGTCCAGCCGGGTCACGAGCGCCTGCTGCCGGGCCACGGACATGTCCAGGATGACGCGATAGAGGCGTTCGACCTCGTGTGGATCCAGGCCGCGCTCGGCTGCCCGGCCGCGCAGCTTGCGCAGGAGCAGGTCCTCGCGCTGCGGGTCCCGGAAGGGCCAGGCCGTCACCAGCTTGGCGCGCGCCACGTCGTCGGCCAGGGCCATGCGCCGCTGGAGCGCATCGAGGATGTCCTCGTCGATGCGTTCGATTTGCCCCCGCAGGGTCTCCAGGTTGGGGATGTCCGCCATGGCCGGAACATAACAACTCCAGGGAGCCGGGGGCCCGGCTCCCTTCGTGCCCACGTGCTCAATCGGGCATGCGCTTCTCGATTTCCTTCCCTCCGCCATTCGTGACGACATCCGCCGCCACCTTCGTCGCCTCCATCCCGATGTTGGTGCCGAGCTTCACGGGCGTGTTGCCGGTAACCGATGAAATGGTGGTCGTCGCCAGATGACTGGTTTCGAGGGTGCCTGACAGCTTCGTCAATACGCTTCCAAACGCGTTATCAATCTTCCCTCCGACGGCTCCCCCCAGGTAACCGGTCAGCCCGCCTATCAACGTGCTCTTGATGTCGGGGGATTTGGGGCTCCCCACGGTTCCCGCGGCGGCGCCGCCCATGCCCGCGATTCCCCCGGCTGCCCTCGTATAGGAGACAGCGGCCGCGGCTGTGATCTCGCCCCGGAGCGCCATTTGCGCAAGCTTTCCTCCGACGCCCCCCATGGCCACACTGCTAACGCCCGCAACCACAATCGGCCCGGCCTCCAGTTTCGCGGTCGGACTGCTCCTGTTGCTGAACATCTGGCTGCCAACTTCAATGCCCATCGAGACGACCGCCATTGCTACGGGCACCCAGAACCGGCCATCCGGATCGATGTACTTGTATGGGCTGTTGTTCGCGTAGTTGTAACGATTGAAGTTGACGCCGGTGTTCGCATCCATCGTCACCGGATCGATGCTCAAGAACCGCCCCGCCACCGGGTCGTAATACCGCTGCTGCATGTACGTCAGGCCGGTCGCGCTGTCGTTCACGTGCCCCGCGAATCCAATCGTGGGCTGAGCCCCGGAATGTGTCAGGCCATACGGCTCGTAATAGGTGCGGTTCTGGATCGTGCGCGCCGAGTCCGTCCGCGCCACCACGCTGCCCAGGCCATCCGTGTGGATGTACGACACGCCGATGTCCGCCAGGAGCGTGCCGTTCAAATACACGTACTTGCTCTCCACGGGCGCTGAAGCTCCCACCGTCGTGGTCCCGTAGAGCAGCTGGCCGTCCTGCGTGTAGAGCTGGAGCTGCGTCTGGTTGCTGCCATCCGTCTTGACGATCTGGATGCGCCGGCCCCGTCCATCGTACGAATACGTCGCCTTCCCGGTGGCGGACGTCATGCGGTTGGCCAGGTCGAACGTATACGTCTGGCCACCGCGCTGCGTGATGTTGCCGTTGCTGTCGTAGCCGTAGCTGAAGCTGTACGGCGCGGCATTGCCAGACACGCTGCTCAAGCGGTTCCGCGCGTAGTCGATGTTGTGCGCGCTCGTGCGTGCCGTGGCTCCCGCGGTCACCGTGGTCGAGATGACGTTGTCGAGCGCGTCGTTGCTATACGTGACCGTGCCCCACAGGTTCGGCGCACTGACGCTGTAGAGGCGATCGAGCCCGTCATAGGCCATGTTGCGCGTGCTCACGCCCTGCTGCTGGTCCGCGATGCCAATGACGTTGCCGTTCTCGTCGTAGCTGTAGACGTCGTTGAGCACGCTGGTGTCGCTGACCTGGCGGGGCAGGCCGCGCGTGTTCTGCGTCATCGTATGGACGAGCCCGTTGGCGTAGACGAACCCGGCGATGGCCCCGTTGGGGTGATAGGTGATGTCGTTGGCGTAGTAGCTCACCAGGGTCGGCTCACCCAGGGCGTTGGGGCTATACGTGATGGCCGTGCGCGCCGTGTCCGGATAGGTCAGCCTGGCCAGCGACGCGTTGGCGTCATAGGCGCGGTTGATGAAGTACGTCTTGCCGCCGTAGGTGAGCCGCTCCTCCTCCAGCAGCCGCCTGCGGTTGTAGGTGTTGGTCCAGACCGCGCCATTGGACGTGTTCGTCAGCGGCAGACCGTCCGCCGTATAGGTCTGCGTGATGGATGGGCTGGCGTCTCCGAAGACCGTGCTCGTCACGCGGTTCAACGCGTCATAGCCATACGTGACCTTCCGGGCCGCTGGGACGCTGGCGCTGTCACAGGTGCTCGTCGACGGAAGAGACAGTCCGGTGGCGCGCCAGGCGACGTTGCCCGCCGCGTCGTACGTCTGCACGGTGGAGCCGGTCTCGGGCTCGATGGTCTTGCACAGGCGCTGGTTCGCGTCATAGGCGTAGGTGCGCGTGGAGAAGACGCCGTCGACGCCGCGCGTGAAACCCGTCGTCTGCCCGAACACGTTGCGCGTGAAGGTCGTCGTCAGGCCATACGGCTGGACGATGGTGGCCGGCGCTCCCTCGGAGGGCTGGTCCAGTGCCCAGAAGCGGGTGTCGGTCACCTGACTGCGGGCACTGGTCACGCGCCGCACGAAGCCATCCAGATACTGGGTTGTCGTCGTCAGGTTGCCCAGCTCGCTCGCGAGGGTGAGGCTGGTGACACGGCCCAGCGCATCGTAGGCGGTGCTGGTGCCGGCGGGGGTCTCACTGACGTCGTTGAGGGTGCGTTGCGCGTAGGACTCGAAGGTGGGTCTGCCGTTGATGTCGAAGCGTCGCAGGACCATGCGGCGCGTGCCCGCCTCGTTGGCGGCGTCGAAGGTGCGTGTCAGCAGCGGACGCAGCAGGGCATCCAGGTACGTGACCGTGCGCGCGTTGCCCGTGGAGACCGTCTGGCGCCAGTGTCCGGCGGGCAGGCCGTACTCGGCGAAGCCGACGGGCTCCAGTACCATCGAGGTGGCGTTCCAGGACACCGAGTCCCCGGCGGGATACGCGATGAGGTTGAGCCGGCCCACTGCGTCGTAGCCGTAGCCGGTCGTGAAGCCCGCGGCGTCGGTCGTGGAGGTGATCTGCCCGATGCCGTTGATGACCGCGCTCTCGCTGGTGCCCGTGGGATGGCTGGTGTTCCGCGGCAGGCCGGCCTTGTAGTTCGAATACGTGGTCGTGTTGTTCCGGCCGTCCTTGCGGGTCGCCAGCGTGCCGTCCGGGTAATACGTCAGCGTCTGTTCCAGGGCGCCGAACCGGCTGACCGTCGCCAGCGTCGCGGTGGTCGCGTCATAGGTGTTCGACTCCATCACCTTGCCCGTGCTGCCCTCGGTCACGGTGGCGACCTGTCCCAGCACCCACTTCGGCAGGTTGTCGCTGTAGGTCGTCGTCTCGGTGCGGCTGTAGCCCAGGCTGCTGGAGCGGGTCACCGATGTGGGCCGCACGAGCGTGTCGAAGCTGTTCGCGGTCCACAGGAACGTCTCGCCCTGCTGGGTCACGGCCTGCGCGTCCACCGGCATGTAGCGGGCGAGCAGGTCGCCGTCACCCAGGTTGTAGCTGGCGGTGCCCGCGCGCGAGGGATAGGGCCCTGCGTCCGGCGCGCGGTAACGGAGGGTCCGGGTGCTCAGCGCGGTCGTGCCGTTCCAGCCGGTGTCCACTCGCTGTAGCTGGCCTTCCGACACGTTGTAGCTGTTGCCAAAGATGTACCGCGTCCGCTCACTGCGGGGGTCGGTCACCGTCACGATCTTGATGGACGGGCAGCCAGCGCCGCAGGGCTCCCAGCTGGCATTGGTCGGGCCATAGTCATAGGTCCAGGCCATGTTGCTCAGCCCCGGGCCGGAGATGTCCTTGCGGGTCAGCGCATAGGTATAGAAATAGCGCGGCACCAACGCGAAGTTGGACCCGTCCGGGTAGTTCCAACATTGCTTGTACACGTTCGAACGGCCATGCGTGGTGGGCGTCAGCGTGAAGCTGCCGCTCGCGCCCGACGGGTGACGCATGGTGCCGGCGACGACGTAGGAATTGAGGTTCGCCGGGTACTCGCAACTGGGGCCGCCCAGGTAGAGCAGTTCCTGGAACAGCGGGTCCGTGCCGCTGAACTGCCAGCTGGTCCCATCCGGGAGGGTCACCTGGTTCAGGTCGGGGACGCCCTGGCTCGTCGAGCGATAGCTGTACGTCCAGGTGCGGACCCCATCCGTGACGGAGGAGATGACCTTGGGGCTGCTGGCATTGCCATACGACAGCCGGAGCACGCGCCCGTCGCTCGCGCTGATCGTCGTGACATTCTCGGGATTGGCGGGGTCGTAGGTGTATTGCACCGTGTTGCCGAAGCGATCGGTGATGAGCGTGGGAAGCAGCCACACCTCCGCGCGGTCGAGATAGGGCTGGGCGGCGACGCGGAAGAAGCCGTCGGGCTTGCTCAGCGATTTCGCGCGGTAGGTCACGAGCTGGTCGAAGCGATACCGCGTCCCATCCGGTGAAGTGACCAGGAACCCTTCTCCCAGCATGGAGCTGGTGGCCAGGGTCGGCAGGCAGCTGACCGACCAGAACTTGCTGGTGACGATCGGATAGTTGTCGACGGGGCCCGGCGCGAGGGTGTTGTCGGGGCTGCGCCGCAGCAATTGCTGGTCGCCCTCGCCGGGAATGTAGAGGGAGTTGCCCTGCCAGAACTCCTCCGCATCCCAATGGCCGGAGTTGTTGGCGCCCAGGGCCGGCGGCGGCGCGCCGAAGCTGCTGCAACGCGCATGGGTTCCGTCGGTGCCCTTCCAGCCATCCCGGCTGGCGAACACCCCGTGGATGTGAGGAATATCCAGCAGCCACCTGCCGAATGGCCGTGCGCTCAGCCCGGGAGTACTGGTGATCAACCTGCGCCCGACGGCCACGGGCAGCTTGCTGTTGCCGGGAAGGCTGACGTCGGTCTGCACGAACTCCAGGCGCCCACTGTAGAGGTTGACCTGATCGCCAAACAGGTCGGTGCCAATCGCAGTGACCGCGCCTGGCGCCTTCACGGCCTTGGACAGCTCGGCGAAGGTCGTGGTCTGCGCCTGTGCCAGGCCAGCGCACAGGCTGACCATGGCGGCGACGGCACGGCGTCTCGGGAGAGGGTTCAGCGCCGCCCAACACGCGTGGAACAGCACACACAGAACCCGATACGCGAACATGCGTCAGCCCTTCGTGGATTGAGGATTGGCTCCACGGAGGGCCAGGAGGGGAGGCCCACCGTTGTCAGGGCCTTACAACCCATCCTGGAGAGGCGGACATTCCCCGGACTCCCGTCACATTCCCAGGCGCCGGGCGAGCTCCGGGGGCACCGGGTAGACGGACTCCTTCGGCAGGAGGCGCGTGGCTTGGTCCGCGCGGCCGTCGTCCAGGTGCTTGCGCAGTTTCTGGACCAGGGGCGTGAGGTCGGTGATGGAGACGGTCCAGTCGTCCACGAAGCGCTGGATGACGGCGCGGCTCAGGCCCACCTGGATGCTGTCGTGGGGCAGGCCCGCGCCGCGCAGCGTGCGCTCCGGGTCCCACTGGACGTGGACGGGCGCGGACTCGAAGGCCTTGCGCCACGCGTCCGGGGAGCCGTGGGCCTTTGGCTCGTAGCCGGTGAGGACCGCCGAACCCAGCGCCTCCTCCCAGCCGGAGCGCTTGATGCGGACCGCGAGCGTGCGCTCCTGGCCGCTCTTCCGTCCGAAGTTGGAACGGTGCATGAGCCACAGGAGGCTGGGTTTGATCCACGTCATCCGGCCCACGGAGAACGGCGGGCCGAACTTCTGCTGCTTCACGGCCACGTCCGCGATGGCGTCGGAGTAGGCCTGGTACATCACGATGGTGGCTCGGTCGAAGTCGGCGCGGACTTCGCGGGCTGCGCTCATGGGCGGGCTCGGGGCTTGGCCTTCGGTTTGGTTTTGGCCGCGGCCGTCTTGGGAAGCTTCGTCTTGCCCATCTTAAGGACGAGCTCGAAGTGTTCCACGGGGGTGGGCGTCACGCTGAGGCGGCTGCGGGTGAGCAGCGGGAAGTCCTTGAGCGCGGGCGTGGCCTTGATGGTGGCGAGCGTCACCGGCGTGGTGAAGGCGACCACGGGGCCCACGTCCACGGAGGCCCAGTCCTCACCGGGAGCGGTGGGGTCCGGGCCCGGCTTGGAGAGGACGCACGCCACGCCGACGACGGCCTTGTCCTCATTGGAGTGGTAGTAGAGGCACAGGTCCCCGGGCGTCATGGCCCTGAGGTTGTTGCGCGCCTCGAAGTTGCGCACGCCCGTCCACTCCGTCCTGCCGTCCTCCTCCAGCTTCGCGTACGCGTAGACGGAGGGCTCGCTCTTGATCAACCAGTACCGCGGAGTCGCCATGGCGGCGCACCCTAGCTCAGGGAGGCGTCTCGCGCGCCTGCGCGGCGCCTTGCCGCTCGAAGAGCTCCAAGAGCTGCGCATCGTTCATGGCGGAGACTTCACCCGGGGTGGGATCCTCTTCCGTGTAGCCCACGCGCCGGGCCGACTCCTCAAGTCCGGGGAAGCGCGTGCGCAGCTCGCGCCATGCGGTCCGGTCATCCCCGACGAACTGGCAGGGGAGGGAAAGCAGCACGGTGGCCGTTCCTCCCGGAGGAAGTGCCTCCGGCAGCTCGTTGAATCTCAGCGCCACATCCCCGGAGAGGGGCGCGACCTTCATGTGGGTCATCCGGCCGGCCACGGGAAGCGCCCGCACGGTGACGCCTTCCATGCGCGTGGGCATGGAGCGCGCCGGCTGGCCATAGGTCAACGTCGCCATGTCGACCTTCACGGCGCACTGGTCCGGATGCGCGAGCACCAGGAGGGGCTCCTCCGGCCGGAGTTCGACCTGGAGTTCGTGCTCGTCACCCAGGGCTGCATCCACGATGCGGAGGTCGTGCTTCCCCTCCGGGACCGGGAACGTGAGGTGCGGGCCCGACTGCAGGGCCGCCGGCACGGGCATGCCATCCACGCGCAGCTCGACCTCGCCTGCTGGATTGGAGCCCGAGGCCACGACATGGATCCGGCCTGATTTCTCCTCTTGCCCGTTCAGCCCCTGCGCCACCAGGAACAGCAAGGGCCCCGCGACGATGAGTCCCCCGACGAGCCAGGGATTTATCAGCGCGGAGATCCCCCGGGACGGCGATGGCAACGGGGGCTCGGGTGCGTGTGGCTCCGGTGTTTGCGCGCCAAGGCGCGTGTCTTGAGTGGGCTTGGATTCCCTTGATTCAATCAGCGAGACGAGCACCCACCGGATGAGGAGCCCGACCAGGATCCAGGCCAGGGCCTCCAGTCCGTGACCATTGGCAACGTGCCGGAAGAATCTGAGCATGCTAGGGGGTGTCCGTAGCGGTGAGTTCCCGCTGCTCGTCCGTGTAGCCCGCGCGCTGGGCCAGTTCGTGGATGGCGGGAAGGCGGGTCCTCACGGCGGTCCAGGCGCTCTTGTCGTCCCGGGCATGGGCGCAGGAGATGAGCGTCAGCAGGCTGGGGCTCGGGCCTTCGGGCGGGGTGGCAGGCAGCTCCTCGACGTCCAGGAACGCGTTCTGGGGGATGAGGACGGGCTTGGACGGGTTCGTGAAGCGGGCCATCACGGGCGGTGTGGCGCCTGGGGACTGGCCGTACTTCAAAGCCGCCATGTCGATGCGGACGATGCACAGGGCCGGACTTGTGGAGACCATGAAGGACTCACCCTCCTGGACCCGGAGCTGGAAGTCATTGCCGACGCCCACGGCCGAGTCATGGACTCGGCCGATGTGGGGCCCACTGGGAACCGGATAGGTGAAGTGGCGACCGACGCGAAGGGCCGACTCCGCGGGTTTGACACCCACCCATAGGGAGACGTCACTGCCCACGACATGGATGGAGCCTCCCTTGTCGCGGCTGAGGTAGAGGATGACGCCCACCACCGCGATGGTTCCCACGATGGCCAGCTCTCGCTTGGTGATCCACTCCGTCTTCAGGACCTCCTCCGGGGCTGGAAGCGGCGGGGCCTCGTGCGCACCGAGCAGGGTGTCACTCGTCGGAGGGGGCTCGGTGCGGGTGAGTCGGGAGTACGCCCACTTTCCGGCGAGCGCCACTGTCAGGAAGACCCCGGCGGCCTCCACCGTGACGCCCTCGCGGACCATCAAGATGGCCGTGGTGACAACGAACCCGGTGTATCCGATACGGGTGATGCCCATGGCTTTCCCCCTGAAGTGACCTTCCCTCCACCGCGGAAGGGTTCATTTCATGTCGGGTTCTGGATCGTCAAGGCACGGGGCTCACACCCCACATCCCTACGGTTCCGTCTCCCTGTGCCCAGGCAATGAAACGGCCATCGGGTGAGAAGACAGCGTCACTCGACTGAAGGTGTTTATTGTCTGTGTAATCGAGCAACACCTCGCCAGTATCTAACAGCTCCCAGCAAATGCCGGCTCGCTCTTTGCGAGAATTCCGTCACTGCCCTTTCGCCCCTGGGGATGTTGGAATTGCCGTGCAAGACCTGCCTGAGCTAGGATTTTTTCTTGTTCTTGGTGTTTAGGCGCTGTCTGCCGTTTATGTTTTTGTTTCCCGTTTTGGCGTTTTGGCGTTTTGGTGTTTTTTTGGTGGAGGAGTGGGTTCTTGAGGCTGTATGGCTGGAGCCTCATGTTTGCAATTATTTTCATGGGAAGTCTTGTTCTTTTCCTGGGGCGACGTGGTTGGGTTGTCGATAGCTACAGTTCTCAGGTAGATGGCGGGGTGGTGATCGCCCTGATGACTTTTCCCGATCCACCGAAAGAGAAGCCATGCAAGAAGGGCAAGCGCAATTGGGATGGCTTTTTTGGGGGCAAATCTGTATTGCGACTGAATCCATGAAGCCAAGTCGGCAAGAGGCTTGGTTGCGAAGGCGCATTGTGAATTCACCCACAAAATTAAGTCGGCAAGAAGTTTGGTAGTGAAGGCGTATTGTGAAATAACCCACGAAATCAAGTCGGCAAGAAGTTTGGGAGTGAAGGCGTATTGTGGGTTTGCCCACAAAATCAAGTCGGCAATGAGCTTGGGGGTGAAGGGGTGTTGTTGGTCCACCCTTGAAAACAAGTCGGCGAGAAATTCAGCCAGCAGGCTTGAGTCGATCAGTACGAGTGCCCAGATGATCGTCACGAAAATGCTGACTATTTGGTTGATTTTCGAGACGGAGAAGGGAGCTGGGGCGACTAGTGAGTACGCTATGCGGTCTTTCCAGGAGGCAGTGGCTGCCGCTGGGCGCTCAGCTCTGGACTTGTACAAAGGGCCTATGTGTGCGTCTTCCAGTAGGGAGACATGGTTTTCCCAGTTCTCTTGCCAGAACTTGCTGCCCTTGTTGACGTAGTACCAAGCAAGGGAAAACACGAAGCCGATGCATGAGATGAGTACTAATGCTCGTTCTCTGGTTTCTACCGCAGAGGTCCCCTTGGCTGGTGTCGTATTGTAGAACACGCCAAAGGCCACAAATGCCGCACCGATAAAAGTCCAAAAGTAAGTAGCGCGCTTCCAGTATAATTCAATTTCGAATTTCCGGATTTCCAAGGCCTGCCTGAGCGCCTCTTTGGGTTTATCCAGGACTTCTTTGGGTTTGTCGCTTGTTGGGTCTTGGTCTAGCAGGAAGAGTTCTCGGTATCTTGCTTCTGTGATTCTGTTTTTTTCTGTCATGGTCTTGTCTTTTTGTTTTTTGAATGTTTGGGTGGATTGTATTTAGTCTGTCGGAGTGGTGTTTCATGGGGCAGGAGTGGGGTCGCGGATGCTGATGCCCACGGCTACCTCCGATACGACATGCCGGCCACCATCTATAATATTGCGCGGCAGATCTACATCATTGCGGTCGTCGCCTGCAGTCTTTGTCTCGTGCTGTGTTCGCGCATGAGGGCTTGCCGGCAAACTTCCTCGTGCTGAGGGTGGGCAGCGGGTAAGGTGAGAGGTTGGCGCAATCCGTACCTCAGTCTATGCCCCAGAGCCCCACGGTTCCGTCTCCCTGGGCCCAGGCAATGAAGCGGCCATCGGGTGAGAAGACAGCGTCACTCGTTTGCTCGTCGTTATCGTCCGAGTGGCTGAACAGCAATCCACCCGTTTCGAAGTCGTGCAGCACGAAGCCGCGACCGTCAGCGGACGAAACGAGCAATTGCCCGTCCGGGCTGAAGTCGAGGTTGCTCGCGTAGTGGTGGACGTCGTTGAGCCTCTTCAGCTCGCGACGCTCATTCACATCCACCACCACCATCTCGTGGATGCCTCCCGCGACGAGCAGCGGTCGCGTGGGATGAAATGCAACGCTCTCCGCGAAGGCAAACCCGAGGGGAAGAATCCACGGATGGCGGTCCGTCGTCAGGTCCCAGAGGTAGAGAAACGCCTGTTCCTGCTCATGGTCGGTGACCACCGCGGCTGCAAATCGTGAGTCGTGGGAGAACACACATGCTTTGACCTCGACATCCCCCTCAATGCCTTGCAGGCCGCGAATCCTCTCCAGGCCGCCACGTCCCAGAGGAATGCCTCGCCACGTTCCAGGAGGGCCAGCAGCATGCCGTCCCTGGACACGGCCAGCCCGGTGGCCGGTGCGGAGAGGGTTTCCTCACGACAGAGCAAACCGTCCGCCGTGGACAAGGCCAGGAGCCGGGGCCGCCAGGGTGTCGCGGCATTGGCGACCGGCGGTCCCGCGCACACGATGCGATCCGGGCCGCAGAAGAGGGCCACGGGAGGCTCCAGTTTCAGCTTCACCGAGCCAATGGGGACGTCCGCTGCCGTCTCCAGGTTCCACCACCGGATGTATGAACCCTGCCGGAAGTTTTCGAGCAACCGGGTGCCCCGAGGCTCAAAGCCGATGCTCTGTGCCGAGCGGACGGGGAGGGGCCTGGGACCCAGTTGCCGAACACGCTTCAGACCGGCTGCATTCGCCGGGGTGATGACCGCGGATGCCATGCGCGCATGACTACCCCACGTTCGTCTTGCTGAACACCCGCAGCGCCTCCGCCACGCTCCAGGCCTGGGCGAAGCAGCCTCTCGGACGGTAGGGCTCCGTCGCGTCGAAGATTTCCGATATCTGTCCAATGCCCGCGTGTGACAGGTGGACCTCCATTCCAGACAGCAGGGCCCTCGCGGCCTTCAGGTCTGGCGCCACCTTCAACGTCGCGTCGACGTAATGGCCCATCAGCCAGCCCCACACCGTGCCCTGGTGATAGGCCGCGTCCCGGGTGCGCAGGTCTCCGTCGTATGTCGGCTTGTAGTCCTGGCTCCCCGGCGCCAGGCTGCGCAGCCCCACCGGTGTCACCAGCTCCCGGCGCACCACCTCCAGCACCCGAGCCCAGCGCTCGCGCTTCAACACCGGGTGCTTCAGCGAGATGGCGAAGACCTGGTTCGGCCGCACGCTCGCGTCCTCACGGCCGTCCTCTCCGTCCACCACGTCGTAGAGGCAGCCTCCCGCTTCGTTCCAGAAGCGCTGGTTGAAGCTGACCTGCGCCCGCTCCGCCGCGCTCCGGTACGGCCCGGCGTCCTGGCCCAGCCGCTCCGCCCAGTCCGCCATCAGCCGCAAGGCATTGAACCAGAGCGCGTTGATCTCCACCGCCTTGCCCCGGCGCGGCGTCACCACCCAGCCGTCCACCTTCGCGTCCATCCAGGTGAGCTGGTAGCCCTCCTGTCCCTGCCGCAGGAGCCCATCCGCCGGATCCACGCCGATGTGGAAGCGCGTGCCCTTCTGGTGGTGCGCCACGATGTCCCGCAGCGTCGGGAACAGCTCACGCAGCAGCGCTTCGTCTCCCGTCTCCTCCAGGTAGCGGTCCACCGCGTGGAAGAACCAGAGCGTCGCATCCGCCGTGTGGTAGACGCCCTCGTTCTCCCCGTCCGGGAAGTAGTTGGGAATCAGCCCGTCCCGCACGTAGCGCTGGAACGTGCGCAGGATGGCCGCCGCCTCGCGGTAGCGCCCCGTGGCCAGCGTCAGCCCGTCCAGGCTGATCATCGTGTCCCGGCCCCAGTCCGTGAACCACGGGTAGCCCGCGATGACGCTCCTCGCGTCCAGTCCCATCGACCGCGCCCATGCGGCGTCCGCCGGCCGGGGCGGATCAATGATGAACTGGTCCGCCGCCAGCACCAGCCGCGCCGGCACCCCGGACCGCCCATGCTCCGGGGCCTGCTCCAGCAGACGCTGCTGCCGCAGCAGCTCCCGCTCGAAGACCTCCGAGGGCTTGCGCTCCAGCAGGTGCACCGGCGGCTCCGTCGTGAGCCCGAGGTGCAGCGTGCCCCCGGGCTTCAGCGTCGCGGTGAAGTAGCCCGGCGAGTGCTGCACCTCCGTGAAGTCATACCCGCGCGCCTTCTCCAGCCGCAGGTGCTGCGGCTTCGACGTCTCCGCCAGGCTCACGAACGGCGTGGGCCCCTCTGAATACAGCCGCATCCGCTGCAAGGGACCGTCCTCGCCGTTGCGCAGCTCCACCAGCGGGCCGCGCAGCGTGACGATGGGCGCTCCCGCGTCCTTCAACAGCGGCCCGTCGTGCGGGCGCAGCACCGGGAACGGCCGCAGGTGCAGCGTCACCTCCGGGCCGGACAGGTGCTGCCACTCGAGGAACACCGTGTCCTCGCCGTGCACCATCACGTAGCGCCGGCGCAGCCGCGCCCCTCCCACCGCGAACTCCCAGACGGGAATCAGCCCCTCCAGGTGGAAGTGCCGCAGGTGCCTGGCACCTTCCTCCTGCGCGCCTCCATCCGCGTGCTCCTCGGAGGTGAGCCGGTAGCGCGCTCCGTCCACCAGCGCCACCTCCTCCATGCGCGCCATCAGCACCGTGCGGCCCAGCTTCTCCACGGTGGGGATGAACAGGCCGTGGTAGCGGCGCGTGTTGCAGCCCACCACCGTGCTGGAGGCGTAGCCCCCCCGGCCGTTGGTCAGGAGCCACTCGTGGTTCACGCCGGTGCGGAATTCGGCGCCGTCCGGGAAGTCGAACGACAGACGGGGCAGCGCAGGGGCAGGTGCGTTCACGCTTGGGTCTCCTCCTCGCGCCTCGATGCGAGCGCGCTCTGTCCATCCCAACATCAGCCGACCGGTCGTTCGTGCCCAGGTGGAAGCGCACCGGCCGCCCGCCTTCCTGCCCGCTGGGGGTGAACCCCAAGTCCCCACTTGGGCGAAATCAAGCGGGGAGGGTAGGAAGGAGGAGAGGCCAGCCGAACGGGCAGGCCCTCGGCGCGGCCGGGAGCGCGCCGGACCCCCGTCCCGGGAACCCTTGCGACCCACTCCCCGGGACCGCACCTCAGCCTGAGCGATTTTCCGAGGAGACACGGCGTGGCCATCGTGAAGTCAGCGGGCATCAGCGGCCGGCAGCACGGGCTGGCCGAACAGGTGTTCTCCCGCGCCGCCGGTGCGCCGCTCGTGTCGGGCAACGACGTGCAGTTGCTGCGCGACGCGCGTGAGAACTACCCCGCGTGGCTGCGCGCCATCCAGCAGGCAGAGCGCTCCATCCTCTTCGAGAACTACATCATTGAAGACGACGAGGTGGGCCGCAGCTTCGCGGAGGCGCTGGCCGCCCGCGCTCGCGACGGCGTGCAGGTGCGCGTCCTCTATGACTGGCTGGGCTGCCAGGGCACTGCGTCCCGTCATTACTGGCGCTCCCTTCGCGACGCGGGCGTGGAGGTGCGCTGCTTCAATCCCTTCCAGTTCGACCGGCCCCTGGCGTGGCTGGGCCGCAACCACCGCAAGACGCTCACCGTGGACGGCGAGGTGGGCTTCGTCTCCGGCCTGTGCGTCAGCCACAAGTGGGTGGGGGACGCGCAGAAGGGCGTGGCCCCGTGGCGCGACACCGGCCTGGAGATCCGCGGCCCCGCCGTGGCGGACCTCGTGCGCGCCTTCGCCCAGGGGTGGAGCACCGTGGGGCCTCCTCTGGATGAGGAGGGCTGCCTGTCCGCTCGCGCCTCCACGCCCATGGGCGACGTGAACCTGCGCGTGGTGGCCGGCGTGCCCTGGAGCGCGGGCCTGTTCCGCGTGGACCAGCTCATCGCGTCGCTCGCGCGCAAGCGGCTGTGGCTCACCGACGCGTACTTCGTGGGCACCGCCACCTATGTCCAGGCGCTCCGGGCCGCGTCGCGCGACGGCGTGGACGTGCGGCTGCTCGTGCCCGGCAGCAGCGACATCCCCGCGCTTCGCCCGCTCACCCAGGCCGGCTACCGCCCCCTGCTGGAGGCCGGCATCCGCGTCTATGAATGGAATGGCACCATGCTCCACGCCAAGACGGCCGTGGCGGATGGCACCTGGGCGCGCGTCGGTTCCTCCAACCTCAACCCCGCCAGCTGGCTGGGAAACTCGGAAATCGACGTCGCCGTGGAGGACGCCCCCTTCGCCCTGCGCATGGAGGCCATGTACCTCCAGGACCTGGAGCACGCGACGGAGGTGGTGCTCAGCGGCAAGGCGCGGCGCCTGCGTGCCTCGCCGCCACTGCCGCGCTCGCAGCGGGGCGCTCCCGGACGGCGGGGCCGCATGAGCCGCGCGGCCGCGGGCGCGGTGCGCCTGGGCAACACCGTGGGCGCCGCCGTCACCAACCACCGCGAGCTGGGCCGCACCGAGTCCAAGGTCGTCTTCGGCGCGGGCGTGGTGCCCCTGGCGCTCGCGGGCGTGGCGCTCTACTGGCCCCACGCCGTGGCCGTGCCAGTGGCGCTCATCTCCGCGTGGGCCGGCATCGCCCTGTGGAGCCGCGCCGTGCGCCTGCGCCGCCAGGAGGCCCAGGGCACCGCGCAGCAGCCGCTGCCGGAGCAGGAGGTGCCGCCGCGGCCTGGCGAAGCCCCGCGCGCCCTGCCGGAAGCACCCGCGCCCCGCGCGCCGGAAGCCGGGCCGCACCAGCCCTGAAGAAGAGGGCAGGGCCCGGACATGATAAGGGCCCACGGGCCGGGAGCGGGGGAGGGCTGTTCCTCCCACTTCGCTGATCCGGCCCGAAGGCCCGTGAATCCTTACAGCGTTTCAGCCTGTCAGTGCGCGCGGCGCTACGCCTGCTTCGCCACGCCCGCGGGCTCCGCCGCCTTGCCATTCAAGAGCGAGCTGCCCCCGTACAGGGCCAGGCCGACCATGCCCAGCACGCCCGCTTCGACGCCGTTGCCCAGCGAGGCCCCCATCAGCCCCACGATGCTGGTTCCGAGCATGAAGACCACCCCCACCGCCCCTGCCACCTTGCCCATCCGCTGTCCCCCTCTGGACTGAATTGGACCCCTGAACCACTACCGCTGTCCGACGCCCAAACCCTTATCAAGACGCGTGCCAGCGCATTGGCACGGGGGGCCCAGAGGGAGTGCGAGATGAAGTGGAAGGTGGGGGCCGCACGTTGGGCAATCCTCTTCCACCCCGTGGAAGCGATCGGCAGAAAGCACAGGGGAGAACACCGGGGTGGGACCGGAATTTTTCCCGGATGCGCCCATGTGCGCCTGATGTGGCACGCCGTAACCCACCGAGTTCCAAGGGTTTTCCCTCCCCCCTGCCGCTGGCACACGCGCTGCTAAGAGCCTCCGCCAGAAGCGAGCCGCCCAGCCCTTCAGGGCGTGTGAACGGTGGCCCGCGCGGACATCAGTGAACGAAGGAGAGCGGAAGATGGGAATGCGGCGCACGGGGTTCTGGACGGTGATGGGGATGCTCCTCCTGTCGGGTTGTGCTCACCAGCAGACGCTGAAGGTCGACAACGCGGAGCAGCCCTACCGCATCGGCCGCGAGGACGTGCTCGACGTGAGCGTGTGGCGGGACCAGGAGCTGTCGCGCACGGTGCCCGTGCGCCCCGACGGCTTCATCTCCATCCCGATGGTGGGTGAGATCCAGGCCGCGGGCAAGACGCCCACGGAGCTGGCGGAGACGCTCAAGTCGGGCCTCCAGGCGTATGTGCAGGAGCCGCGCGTGACGGTCATCGTCCGCGAGGTCAACAGCAGCCGCGTCTTCGTGACGGGCGAAGTGGCCCACCCGGGCGCCTACCCGCTGCGCGGCCGCGTGTCGCTGCTGCAGGCCATCGCGCTGGCGGGCGGCTTCACGGACTTCGCGAACTCCGACGGCATCGTCGTCATCCGCACGGACGGCAAGGGCGGGCAGATCCCGGTGCGCTACAGCGACCTGGTCTCCCCCGACGGCGAGAACGTCATCCTGCGGCCGGGTGACACCGTCGTCGTCCCGTGAAGCGGGACGGGCGCGAAGACCTCAAAGACAGACATCCGGAAGCAACGAACGTGGGCGTGGGTATGGACGGGAGGGCGGCGGTGAGGGGCAACTGGAAGCGGGCAGTGATTGCAGGCTGTCTCATCGCCGCGCCGGCCGCGCAGGCGGCCACCATCCTGGAGCCGCGACTGCGCCTGACGGCGGAGGAGCGCTTCGACAACGACATCCGGCTGGGGTCGGGCGGCACCAACGGGCAGTTCATGACGAAGCTGTCCCCGCGGCTGGGCCTGGACGTGAAGAACGAGCAGCTGACGTTCGACTCGTTCTACGCCACGGACCTGCTCGCGCGGCACGGCTCCGGCAAGACGACGGTGGACCACCGCGCGGGCGTGGGCTTCCGGGACGTGCTGTCCCGGCGGCTGCGGCTGGACGCCAGCGCGAAGGTGTTCCGCGTCACCGACCCGACGTCGCTGCCGCGTGACGGCCTGGCGCGCTCCACGGCGCCCACCTTCTACGCGACGACGAAGGTGGGGCTCACGGGGCGCGTCACGGAGCGCATGGACGTGCGTGCCGGCTACGCGTTCGAAGCGACGCGCATCATCGAGCCGGGACGGGTGGCGGGCTACTCGCACACCCCGTCGGTGGAGCTGTGGTACCGCTCCACGCGCCGGCTGTCCCTGGGCGCCGAGTACCGCTACCAGGGCTTCCTGTACGACGGCGACTACAGCCAGGCGCACGGCGCTGCCGCGGCCCTGCGCTACCGGCTGACGCGGCCCACCACGCTCACCCTCCGGGGCGGGCCGGTGCGCTACCTGCCGTCGGACGCGACGCGTGGCGGGTGGCTGCCCCGCGTGGCGCTGGAGGTGATGCGCGAGGGCGAGCGCAGCGATTTCGGCTTCTCCATGGGGCACGACCTCGTGGGTGCCAGCGGTTTTTCCGGCGCGGTGTGGGCGGACTACGCGTCGGTGATGGGAGCGCACCGTTTCACGCAGAAGCTGTCGGCCTTCGGGGCGGCCAGCTTCTTCCGCAACGGGCGGGCTCCCGGTGAGAACTACACGGAGTGGCGCAACACCACGAACGTGTCGCAGGGCTATGCGGTGGGTGGAGGCGTCGAGTACCGGCTGAGCCGGAAGCTGGCGCTGCAGGGGGCGTTCGACCGCATCGCGCAGGTGGGTGCGGCGGATGTCGCTGGGGCGGGGGACCTGACACGCAACGTGTTCGCCCTCCGTCTGGTCATGACAGCTTGGTAGGCAACTTTCGGGAGTTCAAGGTGGAGGAGCGGATCATGGAGCGTGGGATGACGGCGGACCAGTTGCTTTCGGCCCTGTGGCGCCGCAAGGCCCTGGTGGGGGCGATCGCTGCAGCAATCTTCGTGTTGGGCGCGGCCATCGTGATGACCCGTCCGAGCATTTATGAAGCGTCCGTGGTGGTGCGTGTGGAGCCGCAGCGCCCCGGTGAGGAGATGGTCCAGCGCACGGTGAGCGAGCTCATCGAGCAGCGCCTGGTCACCGTCCGCCAGGAGCTCTTGGCGCGGCCGGTGCTCCAGAAGGCCATCGAGGAGATGAACCTCTACCCGGAGCTCGTGTCCGATAAGGGCATCGAGGCGGCGGTCGAGCAGATGCGCAAGGACCTCACGGTGCGCGTCGAGGGTGAGACGGCCTTCGAGCTCACCTACGCGGGCCGCGACCCGCAGGTGGTGGCGCAGGTGGCCAACCGCCTGCCGGCCATCTTCTCCGAGGAGACGCTGAAGATCCGCCAGGCGCAGGCGGCCCGCGCCACCGACCTCTTCACCGAGGAGATGGTCGGCATGGGCAAGGCCGTGTCCTCCTGGGAGAGCAAGATCGCCCAGTTCAAGGTGGCCCACCTGGGTGAGCTGCCCGAGCAGATGGAGATGAACATGCGCGGCCTGGAGCGCATCAGCGCCCAGCTGCAGACGAAGTCCGAGGAGCTGCGCTCCGCCGAAGCGCGCCGCTCCGACCTGGCCCGGGCCCGCAACGCCGCGGACAGCGAGGCCGGCCGCCTGGAGGCCACGGAGAGCGGCCTGTCCCGCACCCTCACGCAGGCCAAGACGCAGTGGACCCCGGACCACCCGGAAGTGAAGCGGATGGAGCGCGAGCTGGGTGACATCAGCGCCCAGCGCAAGGACGCGGAAGGCCGCATGTACGCCGAGCGCAACGAGCGCACCCGCGTGGCGCAGCTCATCACCAACATCCAGAAGGACATCGTGGACCTCCAGAAGCAGGCCGAGGCGTACCAGGCGCGGCTGAACAACACCCCGCGCTGGGCCCAGGAGCTGGCGGTCATGAACCGGGACTACGAGATCGCCCGCACCAAGTACCAGAGCGTGGTGAGCCGCAAGGTGGAGGCGGAGATCGCCCAGGAGCTGGAGGCCAAGAGCGCCAAGAGCCTGTTCAACGTCATCTCGCCCGCCGGGGTGCCTTCCTCCCCGGCCCGCCCGGACCGCATGAGCGGCCTGCTCATCGCCGCCCTGGTGGCCCTGGCCCTGGGTGTCCTCACCGGCACCGTGCTCGAGATGCGCGATGACAGCCTGCGCGATGGTACCGAGGTCCGGGAGCGCATCACCCTGCCGGTCCTTGCGGTGGTCCCGAACATGCAAGGCAAGACGGAGAAGCGGGTCCTGATGCCCATGGCTGGGAGCAAGAACAGCGTCTCCTCGCCCACGACCCTGAATTAATTGCCGACCCTCTACGGAAAGGATTGGAGAACTCAGATGGATTCGACGATGGAGCGGGCCGGAAACTTCCTCCCCCGCGTGGATGACAGCGCGACGTCCAGCAACGCAGTGGACCGCCGGGTGGTGACGCTCACGGCCCCTGCCTCCGCGGCCGCCGAGCAGTACCGCACCCTGTACTACCGCCTGGAGCGCATGCGCGAGCAGCGCCCGATGAAGGTGGTGGCGCTCACCTCCGCGATGCCCGGCGAGGGCAAGACGGTGACGAGCGTGAACCTGGCCCTGGCCGCCGCCCGGGCGAACCCGGAGCGCCGCATCCTGCTGGTGGACGCGGACCTGCGCCGGGGGCAGGTGGCCCCCACGCTGGGCATGCGCAACAAGCAGGGTCTGGCGGAGCTCCTGGCCGGTGAGTGCGACGTGCGCGACGTGGTGCGCCGCTTCAACTCCACGCGCCTGGCGGTCATCCCCGCCGGCGCCACGCCGGAGGAGAGCACCCAGGTGCTGGCCTCCGCCCGCATGAAGCAGTTCCTCAAGGCGGTGCGCGAGGGCTTCGACGAGGTGTACGTGGACCTGCCGCCCACGCTGCCGTTCGCGGACGCGGCCATCCTCGGCCACCAGATGGACGGCGTGCTGATGGTCATCCGCGCCAACGTCACCCCCTCCAAGGTGGTGAACCAGGCGGTGGAGCAGCTGGCGGGCGCGGCCATGGTGGGCTGCGTGCTCAACGGCGCGGAAGTGAACGCGACCCCGTACCTGAAGAACTACGTGAAGAAGTAGCAGGCAGTCTGTCGAGGTGGAGTGTCTTTGAAGGCCCGACCCGCTCCTCGCACCGATGAGGTGCGAAGGGCGGGGGGCCTGGAGCGGCGGCGGGTCGGGGTTGGAGGAGTCACGTGCTTCGCGTTTTCCATCACTACTTTTCAGCCAAGAAGTTGACGTTCTTCCTTGCCGAGTCTTCGGCGATCGCGCTGGCCTGTGTCGCGGGTGCCGCGGCCTGCGCGGCCCTCTTCGCGCCCCTGGGCTCCACGCCCCCGTTCGCCACGATGTGGCCGACGCTGGTGGGACTGGGCCTGGCCTTCGTCGTCACCTTCCAGTTCACGCTGTACCTGTTGGACCTGTACGACCTCCGCATCGCCGCCGAGGACCGCACGCGCGGCTACCGCTTCCTCAAGGCCGCTGGCGTCACGGCGATGGTGGCGGGCGGGGTGATGCTGCTCCTGCCGCTGGCCCTGCCGGTGGTGCTGCCTCCCGGGACGCTGCTGGGCGGCGCGATGGGCGCCCTGGCCGGCACCCTGGTGGTTCGCGTCTCCATCCGGGCGCTGGTGGGTGAGCCCGACGCGGTGCTCGTCGTCGGTGACGGCATGAAGGCCCGCGCGGTGGCGAGCGCGATTGAAGACGGCGGCGAGGGTTCCTTCCGCGTGGTGGCCCTGGTGGATCCGCGCAAGGTGGAGGAGCCGCTGGACGCGATGGCGACCCGCCTCAACGCCTCCTACGTGGTGCAGGCCGCGGACGACATGCGCGGCGCCAACTGGGTGGAGGCGCTGCTGCGCTGCCGGCTGGACGGGCGGCGGGTGTACGACGCGGCGGGCTTCTGCGAGCGCGTGCTGCGCCGCATCCCGGTGCAGTTCCTGCGCGCCAGCGACTTCGCCTTCGCGGACGAGATGACCGTGTCGCCGCTGCGCCGGGCCTTCAAGCGCGTGTTCGACGTGGCGGTGGCGTCGCTGCTCCTGCTGATGGCCTCGCCCTTCCTCATCCTGGTGGCGCTGGCCATCAAGCTGGACTCCAAGGGCCCTGTCTTCTACCGGCAGGACCGCGTGGGCCTGGGCGGCCGTGCCTACCCGCTCTGGAAGTTCCGCAGCATGCGCACCGACGCGGAGAAGAACGGCGCGGTCTGGGCGCGCTCCAACGACGACCGCGTCACCCGGGTGGGCAAGTTCATCCGCAAGACGCGCATCGACGAGATTCCCCAGGTGTTCAACGTGCTCCTGGGCCACATGAGCTTCGTGGGCCCGCGTCCGGAGCGTCCGGTGTTCACCGAGCAGCTCAAGCAGCAGATTCCGTTCTACGGCGTGCGCGAGGCGGTGAAGCCGGGCATCACGGGCTGGGCGCAGATCCGCTACCCCTACGGGGCCTCCGTGGAGGACGCGCGCAACAAGCTGGAGTTCGACCTCTACTACGTGAAGAACGGGTCGTTGTTCCTGGACGTCGGCATTATCTTCCACACCGTCCGGCACGTGCTGTTGGGGCGGGGTGCTCGGTAGCCTGGTTCGGTAGTGAGTGATTGAGACCATCCGCGGCCTCCGGTTGTTGGGGGAGGCCGGGATGCCAAGGGTGGGGCCATGGATTGGGATGGGCGAGGGGGTCGGAACATGGTGGGCATGGATGTGGACGCGCCGTTCTCTGAGCAGTGGAGCCAGGACGACGCGCGCAACAAGGCGCAGAACGTCGCGCACAACGAGCTGCTGCAGGCGCCGAAGAACCGTCCCACCCGCATCGTCGCGATGGGCGGCGGCACGGGCCTCCCCATGGTGCTCAAGGGGCTGGCCCGCCGCGCGGCCCCCAAGGGTGGCCAGCCCGGCGTGGACATCACCGCGGTCGTGGCGATGAGCGACGACGGCGGCAGCTCCGGCCGCCTGCGCCGCCAGCACGGCGTGCTGCCCCCGGGCGACATCCGCAACTGCCTGGTGGCGCTCGCGGGTGGCAAGAGCGCGCTGAAGGACGTGTTCCAGTACCGCTTCGGCGGCGCGCGGGGCCTCGCCGGCCACGCGGTGGGCAACCTGCTCATCGCCGCGCTCGCGGAGCTGAAGGGTGACTTCCTGGAGGCGGTGCGGCTGTCCGGGGAGCTCTTGGGCGCGCAGGGCCAGGTGCTGCCCAGCACGCTCGCGTCGGTGCAGCTCGTCGCCCAGATGCACGACGACACGGAAGTGGTGGGCGAGCGCAACATCTGCCGCGCCCAGGGCCGCGTGCGCCGCGTGTCGCTCAGCCCCCGCTCGCCGCCCCCGGTGGACGGCCTGCTGGAGTCCATCTACACGGCCGACCTCATCGCCATCGGGCCGGGCTCGCTGTACTCGAGCGTGCTGCCCAACCTGCTGGTGGACGGCGTGGCCCAGGCGCTGAAGGAGACGCGTGCGCTGAAGGTCATGGTGGCCAACCTGATGACCCAGCCGGGTGAGACGGACGGCATGAACTGCCTGGACCACGTGCAGGCCGTCATCGACCACGTGGGGCCGGTGCTGGACGCGGTGCTCGTCAATGGCCGTGCGCCCTCGGAGGAGTCCATCCAGCGCTATGCGCGCAAGGGCTCCTACATGGTCACGGCGGAGACGCGGGAGCTGCTGTCCTCCGGCGTGATTCCGGTGCAGGCGGACCTGCTCAAGGAGGGGTCCAAGATCCGACACGACAGCCGCAAGGTCGCTGCCTGCCTGCTGAAGATGGCGCGCAGCGGGTTGTAGGCCGCGCCGTCCATCACCACCTTGGGGCCCGCTCACATGGAAGCCATTCCCTTTCAAGCCGCCCCCCGGGTCGAGGAAGTCAACGACCGGGCGGCCTTCATGACCCTGGAAGCCGAGTGGAACCAGCTCGTGGAGACGACCTCCAACGAGCTGTTCTACCGGCACGAGTTCCTGCGGCTGTGGCTGGACAACTTCGCCGCCGGCTCGCGCATGCGCGTGCTGCTCATGCGCGGCGAGGACGGCAAGCTCAGCGCCGCGCTGCCGCTGGTGGAGGAGCGCACGTCGATGTACGGCATGCCGGTGCGTCAGCTCACCTCCGCGGCCAACGCGCACTCCTGCCGCTTCGACGTGCTGGCGCGCGAGCCGGACGCCGCGGCCCGGGCCTTCCTCACGCACCTGCGTGAGACGGGCGGCTGGGACGTGCTGCGGCTGACGGACGTGCCGGACGGCGGCGTGGGCTTCCGCCTGCTGGAGGCCGCGAAGCAGTCCAACCTGCCGGTGGGCGAGTGGGAGTCGCTGAACTCGCCCTACGTGCCGCTGCCCGCGAAGAAGGACGCGTACTTCGCGAAGCTGCCGTCCAAGTTCAAGGCCAACTGCCGCCGCCGCCGCCGCAAGCTGGAGGAGAAGGGGAAGGTCACCTTCGAGCGCGTCACCGGTGGGTTGGACCTGGAGGGCACGCTGGAGGAGGGGCTGCTGCTGGAGCAGAGCGGCTGGAAGGGCGCCAACGGCACGGCCATGGCGCAGGACGGAAAGACGCGCGGCTTCTACACGGAGCTGGCGCGTGACGCGGCCTACCGCGGCCGGCTGTCGCTGTACTTCCTGCGCCTGGACGGGCGCGCGGTGGCGTTCCAGTACGGCCTGGAATACGGCGGGCGCTACTTCCTCTTGAAGCCCGGCTACGACGAGAGCCTGAAGGAGTGCAGCCCGGGGCAGCTCCTCATGGAGGAGGTGCTGGGGCACTGCCTGGAGCGCGGGCTGACCGAGTTCGATTTCCTGGGGCCGGACATGGTGTGGAAGCGCGACTGGACGGACGAGGTCCGCCGGCACACCTGGCTCTACGTGTTCAACGACACCGCCTTCGGCCGGGCCCTGTGCTCGGCGAAGTTCCGGTGGGTACCGGCGGCGAAAGAGGTGGTGGCGCGATGGAAGCGGTGAAGACGACTGACAAGCTGTTCGTTCCGTCCCTGCCCACGCTGTGGCCGGGAATGCTGATGGCCCCGCCGCGTCCGGGGGCGCTGCCGCCGTTCTCGTCGCCCAACGCGCGCTACTTCTACTTCGCGCGCAACGCCGTCTGGCTGACCATGAAGATGCTGCGCCTGGATGGCGGCGAGGTGCTGATGCCCGCCTACCACCACGGCGTGGAGGTGGAGGCCGTGGTGGACGCGGGTGCCATTCCGCGCTTCTACCGCGTGGGCAGCCGCTGGGACGTGGACGTGGCGGACGTGGCGAAGCGGATCACTCCGAAGACGCGCGCGCTCTACCTCATCCACTACGCGGGCTTCCCGGGGCCGGTGGACGCCATGCGCAAGCTGGCGGACGAGCACGGCATCCCGTTGATTGAAGACTGCGCGCTGTCCCTGCTGTCGTCCGACGGCGCGACGCCGCTGGGCACCACGGGCGACGTGGGCATCTTCTGCCTCTACAAGACCCTTCCGGTACCCAATGGAGGCGCGCTGGTCGTCAACGGCAAGCGCTCCTACAGCCTGCCGGAGCCGCCCGCGCCGCCGGTGGCGTCCACCTTCAGCCACACCGTGTCCGCGCTGCTGCAGAACCTGGAGCTGCGCGGCGGGGCGGTGGGCCGGGGCCTGCGCGGCCTGGTGCGCTCGGTGGGGCACGGCGCGGTGAAGGCCGCGAGCGTCGAGCGCGTCGCCACGGGCACGCAGCACTTCGACCGGCGCCACGTGGACCTGGGCATGAGCCCGCTGACGAAGCGGATTGCCCTGGCGCAGGACCTGGAGGGCATCGTCGAGGCCCGGCGCCGCAACTACTTCCTGCTGTTGAGCCGGCTGCGCGACGTGTCTCCGCCGCTCTTCAACCAGTTGCCCGCGGGCGTCAGCCCCCTGTTCTACCCGATGGTGGTGCAGGACAAGGAGACGCTGCTGGCGAAGCTGCGCGAGAAGGGCATCGACGCCATCGACTTCTGGAAGCGCTTCCATCCGGCGTGCGACCCGACGGAGTTCCCGGAGGTCGCGCAGCTGCGGCGCACCATTCTTGAGATTCCGTGCCACCAGGACCTGTCGCCGGAGGTGATGGGGCAGGTGGCGGACGTGGTCCGGGAAGCGCTCCAGTCCGAGCGCCGTCCGAGCAAGCGCGCGTCGTGAGGGAACAGGAGCTGGCTCCCGGGTTGCAATGGCACCCGGGGGCCGGAGCAGTGCTTCGGGAAAGGCATCGGGGTGACGCGGTGATCCGCGAAGACGAGTTGACGTCGGGTCCGAGGTTGACGCCGCGGTTGGACGTGGCGGCGGTGGGCAGTGCCTCTCAGATGGCGGGCATGCGGGCGGAGTGGAACGCGCTGCTGGACGCGAGCAACGCCGGTCCGTTCAACGCCTGGGAGTGGCTGTATCCGTGGTGCCGGCGCATCGCGCCCGAAGTCCGGCCGCTGGTGCTGACGGCGCGCGACCGGCTGGGCACGCTGGTGGGCCTCCTGCCGCTGGGGCTGGAGCACCGCTGGGTGAACGGCATGCGCGTGCGGCGCCTGGGCTTCCTGGGTGAGACGCACGTGGGCAGCGACTACCTGGACGTGGTGGCGCGCAAGGGCCGCGAGGCGGAGGCCGCCCGCGCGTTCTTCAACGTGCTCCAGGGGCTGCGCGATGAGTGGGACGTGCTGGACCTGACGGACCTGCGCGAGGGCTCGACGACGCTCGGCGTGGCGCGCGAGGTGTTTGGCGACGTGCGCGTGACGGAGCGCTACGTGTGCCCGTACGAGACGTTGGTGCCGGGCGAGCCGTTCGACGCGTTCCTCAAGCGCACGGGCCGGCGGGACAACTACCTGCGCCGGCGCAAGTGGCTGGAGAAGCAGGACGGCTACCGCATCGAGCGCACGGACGCGCCGGGTCAGCTCGCCGGGCCGATGACGGACTTCTTCCGGCTGCACGCGCTGCGCTGGTCCTCGGACGGCGGCTCCCAGGGCATCAAGGGCGCGGGCGTGGAGGCCTTCCACCGGGACGCGACGCAGTGGCTGGCGGAGCGGGGCCGGCTGCGGATGTACACGATGAAGGTGGGCGGCCAGGCGGTGGCGTCCGTGTACGGCATCCTGCATGGCCAGACGTTCGTGTACTTCCAGTCCGGGTATGACCCGGCGTGGCGCAACCGAAGCGTCGGCCTGGTGCTCGTGGGCGAGACGTTCAAGGACGCCATCGAGATGGGCCTCACGGAGTACGACTTCCTGCGAGGCACGGAGACCTACAAGTCCGACTGGGTGACGAAGCAGCGCCAGACGGTGTCGCTGCGCGCGCACGGCGCGGGCTTCGCGGGCGAGTGGTTCACGCGCTCCGAGGAGTGGGCCCGCCAGACGCGCAACGCGGTGAAGGGCGTGCTGTCCGACGAGCTGGTGGAGAAGGTGCGCCGCTTCCGCCGCCGCAAGGCCGCGGTGGATTGACGCGACGGGGTGGCGCGGCGGATCCTGGCCGGTGCCATGGAGAAGCTGCGCTGCGCCATCCTGGACGACTATCAGGGCGTTTCGACGCGGCTCGCGGACTGGTCGTCCGTGAGCGCACAGGTCGAGGTGACGGTGTTCCGCGAGCACTTCTCCCGAGAGGAGGAGTTGGTCGCGGCGCTGTCGCCGTTCGACCTGCTCGTCGTGATGCGCGAGCGCACGCCGGTCCCGAAGGCGCTGATTGAACGGCTGCCACGGCTGCGCCTGCTGGTGACGACGGGGATGCGGAACGCGTCCATCGACCTGGCGGCGGCGGCCGCGCACGGCGTGACGGTGTGCGGGACAGCGAGCGCGACCGAGCCGCCCGTGGAGCTGACGTGGGCGTTGATCCTGGCGCTCGCGCGGAACGTGGTGGGGGAGAGCACGGCGTTCCGGCAGGGTGGGCCCTGGCAGCACTCGGTGGGCGCGGACCTGCATGGGAAGAGATTGGGCTTGCTGGGCCTGGGGAAGATTGGTGGCCGCGTGGCGCGTGTGGGCGCCGCGTTCGGCATGGACGTCGTCGCGTGGAGCCCGAACCTCACGGACGCGAGGGCCGCGGAGGTGGGGGTGGCGCGGGCCGCGGCGAAGGAGGCACTCCTGGAGACGAGCGACTTCGTCTCCATCCACCTGGTGCTGGGAGAGCGCTCACGGGGGCTGGTGGGACGCGCGGAGCTCGCGAGGATGCGGCCCACGGCGTACCTCATCAACACGTCCCGTGCGGCCATCGTGGATCAGGCGGCGCTGGTTGAAGCGTTGCAGCAGGGCCTCATCGCGGGCGCGGCGGTGGATGTCTTTGAAACAGAGCCGGTGCCCGCGGACGACGTGCTGCGGAAGTTGCCGAACCTGCTGGCCACTCCGCACCTGGGCTACGTGTCCCAGGGGAACTACGCGACGTACTTCCGTGAGGCCGTGGAGGACATCCGCGCGTACCTGGATGGCGCGCCCATCCGCAGGCTGGGGTGAGGCTCAGGGAAGGTTGTCGGGCTCGCTCGTGAAGAGCGCGTGGAAGAGCGTCGTCTTCGGAGGGGATTTCCAGCCCACGAAGACAGGCACAGGATGGTTGGCGATGTCAGGGGGCAGCAGGCTTAGCCCCATCGTGGACTCCATGAGTCTCGCCAGCGTGACTGCGGGCTCTACCGCGGGAGGCTCCAGATCAAGCTGCCGGAACATCCGTCTCTCTCCGTACTCAAACAGGACCCGGTACACGGTGTAGACCGGCGCGATGATGCTGGCGCAGCCGACGTAGACCCAGTGCAGGCCAGCACGCTCAGGAGTACGTCTTGGATAGATGGCGCACCAAAAGCTCGCATCCCGAGACGTCGTGATGTCTCCGATGGAGTCCTGGGGAAATGCCTGTTCGAGTTGGTCGATCAATATGTCCCAGGGCCCGGGATCCGCGAGCTTCGGCTGCCACAGTGCATGGAGCAGATGTGCTTCGGGGCTGGGTTCCTGATTGGGATCTTCTTCAGAGGGCCAGTAGGTCCGCGCGATCTCCAGCAACTCCTCGGTGGATGGAACCATGGGCTACATGCCTCCGCTTGTGGTTGGACCTGAAGGTGTCACCACTACGGGCTTGATGCCCATGGAACAGACCTTCGTGACTTTGGCACCTTCAATGACCGCCTTGAGCGTCAGGTCGTAGAAGGTCTTGAACTCCTCACAGGCAATTCCGATGGGTGTGGCTGGTGTGGCACCAGAGAAAGTGGCCCTCGCCGCCTGATTCGCGCAACTCGCGGAGAGGCTTTGCGCCTGCTCCATGGAGATCGTTCCCTGCGCGCCATTGGCGATGGGCATCTCCACGCCGAACTTGCAGTAGAACAACTCTCCCGTGTCTCGAGCGATGCCGACATGAAGGCACGCTGCCCGCCAGCCGCCCTCCTTCTTCCCGCGCTGCTTCACCACTTCATGAAACACGAAGTGACGGGGGCGCAGGGCGCCCTCCACGTACGTCGCGGAACCGCCTGTCGCGCAGGCGGATGACAACGCGACGATGCACAGCGCGACAGCGGCCTTCCAGACGCCGGATGCACCCATGGCCCACCTCCAGGGGTGACACACTCACGGCGCTCAGCGTACGCCTACTGCTGCGCGACCTCCGCGCGCAGCTGGGCGACGGCGGGGGCCAGCTGCGGGGGCTGCATGTTCTTGGGCACTTCCACGGTGAAGCGTTCGAAATGCGCCAGCGCTCCCGCCTTGTCGCCCCGGCGCAGCGACAGGCTGCCCAGGAAGATGAGCGCCTCCTGCGCGTCCGGCCACGTGTCCACCAGCTCCGTCAGCTCCGCTTCCGCGCCCTGCAGGTCGCCCTGCGACGCCGCGCGCAGCACGCCCCGGTGCACCCGCAGCTCCACGTTGAACGGATCCACGGCCAGGCCCTTCAGCGTCACCTTCAGCGCTTCCTCGAACTGCTGCTGACGGATGAGCTCGTGGCTCAGCATCGACGCGGCCTCCACGTCGCCCGGGTTCGACGCCAGCCGCTGACGCGCCTGCTCCAGCTCGTCGTTCGGCTCGGGCATCTCCGCCTGCTGCTGCTGAGCCATGCCCGGCGGCGTCGCGCCCGTGCCCATCTGGCCCTCCTCGCGCGGCTTCTGCTCGGACACCAGCAGGTAGCCCAGCCCGCCGAAGAAGACGACCACGCCCGCGCCCCACATCGCGCCCACCAGCTGCGGGTTGCGCGACGCCCAGCCCGTGGGCGCCGGCACGTTGCGCGCGGGCGCCTTCTCTCCCGCCGCCTGCCGCTTCTGGTGCTCGTCCTTCGCGCGCAGCGCCGCGGCCGCTTCCTTCTCCAGCCGCGCCTTCTCCGCCGTGTAGTGCTCCGCGGTGAAGTGGTGCTTCTCCGCCTCCAGCGTGCGCAGCTGCTCGATGAGCGACTGCGCCCGCTGCGCCAGGTCATCCACCGTGCCGTCCGCCTTCGGCGACGTGTCCGGCAGCGCGCTCCCCGTCTTCATCTTCATGTAGAGGAGCCACGCGGCCGCCAGCACGAAGGCGACCGACAGGACGATGATTCCGGGCAACCAGTTGGTGGGCTCGGGCTGCATGGCTTAGCGCTCCAGCTCCCGGCGCACGGCCTGGAGGTAGGGGTCCGCGTCGTCCGTGGACGGCGCGGGAGTGGAAGGGGAGGGGACCGGCGCGGCTTCCGCTGACGCGGCGCCCTCGGGCAGGGGCTGACGCTGTTTCATGATGACGAAGAGGCCGCCCAGCACCAGCGCCACCGGCCCCAGCCACACGAACCAGTTGAAGCCCTCCGCGCGCGGCTCCAGCAACACCCACTCGCCGTAGCGCGCCACGAAGTAGTCGACGATCTCCGTGTCCGTCTTTCCGTCGGAGACCAGCTCGCGCACCTTGTCCAGCTGCGCGCGCGCCATGGAGGACGGGCTGTCCGCCACCGACAGGCCCTGGCACACCGCGCAGCGCAGCTTCTTCGCCAGCACCTGCACCCGCGCCTCCTGGGCCGGCGCGAGCGGATCACTCGCGGCCTGCTGCGGCGCGAACTGCCCCGTGGCAAGGCTCAGGGCGAGGGTCAACGAAACGAGGACGGCATTCATCGGGGGCTCCAGCGGGGGCCGTCCCTAACTACCGCCCCCTGACGGGTATTGCACAGTGAAACCTGGGCCGCACGCCTACCGCCCGGGCAGCCCTTCCATGGGACTCTCGCGGCCTTCAGCCCCGGTACCCGCCGGGCTCGGCTTCGGTCTCGGTCTCCAGGTCCTGCTCCGGGTCGTAGGGGTCGTCCTCCGGAGGGAGCAAGCCCTGCGGCTCGTCGCGGCCCAGCGCGTGGCGCACCGCATGGAAGCCCACGGCCCCCAGGCCGGCGAGGAACGCGAACGGCCCCACCGCGAGCTTCACCCCCGCGAGCGCCCAGAGGAGGCTCACGCTCACCGCGCCCACCGGCACCCACCGCAGCCAGGCCGGGCGCTCCACGTCCGGCCGCAGCGCCGCGAGCACGAGCACCGACAGGAGCACCAGCAGCGGCAGCTCCGACAGCGGGAGGTCCCAGCCCGAGCGCGACATGACGCCGCCTCCCTGGCTGTAGAGCGAGTCATCCGAGGGACGCGTCGTGGGCAGCACGCGCAGCTCCGGCGGCGCGCCGCGCACGCTGCCCGGCACCGGCGCGTTGTCCGGCAGGGACGACCCGTCCGCCATCACCTTCCCCCAGGGAAGGAACAGCGCCACCACGCACACCGCCACGCCTGCCAGCGCCAGCACCCGGGGAAAGCCCAGCAGCGAGCGCGCATCGAAGTCGCGGCCCACGCCGTCCGGCTCCGCGATGACCAGCCGGTACTGCTCCACGGCGATGAGCAGCGTGCCCGCCGCCCACAGGGGCAGGAGCAGGTTGAAGCCCGACAAGAGCCGCACCGTGAGGGCCAGCAGCAGCAGCGTGAAGCCAGCGGGGACCTCCGGCCGCAGCAGCACCAGCGGCACGTGGTCCACCCAGCCCGGCGCGTTGCCGTCGCGGCGCAGTTCGCGCGCGACCAGCGCCACGCTCCCCACGAGCGTCAGCAGCGTCCCCAGCACGCCCACGCTGGGGAAGAAGGGGAGGATGGACAGCACCAGCGAGAACGTCACCAGCCCCACACCCACCACGCTCTGCGAGTGCCCCGGCACGTCCTTCAGCCAGCGCGGGCCCGTGTAGGGGTCCTCGTCCTCGTACGCGTCCGGCGGAGGCTGTTCCCTGGCGCCGCGTGGAGGGGCGGAGCCGGCGCGGCCCTGCTGCCGGGCGTCCTCCTCTTCATCCAGGATCTCCGCCGCGTACGCCGGCTCCGACATGGGGCGGCTCGGGCGCTGGCTCTTCGCGCTGCTGGCACGCGGCGGCGGGGCGGGGCGGGCGGGCATCTTCGCGCCGCAGTTCTCGCAGTACATCAAGCGGACGTCCGCCGCGCTCTCACCGCACTCGGGGCACTGCATGGAGAACCACCTCGCTGGAGCAGGGGCCGGGGGTGCCCCCGCGAACGACGCCGGCAGCACGGACTTACTACGGATTCCAGGCCTCCCGCGAGGCGGCCCCGGGAACGCGGCTCCAACGCCGGCTCCCGGGTGCCTGCCTTCCGAGCGGGCGGTGCCAGCTCAGGGCTGGCGAGCGGCTTCCGCGGTGGGGGCGGTGGCCGGCTGGGTCAGCTCCTTCACCCGGGCCGCCAGGATCTGCGGGCTGATGGGGCCCACGTGCTTGCCACGGATGATGCCCTGCGCGTCGATGAAGTACGTCTCCGGCACGCCCGCGACGCCGTAGTCCACCGCCATGCGCGAGCGCTCGTCCATCAGCTGCGGGAAGCTGGCCCCCATGCGGCGCAGGAAGTCGCGCGCGTTGGGCTCCGTGTCCTCGAAGACGACGCCCATGAACAGGGCCTGGGCGCCCATCTCCCGCGCGCCCCACTCGAGCACCGGGTGCTCGTACTTGCAGGGCCCGCACCACGACGCCCAGAAGTTGATGACCACCGGGCGGCCCTTGAGGTCCGCGAGCTTCACCACGTCGCCGCCGTCCAGCGGCTTGAGCGTGAAGTCCGGCGCGGGCGCGCCCTTCAACATGAAGGGCACCTCGTGCGGGTCGCGCCCGAAGCCCTGGAACAGGACGAAGAGCAGCGCCGCCCCGACGGCGGCGAACACCAGGGGAAGCCGCCAGCGCTTCATGCCGCACCCCGCTCGGCGTCCGTACCCGGCAGGGGAGGCGCCGCGCCCACCGGCGCCGCGTCCGTGCGCAGCACCGCCGCCCGGCGCGAAGGCCACACGGCGATGAGCGTGCCCAGGAGCAGCAGCGGCAGGCTGTACCAGATCCATCCCACCAGCGGGAACACCCAGACGTTGAAGCTCGCCGTGCCCGTCGTCTCGCTGAAGGCCATCAGCGAGATGTACAGGTCCTCCTTCGGCGACTCACGCACCGCGGGCGTGCCCACGGGGTCCGTGCTGCGCTCGTAGTAGTTCATGCGCGGGCGCAGCTCCGACACCTTGCCGTTGGGCGCCGTCACCTCCAGGCGCGCGGCGACGTAGGTGCGGTGCGGCTCCTCACCGCTGGACAGGCCCAGGTACTTCAGCTGGTAGCCGTCCAGCATCAGGGTGCCGTCCTTCTTCAGCGTGCCGGACGTGTGCTTCACGTACGCGCTGGAGGCCGCCACGGCGACGATGATGAGCACGATGCCCAGGTGCACCACGTAGCCACCGAAGCGGCGGCGCGCCTTGCTCGTCGCGGTGGCCAGCGCCGTGACGAAGCCCTCCTTGCGCTCCGTCATGCGCACGCGCACCGGCACCACCAGCTCGCGCAGCGTGATGACGGTGACGAAGCCGCCCAGGCCGAACGTGAGCAGTGGGTACACGCCGCGCAGCCCCGCCGCGTAGCAGGCGATGGTGACGACGACGCCCACCGCCGCGGGGATGAGGAACTGCCGGCGCAGCGCGGCCTTGTCCGGCGTGCCCCAGGGCAGCACCGGGCCCACGCCCATGAGGAAGAGCACCGCGATGCCGCCCGGCACCGCCATCTTGTTGAAGTACGGCTCGCCCACGCTCACGCGGATGCCGCGCACGGCCTCCGACACCAGCGGGTAGAGCGTGCCCAGGAGCACCGTGAAGGTGATGGCCACGAACACCAGGTTGTTCACCAGGATGCTCGCCTCGCGCGACATCATCGACGTGAGCCGACCCTCGGGCGCCAGCAGGTGGCCGCGCGTGGCCAGCAGGCCAATGCACACCACCAGCAGGATGGCGATGAACACGAGGAACGTGGGCCCGATGTCCGACTGGGTGAACGAGTGCACCGAGTTGAAGATGCCAGAGCGGGTCATGAACGTGCCCAGGATGGTGAGCACGAACGACGCCAGCGCGAGGCTCAGCGTCCACAGCTTCAGCATCCGCTTGCGCTCCTGCACCATGGTGGAGTGCATGAACGCCGTCGCGGTCAGCCACGGCAGGAACGACGCGTTCTCCACCGGGTCCCACGCCCAGTAGCCGCCCCAGCCCAAGACGGCATACGCCCACCAGGAGCCCAGCACGATGCCCAGCGTGAGGAACATCCACGCGATGAGCGTCCAGCGCCGCAGGGGCGCCATCCACGCCTCGCCAATCTCCCCGCGCAGCAGGCCCGCCACGGCGACGCCGAACGGCACCGTCATGCCCACGTAGCCCGCGTAGAGCATGGGCGGGTGGATGATCATCAGGAAGTGGTTCTGCAGCAGCGGGTTGGGCCCCGGCCCGTCCGCCGGCACCGGCGACACTGCGCCCCAGGGGTTGGCCGGGCCCGCGATGAGGAAGGCGAAGAAGACGCCCACGGCCAGCATGGTGCCCAGCGCCAGCTGCATGTAGCGCGCGTGCTCCTTGCGGTGCACCCAGGCGAACGCCGCCAGGTACACGCCCATGATGAGGCCCCAGAAGAGGATGGAGCCTTCCAGCGCGCTCCACAGCGACACGATGGTGTAGATGAGCGGCGTGGCGCGGCTGCCCACCTGGGCCACGTACTTCACGCTGAAGTCGTGGCTGATGAGCGCTTCCACCATCACCAGGTTGCTGCCAATCATGCACGCGGCGAAGCCCCACACCGCGCGCAGCACCCAGGGGTAGCTGGCGTCCGTGCGGCGCAGGCCGCCCACCAGCCCCAGGATGGCGCCGAAGGCGGCGAAGGCCAGGCCCGCGAGGACCAGCCCATAGCCCAGCATTCCGTTCACGGCGCCCCCGGCGGCGTCACGGTGGCGGTGGTGGCACCTTCCGCCAGCGTCTCCTGCCACTTGCGCGGCTCCTCGCCTTCCTTCGGAGCGCGGTACTCGTTGGAGTGGTTCACCATCAGCCGGTTGGACGTGAAGACGCCGGACTTGTCGTAGGTGCCCTCCACCACGACGCCGATCTTCTCGCGGAACATCTGCGGGGGCGTCTCCAGCGAGCGCACGTGCACGCTCTTGGCGTTCGCGTCCGGGCCGTCCGCCACGCGGAAGTCCAGCGTGGTGTGGCCCTCGTTCCACTGGATGCTGCCCGGCTGCACCACGCCGCCCAGGCGGATGGTGGCCGTGTAGGCCTTGTCGCCGTTGGAGAGCAGCTCCGACGGGCTCCAGTAATAGACGAGGTTGTCCCCGATGTTGCCGAAGGCGATGAAGCCAAGGCCAGCGCCGGCGAAGAGCAGGGCTCCCAGCGCGATGAGACGGTTGCGGTTGACGGGCGTCATGGGCTCACTCCTTCGAGTCGGTGGCGCGGGGACGGCGCGCCCAGAGGGACGCCGAGTAGAGCACGAAGGCGGCCACGGAGATGCCGTAGCAGGCCCACACATAGCCCCAGCCGCCCTGGAGCCGGCCACTGCCCACCTGGGCCAGCAGCATCAAAGAGGTCAGCGAGGTCATGTTCAGGCCACCTTCGAGGAATGGGACGCGCGCAGCGCGGGGTCATCCGTGGGCAGCGCCTCCGGCAGCGCCACCTCCGCCTTCCGCTCCGCGAGCGCGATGCGGTAGCGGTGCACCAGGAAGACGATGAGCAGCGCCAGCATGCCGAACGCCGACACGCGCAGGGGCAGCACCATCTGCGGGTCCACCGTCTTGGGGCTGGACTGCACCTGGTGGAGGCTGCGCCACCAGCGCACGGAGAACCACACGATGGGCAGGTTGATGGCCCCGATGATGGCCACCACCGCGCTCCACACCGCGCGCTTCTCCGGGTCTTCGACGAAGCGCCGCAGCACCAGGTAGCCCGTGTAGGACACCAGCAGGATGGCCTCCGACGTCAGGCGCGGGTCCCAGGACCAGTACACGCCCCACGTGGGACGGCCCCAGATGGAGCCGGTGATCATCCCCAGCGTGCCGAAGAGCAGGCCGACTTCGGCCGAGGCCTCCGCCATGGCGTCCGTCTTCCACGACTGACGCATGAGGTACGTCACCGCGGCCACGAAGTTGATGAACATGGCCATCATGGCCATCCACTGGAGCGGCACGTGGACGTACATGATGCGCTGCACCTCGCCCATCTCACGGTCGGGCGGCGCCCACGCAAGGCCCAGCCACCAGCCCGCGCCCAGCAGTGCCAGCGTCAGCGCCGGCAGGCCAAACTTGACGAACTTGTTCATCCTTCAGTCCTCGATGACCCGGGGAAACAGCACGAAGCCCACGCCCCAGTAAATCAGATTGAACCCCAGCAGCAGCCCCTGCCATGAGCCCAGCTGCTGCATCGGGTCACCCTGGAGCACGAGCGTGGTCCCCTTGGCAGCGGACAGGAGGGCCGGGATGACGAGCGGGAACAATAGCAGAGGCAAGAGAACATCCCGGGCCCGGGCATTGCTGGAGATGGCCGCGTAGACGGTCCCCGGGGCGCTCAGCGCCAGGCTGCCCAGGACCAGGATGCCCGCCAGGTCACCGACCCCGGTGACGATGCGCACCCCGTACAGGGCCACCATCACGGGCACCAGCACCGCCGACAGCGCCAGCAGCAGCAGGGCGTTGCCCAGCGCCTTGGACAGGAAGATGGCGCGCGCGTCCGCGGGGGCCAGCCGCACGCCGTCCAGGCAGGCGTTCTCCGTCTCCACGCGGAAGGACTCGCCCAGGCACAGGACGCTGGCGAAGAGGATGGCCAGCCACAGGTAGCCGCCCGCGTTGCGCTCCAGGAGCTTCGTGTCCGGGCCCAGCGCGAAGGAGAAGAGCAGCAGGGTGGCCATGGCGAAGAACACCAGCGCGTTGAGCCGCGCGCGGGTGCGCCATTCGATGAGCAGGTCCTTGCGCAGCAGGACGAGCGTCGTCGCGAAGAGGCCGGGAGCGCGCCGCGGGTTCGGGGCCTTCATGCCGCCACCGCCCGGCCGTCCTGCAGGTGCAGCCGCTCCTCGCACAGGCTCAGCCCCTGTTCGATGAGGTGCGTGGCCAGCACCACGGTGGTGCCGCCCGCCTTGAGCTCCGCGATGACGCCCTCCATGTCCTGGATGCCCGCGGGGTCCAGCTCGCCGAAGGGCTCGTCCAGGAGCGCCAGTGCCGGGGCCTTCATCAGGAGCCGCGCGATGGCCAGGCGCTTGCGCATGCCCGCGCTGAAGCCGCGCACCGGGCTGTCCGTGCGGCGGGTGAGGCCCACCTTGTTGAGCAGCGCGTCCGCGACGTCCTGGGGCGCGTCCACGCCCAAGAGGCGCCCCAGCACCATCAGGTTCTGCTGCGCGGTGAGGTCCTCGTAGAGGAAGCTGGCGTGGGACAGCAGCGCCACGTCGCGGCGCACCGCCTCGCGATCCTGGACGGCGTCCCGGCCCAGCACCTCCACCCGGCCCGCGGTGGGCCCGAGCGCGGTGGCCACGAGGCGCAGGAGCGTCGTCTTCCCGGAGCCGTTGTGGCCGGTGAGCAGCAGCGAACGGCCGGCGGGCAGCGCGTAGGTGAGCCGCGCCAGCGCCCACCTGCGCCCATAGCGCTTGCTCACGTCATGGAGGGCGAGCGCGGGGGCTGATCCAGAGGGGAGAGGGGGCATCGGCGGGCCGTTTCGTAGCCTTAAAAGCCTCTGTTCACCAGTGAAACCCCTGGGGTCGCCCGCCGGAGGACAAGAAGTTTTTACGCCTGCTTCTCCCGTCGCTTTCGCCGGGGGACTGAAAGGTTTTCGCCACGGGTGGGCGGGCGACTGCCCTGGTGCACCCAGGTAGGACCCCACGCAGGGCATACATGCCCCTGGGGACGTGGGGTTTCACGGGGTTACGGCGGGTTTCCACCACCTTCCTGCCCTGGCATCCAGCATGCACACACGCGGGCGGGGCCCGGTCCAATGGGGGGAGCGGGCAGACGGCGAAAGCCGCGAGGGAGAGGCGTGATGGCTGGGAAGGTGTTGCGGCGGGCGGCGAAGGCGGCGGCGGCGGGTTTCCTCCACTACAGCGGCGTGCGCAAGGCGATGGCGGCTTACCGCCGCTCGCAGTCGGGAGGACGGCGCATCCTCATCGTGAGCTACCACCGCGTGGTGAGCGACTTCACGGGGGAGCTGCAGCGCTCCATCCCGGGCCTGCTCATCTCCCAGGAGACGTTCCGCCGTCACCTGGAAGAGGCGCACGCGTCGGGCTTCGAGCTGGCGAGCCTGGGGGATGCGGTGGACGTGATGGCGGGACAGCGCACCGCGAAGAAGGACCTGTTCGTGGTGACGTTCGACGACGGCTACCGCGACGTGTACCGGTACGCATACCCGGTGCTCAAGCAGATGGGCGTGCCGGCCATCACCTACCTGCCCACGGCGTTCATCAACACGGACAAGCGCTTCAACCACGACCGGCTGTTCCACCTGCTGCGCTGCGTGCAGGAGCGGAAGTTCCGGCCGGACTACGACACCATGCCCACGCCGTCGGTGCAGTTGCTGGGGCCCATCCTCACCGGGCGCAAGACGGTGTCCGCGGCGCTGGACGACTTCATCGGCGAGCACCCGACGCGCGTGCTCACGGGCATCATCGACTCGCTGGAGCAGCAGTTGGGCGGCGGCGCGGACCTGGTGCCGGAGCAGGGCGACGTCATGAACTGGGACGAGGTGCGCCAGATGGCGCGCGACGGCTTCGAGTTCGGCGCGCACACGCTGGGCCACACGGTGCTGACGCTGGAGCCCACGGAGGTGGTGGAAAAGGAGATCGTCGAGTCCAAGGAGACCATCGAGCGCGAGGTCGGCGTCCAGGTGAAGGACTTCGCGTACTGCAATGGCTGGTACTCGGATGAGATGATCCGCGTGCTCAAGAAGCACGGCTTCCGCTCCGGCGTCACCACGGAGGACCTGCCCAACCGCGTGGGCGGCGACCCGTTCGCCCTCAAGCGCAAGGTGATGTGGGAGAACTTCAGCCTGGGGATGATGGGGGACTACTCCTCCACCCTCACGGTGTGCCAGTTCGACGACTGCTTCGGCGTGCTGGGCATCAACCACCCGGTGCTGGGCCACCGGCCGCACCTGCTGGTCCAGACGAGCGGCACGGCCAACGTGCTGGTGCAGGAAGCGGCCGCCGCGGAGGCCGCGCTCGCCAAGGCCACGCCGGTGGACGTCGTGGACGTGACAACGCCGGTGATCGTGACGGAGCCCCGGGTTGCGCAGGGCACGGCGGGTGCGCAGGTCGTGGTGGCGCCGAACGTGGCCCTTGCCCCGGAGGCGGCGCAGCCGGAGGAGCTCCAGTGAGTGCGTCACCCAAGCCGGCCTCGGCCCCGTCGTTCCTGGGGCGGGCCGGCCCGTTGGTGTTGGCCCGGTTGTTCACCGCCGGGCTGACGCTGTCCATTCCGCTCGTGCTGGCCCGGGTGCTGCGCCTGGACGAGTACGGCACCTACTACCAGCTGTTCCTCATCGCCACGACGCTGTCGTACGTGCTGCCGTTCGGCGTGGCGCAGAGCCTCTACTACTTCCTGCCCCGGGCGGAGCAGAAGCGGCCGTACCTGGGCCACGCGCTGCTCTTCGTCACGGGCGCGGGCATCGTGGCGGCGGGGCTGGTGTGGGCGTTCCTGGGGCACGTGGCGGCCTACTTCAACAACCCCGCGCTGATGGAGCACCGCGCGGCGCTGGCGCTCTACACGGCGTTCTTCCTGGGCAGCTACCCGCTGGAGATTTCGCTCACCAGCCAGGGCAAGACGAAGGCGTCTGCGGTGGTGTACCTGGCGTCGGACGCGGTGCGCTCGGGCGTGATGGTGCTGCCGCCGCTCCTGGGCTTCTCCCTGCACGGGATGATGATCGCGGTGGCCTGCTTCGCGGGGCTTCGCTACGTGGCCACGTGGGTGGTGTCGCTGCGCGGGTCCACGGGTCCGCTGGTGGACTGGAAGCTGTTCAAGGAGCAACTGGTGTACGCGGCGCCGTTCGGTGCCGCGATGTGCCTGGCCATCCCCCAGCAGAACGCGCACATGTACGCGGTGGCGGGCGTGGTGGCCCCCGCGGTGTACGCGCTCTACCGGGTGGGCTGCTTCCAGCTTCCGGTGGTGGACCTGCTCTACACGCCCACCAGCGAGGTGCTGATGGTGCGCCTGGGTGAGCTGGAGCGCGAGGGCCGGCTGGAGGAGGGCGTGGAGGCCTTCCGGGAAGCGGCCGGCAAGCTGGCGTACGTGTTCCTGCCCTTCGCGGCGTTCCTCTTCGCGGCGGCGCCGGAGTTCGTGGGGGCCATGTTCGGCCAGAAGTTCCTGCCGGCGGTCCCCATCTTCCGGGTGAGCGTGCTGGGCGTGGTGCTGTCCATCCTGCCCATGGATGGAACGCTCCGGGCCCGGGGCCAGACGCGGGCCATCTTCAACTCGTACCTGGTGAAGGCGGTGGTGACGGTGCCGCTGCTCTGGGTCGGCGTGAAGTACTTCGGGATGATGGGCGGCATCGCATCCTGGGCCCTGGCGGAAGTCGTGGGCAAGGGGATGCTGCTCATGCGCGTGCCCCAGGCGCTGTCCACGCCGGAGCGCAAGCTGGGCTTGAAGGACGTCATCCCGTGGCGGGAGCTGGGGCAGGCGTCGCTGGCGGCGTTCGCGGCGGGCGGGAGCATCTTCCTGCTGCGCTCGGGCGTGCACGACACGTGGATGAACCTGCCCACGGGCTTCCTGTGGCGGGTGCTGCCGCTGGCGGTGGCGGGGCTGCTGTTCGTCGTGGGGTACGTGGTGGGCCTGTATGCGCAGGGCGTTCGCCCCTTGAGCGCGCTGCAGTCGCTGCGTCCCCGGCGGGCGGTCTGATCCACCGTCGGGAATTGAACGCGTGGGGGGCACTTCCCTCCCCACGCGTGGGTACCTACCTTCCAGGCGTCACGGAATTCGGGCGGGCGAGGAGAGGCGTGATGGGATTCGACGCGATGACGTTGTACCGGCTGGCGCATGGTCTCAAGCAGCGAGGGGTGCCGTTGCTGCCGGCGGTGTTGCGCAAGGCCATCTACTACCTCCACAGCTCGTACATCCCCGAGGACGCGGAGCTGGGCGAGGGGACGCAGCTGGGCTACGGCGGCATCGGCGTGGTCATCCACAAGGCGGCGAAGGTGGGCCGTCACGTCCTCATCTCGCAGCAGGTGACCATCGGTGGGCGCTCCGGGCTGGAGGGCGCGCCGGTGATTGGCGACTACGTGCGCATCGGCGCGGGCGCCAAGGTGCTGGGCAACATCCAGATTGGCGACTTCGCGGTGATTGGCGCCAACGCGGTGGTGGTGAAGGACGTGCCCGCGGGCGCGGTGGTGGCGGGTGTGCCGGCGAAGGTGATTCGCCAGGACGCGGATCCGCTCACCACGTACCAGCGTGAGATGGGCCTGCTGCCCGCGCGGACGACGCCGAAGCTCACCCAGGTTCCACGCCCCTCCGCGCAGGCTTCCGCGCGCTAGGCACCAGGCTTCGCTGGAGAAGAGGGCTTCCTTCATGCGCGTGCTGCTCGTCGGGGACTACCCGCCGCCGTACGGGGGCGTGGCCATCCACGTCCGTCAACTTCATCAATTCCTTCGCGACCGCGGAGTCGAGGCGAAGGTGCTCGACATCGGGAAGGGTGGCCGGCCGGCTCCGGACGTCCTCCCCGTGCAAGGCGCCGCCGCCTTCGGCCTGCGGCTCGCGGGATTCACCTCCGCGGGCTGGACGGTCCACCTGCACACCAGCGGCAACAACCCGAAGGCGTGGGTGCTGGCGGCGCTGGTGGGTACCATGCCCGGGCCCCGTTCGCCGCGCGTCATCACGCTGCACTCGGGGTTGATTCCGGACTACCTGGCGGAGTCGCAGACCCGGCGCGTGTTCGCGCGCACGGCGCTGGCGGGCTACGCGCGGGTGGTGGCCGTGTCCCCGGCGGTGCGCGACGCGGTGGTCGCGTGCGGCGTGCCGGCGGAGAAGGTCCTGGTGCATCCGGCCTTCTGCGCCTCTCAAGTCCAGCCCGGCCCGGTGACGCCGGAGGTGGAGGCCGCGCGCGAGCGGCGCCGTCCGCTGCTAGCGATGGCGCACCACCCGTCGCCCGTGTACGGGCGCAAGCAGATGTTCCGCGCGCTGAAGCTCCTCGCGGAGACGCACCCGGACGTGGGCCTGGCGCTGTTCGGCCCGGGCACGCGCTCCGAGGAGTTCATCCGCGACGCGCGCGAGCTGGGCGTGGCGGGGCTCCTGGAGGACCTGGGCGAGCTGGAGCACGCGAAGGCGCTGGGCCTCCTGTCCCAGAGCGACGTCTTCATCCGGCCCACCACGCACGACGGGGACTCCATCTCCGTGCGCGAGGCGCTGGCCCTGGGCGTGCCGTGCGTGGCCAGCGACGTGTGCGCGCGGCCGGAGGGCACCCGGTTGTTCAAGGCCGGAGACGAGCGGGCGCTGGCGCAGGCGGTGCGCGACGCGCTGGCGGCGGGCCCGGCGAAGGTGATGGCCCCGGATGCGGGGCCGGTGATGCTGGACGTGTACGCGGAGTTGCTGCCGTCCGGCATGGCAGGTGCAGGAACCGTGAACGCGGCGTGACGGAGTGGGGACGGGTTGGGGCGCCTTCGGAGACGAAAGGCGCGCTTCAGGGACTTCAGCACTGAACTTTTGACTTCAGGAGTGGACGATGCGGCGCAGTGAAGAGATGGACTTGTCGAAGCGGGCCCTTCGCGGGCGGGACCTGGTGGTGTTCTCCAACGACTGGGACGGCGACCCCCTGTCGAAGGTGCACATCATGCGGATCCTCTCGCGCGACAACCGCGTGCTGTGGGTGAACAGCATCGGCAACCGCGCGCCCAAGGCGAACGCGCACGACGCGCAGCGGATCATCAAGAAGCTGAAGACGTTCACGCAGGGCATCAAGGAGGTGGAGCCCAACCTGCACGTCCTGGCCCCGCTGGCCATTCCGTTCTACGGCTCGGAGACGGTGCGCCAGGCGAACCGCCACCTGCTGCGGCTCCAGGTGCTGCGCGCGATGAAGCAGCTGAAGTTCGAGCGCCCCATCTCCTGGAGCTTCCTGCCGGCTTCCGCGCCGGTGTCCGGCACGCTGGGCGAGGACTTCGTCGTGTACCACTGCGTGGATGAGTTCTCCGCGTTCAGCGACACGAACGGCAAGCACATCGCGGAGCTGGAGGAGCGCCTGCTGCGCCGCGCGGACATGTGCATCACGTCCGCGGAGCGCCTGTACGAGAACAAGAAGCGCCTCAACCCGCGCACGGTGCTGGTGCGCCACGGCACGGACCACGCGCACTTCGTGAAGGCGTGCGATCCGGAGACGAAGATTCCGGAGGACATCGCCAAGCTGCCCAAGCCCATCATCGGCTTCTTCGGGCTGGTGGCGGACTGGATCGACCAGGACGCCATCATCGCGTGCGCGAAGGCGCACCCGGAGGGCTCGGTGGTCATCGTGGGCAAGACGACGCCGGACTGCGACGACAGCCGCCTGCGCGCCGTTCCCAACATCCACATGCTGGGCCGCAAGCCGTACGCGGACCTGCCGGGCTACAACAAGGCGTTCGACGTGGCGCTCAACCCGTTCGTCATCAACGAGCTGACGCTCAACTCCAACCCGCTGAAGGTGCGCGAGTACCTGGCGTCCGGTCTGCCGGTGGTGTCGTCTGACTTGCCGGAGGTCCGCAAGGTGGGGCTGTGCCGCATCGCCACCACGCCCGAGGACTACGTGAAGCAGGTCAACGCGGCGCTGGCGGACAACCCGGGCCCGAACCGGGAGCGCGCGGAGAAGATCTTCCACGAGAGCTGGGAGGCGCGCGTCGCCGAAATCCGCCAGCACGTGGGTGAGGCGATGCTCGCGGCGGGCAAGAAGCTGTAGGTCCGGTCCGGTACCGGGCGACAAGGGGGCGCGGGTCCGGAGCGTGTGAGCGCACCGGGCACCGCGCCTTCGTCATTCGCGCGGGTCGTCCGCGCGGCCCGTCACGCGACGCTCCAGCAGGGCGTAGCGGCGGGCAAGGCGGGTGTAGTCCGCGGGGCGGATGGGGGTGCGCTCCCGCGTGCGCAGCAGGTCCTCCTTCGCGTCCAGGTAGTCGCGCGCGGGCACGCCGCAGGTCTCCTCCAGGAGGCGCGCGGCCTCCGTGTCCGGCAGGGAGGGGGCGATGCCCAGGCGCTCGTGCATCAGGCGTCGCAGGGCGGTGTCGAGCTCCGGCAGCAGCTCCACCTCCACCTTCGCGCGGCGCATGAGCCAGCCCAGGGAGCGCACGTATTCGCGCGACGAGCGGTGCCGCTCCACGCGCACGGGCCGGGGCGCACCAAAGCGCGTACCGCGTGAGACGACGTAGACGAGCCCCACGGCGAGGCTCTGCGCGATGAAGACCCAGAGGCCCTGGGACAGGGGCGGGCGCGTGACGACGGCGTGGTGGAACTCGTCGAAGCGCAGGGGGCCGCGAGCCGCGAGCGCATCCCAGAAGCGCAGGTTGTCGAGCAGCTCCAGGCGCCGGTTCTCCGCGAGGTCCGGGCCCGCGACGACGTAGACCTCGCCCTGGCCCAGGCCCCAGCGCCACACCACGCCCGCCGCGCCCAGTCCCGCGAGCGGCACCGCGTCCTCGTGCTCCACCCGCAGGCTCCGGTCCCGGGCCACGCGCAGGAGCGACAGGTCACGCAGCGCGCCCGCGGGGAGCCACACGTCCACGGTGACGCCGGCGGGGTCCACCCATTCGGAGGCAAGCCCCTGGTGGTTGGTTCCGGGCAGCGCGCCGGTGGCGATGCGAAGCCATTCCTCCAGGCCCGGCTGGTGTTCGCCCAGCGCGTGCGGAGACAGGTACACGAGCGTGCCGCCGCCCCGGACGAAGCGCTCCAGCGCGGCGACTTCTTCCTTCGTGACGGGCTGGGCTTGCGGCGCGGCGATGATCAGCGTGCGCGTGCCGGAGGGGATCGACTCCAGCGAGGACGTCTGCGCGCTGACGTCGCGTCCGCGTTCCTGGAGGTAGACGAAGAGGGCCTTGAGGCCCAGGGGGCCCGGGTTCGTGATGGACGGAACGGGGGATTCCGGTGGTGCCTTATGCGAGGCAAGGCCCACCGCCAGCGCCACGGCGATCATCAGCCCCAGGACGATCGCGACGCGCGCGTTCCTCACGGCCGGGCCTCCGCGAGCGAGCCGTGCAGCTGCTCCACGGACTCCACGAAGCGCGCGGCTGCCTCGCGCGACACCGGCTCCAGTGAGTAGAAGGCCTGGTCGTACCAGCCGACCAGCCGCTCCACTTCGCCTGTCACTCGCGCGGGGGCTCCTCGCGTGGGCAGCTCCGCGGCCAGTTCGCGGTTCGTCTTCACGCGGTCCGGCCTTGCCAGCTTGCGCTGCTCCAGCGTGGACAGCAGGCCCAGCAATCCCTCACGGATGGCCTCGCGCGCGTCCTCCGTCTCCAGCGCGGTGCGCGCCCGGCCCAGGTGTTCTCCGGGCGTGTCCAGCTCCAGGGGCGCGGCTTCGCCTGCCACTCCCGGCGCCGTGATGGTCTTGCGGCTCCGGCGCCAGCGCACCCGCAGCACGCCGAACAACACCACCGCCAACGCCACGCCCAGCATCACCGCGCGCGTGGCCACCGCGAAGCCCTGCGCTCCCCTGGATTCGAAGAGTCCTTCCAGCCAGGTCTGCAACTCACGTAGCAGGCGCGTCAGCAGGTCGCTGTTGCGCTGCCGGGCCTTCGCGAACTCCGGGCGGTCGAGGATGGCCTTCAGCCGCTCGGGCTCGCTCGTCACGCCGGGCGCCACGGCCGGTTCCGCGTCCAGCCTGCACACGGCCTCCAGGTACACCGTGAGCTGCTGCGCCCGTTCCGGCGCGGTCTGTCCGGAGGTCCCGGGCGGCAGGGGCACGCCGTCCAGGGCTTCCACCAGCCGGTTCACCTCCGCGTTGAGGTCCTGCGGTCGCGAGCGCGCCGTGTCCTCGAGCCGGCGCGACACGGCCTCCCGGTCCGCGCACGGGGGCAGGGTGGCCAGCAGGAGGAGCAGGGGCAGGGCGGGCACGGGATGTCAGGGGGACGGCGTCGCCGGCTCCGCGGTCGCGATCCGCCGCTCCAGGTCCAGGCCTTCGCGGCGCACGCGCATGTCCACGTAGAAGAACGCGGACACCACGAAGCTCAGCGGCGTGAAGAACGACTGCCCCACCACCTGCAACAGCTCCGCGGGCACGAGCAGCGCCTGCGGAATCGCCGCCTGCGCCGCTGGATCCAACAGGTTGCCGCCGTAGGCGAGCCGGACGATCCACGCGGGCAGCCCCGACACCAGGCTCACCGCGATGAGGATGCCGCCCACCACCGTGGACAGCACCATGGCCCGCACCGTGCCCCGGCCAAAGAACCCCGGCTCGACGCGGCCCTTCAGCAGGGCCCCGGAGCGCTTGAACGCCGCCCACGCGCCCACGTCCTCCATCGCCAGCACCGGCGGCAGGAGCATGAAGCGCAGGAAGTACCAGAGCACCGCCCCCAGCGCGCCCAGGCCCAGCACGATGGCGCCGATGATGATCAGCGCGATGCTCAGCGCCGTGCCGCCGCCAGAGCCCTTGCCGGTGACGGCCGCGACCACGCCCAGCCCCATGACCACGGAGCCGGGCAGGCACAGCAGGGCGGTCACGCCCACGGACCAGAGGATCGACAGGAGATAGGTCCCGGTCAGCGTGCCCAGACGCGACACCGCCCGGCGCAGGCCGTCCGAGGGACGCACGGGTTCACCCAGCCGCGCGGGCACCACGTACCGGGCCGCCGCCGTGGTGGCCACCCAGAAGTTCCACACGAGGAACACGTACAGCACGAGCATCAGCCCCAGCATGATTCCGGACTGGGTCAGCGCCTGCGTCGGATCCGTGCCCGCGGGAACCTCTCCGCCCAGCCCGGGCAGCACGCCCACCATGCGCGTCATCGCGACGGTGAACGCCTTCACCGCGATGTAGTTGAGCAGGTCGAACCCCAGGCACAGCACGAACAGGGGCTTCAGATGCGCGCGCCAGAACGTCGCCGCACGGTCGATGATTTCTCCGATGGCGAGGGGGCGCAGCTCAACGGAGGTCGGGGAAGGCGTCACGGCCGCGCAGCATAGCGCCGCCTCAAGCCCGCTGGGGCACGTATGCGTCCAGCAGCTCCCGCGCCGCCGCGCGCGGATCCCCGGCCTCCAGCACGGCGGAGATGACCGCGACGCCCCAGGCCCCCGGCACCTCCCGGGCACGCTCGGGCGTCATTCCTCCCAGCGCCAGGGCAGGGCAGGGCATCCGCTCCGAAAGCGCCCTGAACCCATGCGGCCCCAGCGTATCGCGCGTGTCGCCGGGCTTGGAGCCGGGCGCGAACACGGGGCTCACCAGCGCCAGGTCCGCCCCCACCGTGGCTTCCGCCTCGCGCGCGTCGTGCACCGCCACGCTCACGAGCCGGCCCTCTGGCAGGAACGGACGCACGTCGCGCGGCGAAGGGCCCGACGCCGGCAGATGCAGGTGCGCGCCCACGAGCAGCGCGACGTCCAGCCGCCCGTTCACGAACAGCGCGCGGCCCCGGCACACCTCCGCCACGAGCCGAGCCTCCTCCAGGAACAGCCGCCCGGAGGCCTCCGGGTGACGGTGCTGCACGGCGACCTCCGGCCCCGCCTCCAGCGCCCGCTCCAGCGCGGTCAACAACCGCGTCCGGGGCAGCCGCCAGTCCGTGATGACCACGAGGCGGGGCAGGGCGGGCACCGCTACTCCACGAGCCCTTCGATGGGGCTGGACGCGGAGCCGTACGCCTTGCGCGGGATGCGGCCCGCCAGGTACGCGTCGCGGCCGGCCTCCACCGCCTTCTTCATCGCCACGGCCATGCGCACGGGGTCCTTCGCGCCCGCGATGGCGGTGTTCATGAGCAGCGCGTCCACGCCCAGCTCCATCGCGATGGCCGCGTCGGAGGCCGTGCCCACGCCCGCGTCCACGATGACCGGCACCTTCACCACCTCGCGGATGAGCCGCAGGTTGTGCGGGTTGCGGATGCCCAGCCCGCTGCCGATGGGCGCCGCCAGCGGCATCACCGCCGCGCAGCCCGCGTCCTCCAGCTTGCGCGCCGTGATGGGGTCGTCGCTGGTGTACGGCAGCACCGTGAAGCCTTCCTTCACCAGGATGCGCGCCGCCTTCACCGTCTCCTCGACGTCGGGGTAGAGCGTCTTCTCGTCGCCCAGGACCTCCAGCTTCACCCACTTGCTCATGCCCAGCTCTTCTGCCAGCCGGCAGGTGCGCACCGCGTCCTCCGCCGTGTAGCAGAGCGCCGTGTTGGGCAAGAGGCGCATCTTGTTGCGGTCGATCCAGTTCATCAGCGACGCCTCGCCCGTCGCCTTCAAATCCAACCGCCGCACCGCCACCGTGACGAGCTCCGCGCCCGACGCTTCGTGGCACTGCTTCATCACCTCGTGGCTGGGGTACTTCCCCGTCCCGACGATGAGCCGCGAGGTGAACGTCACCCCCGCCAGCGTGAAAGGCTTGTCCGCGATGCCGCTCATGACCGTCTCCTCTCCAGGGCCTGCGCTCACCCGCCACCGACGAAGGTGACGATCTCCACCCGGTCCCCGTCCTGGAGCCGGTGCTCGGGATGACGGGCGCGGCGCACCACCTCCGCGTTCACCTCCACCGCCACCCCCGGCCCGCTGCCCAGCTCCAGCAGCGCCAGCAGGGACGAAAGGGTGCTGCCCTCCGGCAGCGTCCGCGCTTCTCCGTTGACCCACACGTTCACGGTTTCACGGCTCCTTCCGGCCCCTCCACGGACGGGACCCGCCGGTGCCAGTACAAGGGCGGTTCTGCCCTGTCAACGCACAGCCTCCCCCACGCAACAGGCCTGCTACAGCGCGCTGGAACGGATTTTTCGCGCCCGGATGCGTTTTGTTCCGCTTCCCCAGCAGGCAGGGGGCCGGGCCCTTCCTCGTGCGCAGGCCGCCCCTGGGCATTGGACATACGTCCGACAAGCGCTGTGCAGGTACGAGGCCAGCAACCAGTTTCTGCCCAACGCCGGGGAACAAAAAACACCGGCAACCAAGAACACACTCACAGGGGGCGGTCACACATGCGGAAGCTCATGATTGCGGTCACGGCGGTCGCGGGTCTGACGATGGTCACCGGCTGCAAGAAGGATGACGTCCAGTCGCAGCGCGAGGATGTCGCCGAGGCCCGTCAGGAAGCGGCGCAGGAGACGGCGGAAGCCCGTCAGGACGAGAGCAAGGAGCTGGCGTCGGCGCAGCAGAACGCCAACGAGGACGTCGCGGAGGCCCGTCAGGACGCGAACGACAAGATCGCCAGCGCCAACGAGGAGGTCCGTGACGAGGAGAAGGACCTGGCCGAGGCGCAGGCCAACCGCAACGAGGACCTCGCCGAGGACCGGGCCAACCGGAATGAGGACCTGGCCGCGGGCGGCTCCGGCATGGCCGGCACCACCGCCGCCGCCGCCGCGACCACCGTCAACGGCCGCGTGCTGTCCAAGTCCGGCGACACGCTGACGCTGGTGGACACGAGCAACAAGGAACTGAAGATCAAGACCAACGACAAGACCGCCGTCATGGACAACGCCAGCAAGGCGGTGAAGCTGGACGACATCCAGGAGGGCTCGCAGGTGCGCGCCTCCTACGTGATGGACGGCAAGGACATGGTCGCCAAGGACGTCACCCTCGTGGCGCCCGTGAAGAAGATGGACAAGTAATCCCCGCGCCTCACGCGCACCTGTCCTTCGCGGACTGGGGAAATACTTGAAGGCGGCGGCTCCCACCCTCGCGGTGGGGGCCGTTTCCTTTTTAGTCGGGGAAACACCCGGTGGGGTCGGATGGGGATGTCTGACCCGGGTGGTAGGACGCGGGCGTGAGGTCTTCCTCATGCCTTCCCACCCCCGGGAAGCCTTTTCCCGTCAGGAGCGTCAGCCACGATGGCCACCCATCCCCCCGCGTATTCCGCGTCCCGGCCCTTCATCCTCTTCTCCACCGGGGCCACGTCCTATGAGCTGGTGCGCTACCTGGGGTCGCGCGCCGGAGGGGAGCTGCTGCTCGCCCGCCGGCACTACGCGCGCACGCCGGGCGGACTGGTGCTCATCAAGCGCCTGCGCGACGTGACGGATGACGTGGCGCGGGCGCGGCTGCGCGAGGAGGTGAAGCTGCTCATGCGGCTGTCCCACCCGGCCATCGCGCCGGTGTACCTGGTGCGGGTGCACGACGGGGCGCCCCACCTGGTGACGGAGTACGTGGACGGCCCGTGCCTGGAGACGCTGTCCAGCTTCGCGGCGCTGCGGCGGCGGCCCTTCCCGGAGGCGTTCGCCGCGTACGTGGGCGCGGAGGTGGCGGATGCGCTCCACCACGCCCATGCGCTGGAGGACGCGCGCGGCCTGCCGGTGGGGGTGGTGCACCGCGACGTCAGCCCCCGCTCCGTGCGCGTGGACGTGCACGGGCGGGTGCGGCTGGCGGACTTCGCGCTCGCGTGGTCGCGGCTGCCCGGGCGCGTGGTGACGGAGCCGGGGCTCGTGCGCGGGGACGTGGCCTATGCCTCGCCGGAGGCGCTGGAGGGCCAGCCGCTGGATGGCCGCGCGGACCTGTTCTCCCTGGGGATGGTGCTGCTGGAGCTGCTCACCGGCCTGCACCTGCTGGACCTGGAGGACGTGGAGCGCGCCGCGCAGCAGGCCCAGCCCCTCTCCGGGACGCGTGGGCTGTGCGCGGAGACGCCCAGTTGGCTGCCCGCGCCGCTGATGGCCGCGCGCATGGCGTGCCTGACGCCGGCGCACGTGGAGCAGGCGACGCGGGGGCTGTCGCCGGGCATGCGTGAAGTGCTCCAGCGGGTGCTCCAGCGCGACCGCGACCTGCGCTTCCAGACGGGCGCGGAGCTGCGGGACGCGCTGCGGGGCCTGCTGAACGCGGAAGGCCGGCCCTATGGCCCTCCGGAAGCGCTGCGCGAGGTGGCGGAGGTGCGCACGGACGCGCTCGTGGGCCCCCAGGGGGAGGCGGAAGCGGGGCTGCCGCTGGAGGACGACCTCTGGGACGGCTGCGACGACGACGGCGCGGACTGGACGTGAGCCCGCCTTCCAGACGTCCCGGGGTGCTTGTCATCGCGGGAGGCCGTGGCGAAGACTGCTGGCATGGGTGACGTGAAGGAACTGCACCGCCGGTGGTGCATCGCGGACGGGCACGCGGATTCGCTGATGTGGAACCGCGACCTGTGCGAGCGGTCGACGGAAGGGCACGTGGACTTCCCCCGCCTGCGCGAGGCGGGGATGAAGCTGCAGTGCTTCACGCTGGTGACCCGGGGCTTCCCGTTCATTGGCGGCTTCCCGCTGTTCGCCGCGTGGCGCAAGTGGCCCCGCGAGGCGCGCGGCGGCGAGTGGTCCCGCGCGCTCTGGCAGATTGGACAGTTGGACGCCTTCTGCGCCCGTTCCGGGGACACCGTGCGCGTCGCCACCACCGGGGCGGGGCTGGAGGACAACCTCGCGAACGGGCGGCTGTCGGCGGTGCTGGGCGTGGAGGGCGGCCACGCGATTGAAGGCCAGGTGGAGCGGCTCGCGGAGCTGCACCGGCGCGGGGTGCGCTTCATGGGGCTCACGCACCTGTCCAACAACGACCTGGGCGGTTCGTCCTTCCCCATGATGGGCAACCGGGGGCTGACACCGCTGGGGCACCAGGTGATGGAGGAGATGGCCCGCCTGGGGATGAGCGTGGACGTGGCGCACGCCTCCGAGCAGACGCTCACGGACCTCTTTGCGCACCCCACGGTGCGCTACTTCTGCTCGCACACCGGCGTGCGCGCGGCGGGCGGCGGGTGGCGCAACCTGTCCGACGCGGCGCTGCGCACCATTGCCCAGCGCGGCGGCGTGGTGGGCATCATCCTGGCGCCGGTGTACCTGGGCGGCGACACATGGGACGACGTGGTCCGCCACGTGGAGCACGCGGTGGACGTGATGGGGGAGGAGGGGGTGGGCGTGGGAAGCGACTACGACGGCATGGTGGCGCTGCCCCGGGGCATGCGGGACGTGACGGACCTGCCCCGCCTCACCGAGGCACTGCTCAAACGCCACCCCGAGTCCTGGGTGGAACGTGTGATGGGTGGCAACTTCCGGCGTTACTTCCGCGAGACGCTCGGCGGCGGTTGACAGCGAAATACCTGTCGAAAAGAGTCGCCGGCACCCATGAACCGTCTTTCCCTCGCGCTCCTGTCCCTCTGCGGTTTCTTCCTCCTCTCCGGCTGTGGAGGGCCGGGTTCGGGCGACTCGTGTGACGGCGGCGACTACGTGTGCCAGGACGACGCGCAGGCCCTGGAGTGCCGCAACGGCACCTGGCGCCCGCTGGCGTGCCGCGGGCCGCTGGGCTGCCGGGAATTGGCGGACAGCGTGCGGTGCGACACGTCCCTCAACCAGGAGAACGACGGGTGCGCCACGGACGCCGAGGGCAAGGGCGTGTGCAGCCCGAACGGCGTCGCGCTCCTCACGTGCCAGCAGGGCGTGCTGGTGAAGACGGCGGATTGCTCGTCCTGCGCCGTGCAGGACAACCAGGCCGTCTGCCAGCCCTGACCCCTGGCGACGTCAGCGCTCCGGTTCCCCACCTGAGGATGGCGGTGGGGTACCGGGAGGCGGCGCGGGCAGGTAGCCCCCCGCGGCCATGCGCTTCGCGGACCGCTCGTACATGGCCGGTGAGAGGCCCTGGACGCCGGTGCCGTCAATCCACCGGTTGTAGAAGTTGAACAGCGCGCAGACGGAGACGGCGTCGTAGACGGCCTCGTCCGTCCAGCCGGCGGCCTTCAGACGCTCCACGTCCTCGCGGCGCACGTCTCCGGGCGCGTCGTTGAGTTGGTCCACGAAGGCGAACAGCGCCTTCTCGGCCTCCGGGATGGGGGCCGTCCTCACATCGTCCAGCACCGCCTGGACGTGCTCCGTGCTGCCCAGCAATTCCGCCGCGACCGCGGCGTGGGAGCCCGTTCAAAACACGCAGGCGTTGCGCCGCGACGTGTACGCGGCGATGAGCTCCCGCAGCCCGGCGGACAGCGGGGACGGGCCGCGCATCACCTCGTGGGTGAAGGCGGACAGCGCGTCCGTCATGCGCGGCTTGAACGCGAACAGGTGCCAGATGCCCGGCGGCGTCATGCCCCCGGCGCGCGCCATGGCGATCATCTTCCCGTAGTGCCCGTCGGACGCGTGCGACTCGACGTCGGGCAGGTACATGGGTTCCGGGGCGGGGGACTTCCTCATCGCGCACTTCCCTGGTGTTGGACGGGGACGCCCATCAGGCCAGCGTCGCGAGGAAGCTGTCCAGCACCGTGTTGAAGGCCTCCGGCTGTTCCTGGTTGGGCAGGTGCGCCGCGCCGGGGATGATCTCCAGCCGCGCGCCCTGCACCAGGTCCGCCATCTGCTTCGCCTTCGCCAGCGGCGTCACGGTGTCGTGCTCGCCCACCACGACGAGCGCGGGCCCCGCGTAGCGCGCGAGCAGGTCCTTGCTGTCCAGCCGCAGGCCCATGCCCCGCTGCGCGGCGGCGATGGACTCCGGCGACACGGCCAGCCCCAGCTTCGTCACCTCGCGGCCCACCGGGGACTCCGGCCCCGCGTGGACCAGCTTGGGGACCAGGCCCTGCACGACGGACGGCGTGCCTTCCTTCAGGGCCTGCCGCGCGGTGGCCTCGCGTTTGTCCTTGCCGGCGGCGTCATCCGCGGTGCACTGCGTGTCCGCGAGCACCAGCCCGCGCACCCGGCCCGGATCCTCGCGCAGCAGCGCCAGCGCCGCGTAGCCCCCCATGGACACGCCGCCCACCACCGCCGCGTCGATGTTCAGCGCGTCCAACAGCGCGAGCGCGTCCTGCGCCAGCGTCCGCATCTCCGTGGGGCCTTCGCCCAACCGGCTCTGCCCGAAGCCGCGCAGGTCCGGCACGAGGAAGCGGTAGCGCCCGGACAGCGCGGCCACCTGCCGGTCGAACGCGGAGCCATCCAGCGGGAAGGCGTGCAGGAGCAGCACCGGCAACCCCTGGCCCACGTCCCGGTAGTGCAGCGGAATCCCATCCACGGCGACCGTCAGCATGTATGCCTCCCACCGAGCCGCGCGCGGCGTCAGATCCACTTCTTGTACTTGAACCAGACGACCAGCCCCACGGGGAAGCCCACCATGGTCACCCACATGGCGGCGTACCAGCCCGTTCCCGTCAACTGTTCGAAGTTCTGCCCGAAGAACCCCACGATGAAGGACAGGGGCAGGAACAGGGTGGCGAAGATGGTGAGCTGCTTGCTGATGTCGTTGGTGCGCTGGGCCACCATGGACAGGTAGCCGTCCATCACGTTGCCCACCACGTCGCGGCTGGCGTCGATCTGCTCGTAGAGCCGCACCAAGTGGTCATAGACGTCGCGGAAGTACAGCGTGGTCTTCTCTTGGATCTGCGGGATGCCCCGGCGCGACAGCATGCCCACCACGTCCCGCTGCGGGGACAGCACGCGGCGCAGCGTCACCAGCGCGCGCTTGAGCTGGAAGATGCGCTGGAGGTGCTCCGGATCCGGCTGGGCGAAGATGGCGTCCTCCAGCTCATCCAGCCGGTCGCCGAAGTCGTCCATGATGGGGAACTGCGCGTCCACGAGCGAGTCCGCGAGCAGGTAGAGGATGACGTCCACGCCGCGGCCCAGCGTGCCCGCGGGGTCGTCCTTCACGCGCCGCCGGACGGCCTCATGGCCAGGCAGCTTCAGCGCGTGCACGCTGATGAGCCAGTCCTGCGCGAGGAAGAAGTGCTGCTCGTGCAGCGTGAGCTCCGTGACGTCCGGGCCGCAGCTGAAGCCCTGCATCACGATGAACTGGTGGTGCGGGTACTCCTCCAGCTTGGGGCGCTGGTCCAGGTGCAGGCAGTCCTCCACGGCCAGGCGGTGCAACTGGAAGCGCTCGGCCAGCCGGCCCATCACCTCCGCGTCCGGCTCCAGGACGTCGATCCACTTGGGCCCCGGCCGGTCGAGCAGCTCCTCACCCCCCGAAACAGCCCTGCCGTCCTCCCACAGACAGACCTGGATCATTTCCGTGGACTCCCCGGCCCACCTGTCGGGCCTGGGACGCTTGCTAGAACTCCCCGGACGCGATGTCGAGCGGTAGAGTGGGGGCAACGTGTCCGCTGCCGCCGAGAATCCTCCGCCGGCCTCCCTGACCCCGAGGCTCGAACAAATCCTCCAGTCGCTGCCCGACCGCGCCTTTTCCGCGCGGCTGCGCGCGGTGTATCTCGCCGCGGCCCAGGCCATCTCAAGGCTGAGCGACCTGGACCTGGTGAAGTACGAGACGCCCGTCGTCGACGCCAGCCCCGACCTGTCGCTGTGGGAGGAGATGGCGCCCGTCATCCGCGACACGGTGATGGACGTCAACGCGCTGCTCAACGTCATCCGGGAGCAGTTCCCCGGCACGCCGCAGGCGCCCTCGGCCCGCAAGGGCCCCGGGGACGTGCCCGGCATGCTCCAGGAGGGCATGGCACGGCTGGCCCAGAGCATCACCCAGCTTGGCGAGGCCATGCGCAACCCGTCCGTGGTGAGCGACCGCTGGCAGTTGCTGGCGGAGATCCAGCGCTTCCGCTCGGACTACCGCGAACAGATGAGCCAGCTCGTCTTCGAGTCCGCCAGCACCTTCGGCGAGGTGTCGCGCGCCCAGGTGGTGCCCGGCTACGAGGCGGAGGTGAAGGCGGCCGTCACGGTGCGCGCCATCACGTCCGACCTGTCGCGCATCGTCGCGGCGCGGCTCAACAAGGTGCGCGACGCGAAGCCGGAGGAGGTGCTGTGGAACGCGCAGCAGCTCCAGACGGAGCTGGACGCCTTCGGCCGCACCGCCGCGTACCGGAACCTGCGCGCGCAGGACAAGCGCCACATCGTGGAGGCCCGCGCGGAGATTGGCGCGCTCGCGCTCGAGTCCGCCCCGGAGCAGGCGCGGCTCCTGGCGGTGACGGAAGCGCTGGACGAGCTGGTGCGCAGCCTGTCCGCGGTGAATCAACGCCAGCTGCTCATCCTCCACGACCGCGAGGTGTGGGCCGCGTGCGGCGTGCGCCTGGAGCGCGCGCTGTCCCAGTCGAAGAAGGACCCGGTCGCGTCCGCCAAGGCGCTGGCGGAGGCCGCGGCCAGCGCGCAGTCGCTCTATGGCCGGGACGCGACGATGGACGCGTTCCTGCGCAAGGCGCGCAAGCTGAAGCTCGCCACGCTCACCGGCCCGGAGCTGCTCTCCACCATCGAGTCCTTCCAGGCCCAGCTCGCGCAACTGGACGTGATGTGACGGCTGCCAGAACGAAGGTCGTGGAGCCGCGTCCCCTGCGGCAGGCGGACCTGTCTGGTGTGCAGGGCGTCTTCACCGACGTGGACGGCACACTGACGACGGGCCACAAGCTGCGCAGCCAGACGGTGCGGGCCCTGGAGCAGCTGTCCGCGTCCGGCCTGCGCGTGGTGCTGGTGAGCGGCCGTCCGGCGGGGTGGGGCGAGGCGTGGGCCCGGCAGCTCCCCGTGGATGGCGTCGTCGTGGAGAACGGCGGGCTGTTCTTCCTCAAGGATGCGAAGGGGAAGCTGCGCAAGGTGTACCTGGAGCCGCCCGCCCAGCGCGTGGCGAACCGCCAGCGCCTGGAGCAGGAGGTCGAGCGCGTGCTCGCCCAGGTGCCCGGCGCGCGACTGTCCGTGGACAGCCGCTACACGGAAGTGGACCTCGCCGTGGATTACAACGAGGAGGCCCGGCTGGGCGACGAAGGGGCCTCCCGCATCGAGTCGCTGCTGCGGGCGCGGGGCGTGACGGCGGTGCGCTCGTCGGTCCACGTCAACTGCTGGCTGGGCCGCTTCGACAAGCTCTCCGCGTCGCGCCGCTTCGCGAAGGTGGCGTGGGGAGAGAAGCTGGAGCCCGCGGACGGCCGGTACGTCTACGCGGGGGATTCTTTCAACGACGCTCCGATGTTCCAGGCGTTCAAGCTGGGCGTGGGCGTGGCCAACGTGCGCGCGGTGCTGGACCGCATCGACGCGCCGCCGGCCTTCATCACCCGGGCGCCCGAGGGGCGGGGCTTCGAGGAGCTGGCGCGTGCCCTCCTCGCCCGCCGCCGGACAGTCCGCAGTCGCAGTCGAGGAGTTTCAACGTGAATGTCGTGAAGCTGGAGCTGGCCCGGGGCCTGGGACGTCACCTGCGCGCGGGGCACCCGTGGGTGTTCCGCAAGGCCCTGGAGCACACGCCGCGCATCCCGGCCGGCAGCGTGGTGGACCTGACGGAGAACGGGAAGTTCGTCGCGCGCGGGTACTACGATCCGCACTCGGCCATCGCGGTGCGCGTGCTGACCCGTGACTCGCGCGAGACGGTGGACTCGCGCTTCATCACCCAGCGCGTGCAGCGCGCCCTGGCCGCGCGCACGGCGCTCATCGACCTGAAGGACACGGACAGCTACCGCCTCATCCACGGCGAGGGCGACGGTCTGCCCGGCGTGGTGGTGGACCTGTACGCGGGCTGGGCGGTGATGAAGCTGTACTCCGCGGGCCTCACCCCGTACCGCCCCCTCATCGTGGAGGCGCTGAAGGCGGGCGTCCCGGGCCTGAAGGGCATCCTCGGCCGCGATGAGGTCGGGCGCGACGACGTGGAGGAGGACGACGGGCGCGGCAGCGGGAAGATGCTGTGGGGCGAGGAGGCCCCGGAGCTCATCCCCATCCGCGAGCGCGGCGCCATCTTCCTGGTGGACGCGTGGAAGGGGCAGAAGACGGGGTTCTTCCTGGATCAGCGGGAGAACCGCTACCTCATCCGCCGGCTGGGGCAGGGCAGGGACGTGCTCAACTGCTTCAGCTTCAGTGGGGGCTTCTCCGTGAACGCGGCGCTGGGCGGCGCCAACAGCGTCTTCTCCGTGGATCAGGACCCGGAGGCCATCGCGCTGGCGCGGGAGAACTTCACGCGCAACGGGCTGCCAGCGGCGAAGCACGACTTCCTGGCCGCGGACGTGTTCGCGCTCATCCAGTCGTTCAAGGAAGAGGGCCGCACGTTCGACCTCATCATCCTGGACCCGCCCGCCTTCGCGAAGAGCCAGCGCGCGGTGGAGGCGGCCGTGGACGGCTACGCGTCGCTCAACCGGCAGGCCCTGGCGCTGCTGCGCCCCGGCGGTCTGCTGGCCACGGCGTCGTGCTCCGCGCGCGTGACGGGCGACATGTTCATGGGCGCCGTGCGCGAGGCGGGCTTCAAGGCCGGCGTGGACCTGGCGCTCGTGGAGGAGCGCTACCAGCCGCCGGATCATCCCGTGCGCCTCCAGTTCCCGGAAGGGAAGTACCTCAAGTTCTACGTGATGCAGTCGGTGTAGCGGACCGTCCGGCCCCGGGGCGCGCCTTCATGAGGCGCGCCTCCCGTGGGGCAGGGGAACCGCTCAGGTGCCGAAGACCTGGTGGGCCACGCGGTCCAGCACGTCCTTGCCCCAGACGACACTGGCCTTGCCCAGCCGGTCCAGGTCGCGGGTGAACTCGCGGCCCTCCGGCACGACTTCGTAGGTGCGGGTCAGGAAGAGGCTACCGCTGCCCGGCTCGAAGTCGACGTTGCCGCCGCCCGTGTCCGTGCCGTTCTCCTGCTGCTGCCGGAAGCCCTCGATGATGCCGGGCTTGGGCGGCTCGCGGAACCGGTAGATGAGCGCGCTGCACTTGAGCGCGGGCGGGGACTCGACGTGCTCGAAGGCGTACTGGCCTTCGCCGTTGAGCATGCCGCCCAGTCCCTGCTCGTTGAGGCCTTCGCTGACGCCGGCGCCCTGGGACTGGAGGTACCACTTCACCAGCTGCCGGGCCGCGTCGCGCGTCATCGGTCCGCCCGCGGGCGGCGCAGGACGCGCCATGCCCATGGTGGACAAGAGCCACTGCAGCTTGCTGGTAAAGGAGCTGATCACTTCGCGGGGATGACGCGGTCCGCGACGCGGTTGAACACCTCGTCGCCCCACACGAGGCTGGCTTCCACGAGCCGGTCCACGTCTTCCTTGAACTGCTGCTCCGCCGGCACCACGCCGTACGTGCGGCTCAGGAAGAGGGACTTGTTCTCCGTCTCGTAGTCCACCTTGCCGCCGCCGGTGTCCGTGCCCTTCTTCTCTTCGTCACGGAAGCCGTCGATGACGCCCGGCCGGGGCGCGTCGCGGAAGCGGTAGATGAGGGCGCTGCACTTGAGCGCCCCCGAGTCCTTCACATGCTCGAAGTAGACCTGCGCGTCGCCAAGCGCGGCGCCGCCAAATCCCTTCGCGTTCAGCCCGGAGGCCTGCGCATCGCCTCCGTGGGCCCGGATGAATGACTGCACCAGTCGCTGGGCTTCTTCGAGCGTCATACGTGCAGTCATACCAGTCCGGACCCGGGATGAGAACTAGCCGGCGCGCGCCTGGTCGAACGGGACGCGCTGGTTGAGGTACGTGTCGTTGATGTTGTGCGCGCCAGAGAAGATGCTCTTCTCGGAGAAGTAGCGGATCTTCGCGTCCTTGCCCGCGTGCTTCAGCAGGTCCAGGGGGCCCTTGCCGCTGGTGCCCAGACCGAAGAGGCCCGGCACCGGGTCCTTGTCGTTGACGTAGTGGACGTACTTGGGGCCGTCCGGGTAGGTCGCCGCCGCGGCGCCGAAGGTCTCCACGGAGACCTTGCCCAGCTTCTCCTGCACCTGGGCGGGGGACATCCCGTCTTCGATGCGCAGCCGCTTGGCCACGTCGTTCAGCGCGCGGCTGGTGATGAGGCCACCCTGGCTGTGCGCCATCAGGTGCACGTCACGGCCGGCCTTCAGCTCCGTGTAGAGCGAGTCCGCCAGCGTATCCACCGCCGGGTTCTTGCCCTTGTCCATCTTGTCCGTCACGCACTGGCCCAGGTCCTTGAAGAAGCCCTCGGTCGAGTTGTGGATGCCGATGGTCTTCTGGCCGGTCTTGTCCGCGATGGCCTGCATCGTGGTCTCCTGGCCCGCCTTGTCCGTCATCATCCCGTTCACGTAGATGATGGTGCCGGGGTTCTTCACGCCGCCCTTGGGCTCGTAGGCCGGGATCTGGCTCAGCGGGGTGCTGGCGTCGAACGCCTGGCCGCCCTTGCCCATGATCTTGCCGTCGTAGGCCTTGTCCTTCGCGCCCGCCGGGGCGGTGAACACGGCCGCGGGAGCCGCGGTGCGCACCGCGCTGTTCGTCGCCTTCGCGTCGAAGCCGTCCTTCACGGTGTTGGCCGGCTTCGCCGTCGCGGGGGCGACCGGCTTGGCCGTGGGGGCCGTGTTGGTCGTCCCCGTCGTGGTGGTGCGCGCGATGTTGTTGTTGGAGGTGCGCCCGATGGTTCCCATGGCTTGAGGCTCCTGCGGAATGCGGATTTTTGAAGGGGGGAGGGAAAGCTTGATGCGTTGATCCATTCTCACCCGAAGCGCCGAAAAGTTGCGAGCAGGTCACGGAATGTGTGCAACGCACTGCGTTGCAGGTGTCTGGCCAGGGTGGAACGGGAGGGGACGGTTAAGGTGGAGGCATGGTCCAGAAAGGTCAGTTCCTGGAGCGCTCCACGCTCATCCCCGTGGGGTCGGACGGCGCGGTGATGGAGGGCACGGTGCACCGGGGCCAGAAGTCCCCGCCGCTGCTCATCCTCCCGCCCCGGCCGGAGGAGGGGGGCGGGATGGATCACGTGGTGGCGGCGGAAGTGGCCTTCGCGGTGGCGCGGGCGGGCTTTCCCACCCTGCGCTTCAACCACCGGGGCGTGGGGGCCAGCCAGGGCGTCCGGGGCACCGGCGGGGCGCTGGTGGAGGACGCGGAGGCCGCGATGCGGGTGGCGCTGGAGAACGCGGGCACGTCCGCGCTCGCGGTGGCGTCGCTGCACGGCGGGGCCCGGGTGGCGCTGGCGCTCCAGGAGCGGCACCCGGCGGTGGGCGGACTGTGTCTGGTGGCGCCGGATGTGGACCCCCTGTCACTCGTGCGACTGTCGTGTCCGCTGCTGGTGATTGTCGGGGCGGAGGACACCCGGGTGTCCCGGGCGGCGCTGGCCGCCGCTGTCGCCGAGGCCGGGGGCGATTTAGAGGTCATCGACGATGCCGGGGCGACCTTCCATCGCAACCTTCCCCAGGTGGGGCGGGCGGCGGCGGCGTGGCTCCAGCGCCTGGCGGGCGGGTAGGGCGGGGCGCTGCAAACCGTTGGACTTCTTCACCTTTCTTCATCCCCGGCGCCTTGCACGGCCGGCCGGGGGGCGGACAGACTGGGAAGGCAGACCCAATCGTCTCGTCGTGCGTTCGTAGTGGGTCTTCGAGGCGTCGTCGTTCAAGGAGTGTCCCGATGCGGATGAGGCGATGGAACGTGGTTCTCGCGGCGCTGGCCCTGTCGGCCTCGGCGTGTGCTTCCGCGTCGCGGGAGCCGGAGGCTCCGGCCGGGCAGGACGTGGCGGCCGCGGAGGCCGAGGTGGCCCGGGCGGTGGCGGAGGGCTCGGAGGACGTGGTGTCCGGCGCCATCGTGGTGGATTTCAAGGACGGCACCACGAAGGAACAGTTCGACGCCTGGGAGCGGGAGTGGGGCGTGGACCTGGAGTTCAACTCCCTGGAGGGTCCGCGGACGGGCGTCACGCTGGCGGTGGGCGTGGACGACGTGGAGGACGTGCTCCAGCGCATCCGCCAGAGCCCGGCGGTGGAGTCCGCCGAGCCGCTGATGCAGGTGCGCACCAGCTACACGCCGAACGACCCCCAGTACGAGTCCCAGTGGAACCTCCGGATGATCGACATGCCGAAGGCCTGGGACGGCAACCGGGGCAAGGGCGTGGTGGTGGCGGTCATCGACACGGGCATCGCCTACGAGGACCACGACGACTTCAAGCAGGTGCCGGACCTGAAGGGCGTGTCGTTCGTGAAGGGCTATGACTTCGTCAACGACGACGAGCATGCCAACGACGACCACGGCCACGGCACGCACGTGGCGGGCACCATCGCGCAGGCCACCAACAACGGCGAGGGCGTGGCGGGCGTGGCGTTCGACGCGACGCTGATGCCCCTGAAGGTGCTGAACCACTTCGGCAGCGGCACCTCCGCGGACATCGCGGACGCCATCCGCTTCGCGGCGGACCACGACGCGAAGGTCATCAACATGTCGCTGGGCGGGGGCCTGTACTCGCAGGTCATGGCCAGCGCGGTGGACTACGCGCGCAAGAAGGGCGTCACCGTGGTGGCCGCGGCGGGCAACACCGGGCGCGGCCGGGTGGAGTTCCCGGCGGCGTACCCGGGCGCGGTGGCGGTGAGCGCGGTGGGCCCGTCCGGCACGCGCGCGCCGTACTCGTCCTACGGCAAGGAGCTGGACATCGCGGCGCCTGGTGGTGACAAGCGCCAGGGCGACTCCGGCGGCATCCTGCAGAACACCATCGACCCGCGCGACCCGTCGCGCTCCATCTACGCCTGGTACCAGGGCACCAGCATGGCCGCCCCGCACGTGGCCGCTGTCGCCGCCATGCTCTACGGCGCGGGCGCCACCTCGCCGGACGAGGTGGAGCAGGCGCTCTACGCCGGCGCGAAGGTGACGGAGAACCAGGCCTGGTCGGAGGAGTACGGCCACGGCGTCCTCAACGCCAGCGCGTCGCTGCAGGCCTTCCAGGGCGGCTCACCCCACTGGCAGCCGCTGGCCTGGGCCGCGGCGCTGCTCGCGCTGGTGCTGCTCACGCTGCGCGGCCGCGAGCGTCCGGGCTACCTCAACGTGTTCTTCCGCCCGGCGTTCCTCGTGCCGCTGGTCCTCTCCACGGTGGGCTTCTTCTTCCTGCGCACCTGGTTCGCGGGCGCGGCGGGCACGGCCCAGGACGTGGTGAGCGTGGCGTCGCTGCCCATCCCGGACTGGCAGCGCATCATCTTCGGCCGCGGCGCGGTGAACCCGCTGTTCTACAGCGCGCTCATCCCCCTGGTGCTGTCGCTGGTGGCCATCCCGTGGCGGGGCTTCCGTCCGGCGGTGGGCGGCCTGGCGCTGGGCTTCGCGGGCTTCCTGGCCTACGCGGCGTGGGTCGGCGCTCCGGCGCTGGCGTGGATGCCCTTCACCTTCCTGGCGAAGCCGTGGCTGGGCTTCAACACGGTGGTGTGCCTCTTCATCGCTCGCGCGATGCTCAAGCGGGAGGAGGCATGAAGCTCTCCGGCACGGTGCAGTACCAGGACCTGGAGGGCGGCGTGTGGGTCCTGAAGGCCGACGACGGCCGCACGTACCAGCTCGCGGGCGGGGACCGGAAGATCAAGAAGGACGGTCAGCGCATCTCCGCCGAGGGCAGCATCCAGCGCGACACCCTCACCGCCGCCATGGTGGGGCCCGTGTTCCACGTCACCTCGTACAAGGCGGACTGAAGGGGCGCTCCGGGGTGAGCGCCCCTCCCAGGGCCTCACCCCACGAGGGCGCGCCGCGCGGCCTGCCGCTCCGTCACGGCCTTCTGGAGGTGCCGGGCCAGGCGGGAGATGCCCACGTCGATCTGCTCGGGCGTGAGGTAGCTGCACGACAGCCGCAGCTCGTGCTCGCCGCCTTCGCCCAGGTAGAAGTAGCGCATGGGCGTCCAGAGCACCTGGAAGTCGCGCGCGGACTCCTCCAGCAGCGCCTCGTCCACTTCAATGGGCAGCTTCATGACGAGGAAGAAGCCCCCGTCCGGCACGTTCCACGTCACGTCGCGCGCCCAGGCCTCGCTCCGGGGGAAGTAGCGCGCCAGCGCCTGGAGCGTCGCGTCCATGTTGTTCTTGTAGAAGCGGATGGCCTCCTGGTTCGCCTCCAGGAGCCCGCCGCCGTTCAGCACCAGCATGCCGCCCACGATGGCCTGGCACAGCGACGACGTGTTCACGGTCAGCAGGCTCTTGATCTTGGAGAACGCGTCCGCGAGCAGGTGCGTCTTGCCGTCCGGCCCGGCGACGCGCTGATCCACCACCGCGTAGCCCAGGCGCAAGCCGGGGAACGCGGACTTGGAGAACGAGCCCAGGTAGATGACCTGCTGGCGCGTATCCATCGACTTGAGGGTGGGCTTGCGCGAGCCCTCGCGCGAGAAGAAGCCGTAGGGGTTGTCCTCCAGGATGAGGAACTGCTCGCGCGCGGCGATGTCCAGCAGCCGCTGCCGTGAGGCCTCCGGGAGGCTGCGTCCGGACGGGTTGGCGAAGTCCGCGACGAGGTAGAGCGCGCGCGGCTTCTTTCCTTCCGCGCGCAGCTCCAGGATGCGTGCCTCGAGCGCGTCCAGGTCCAGCCCGTCCTCGCGCTCGGGCACCGGGGCGACCGCGATGTCCAGCAGCCGCGCCGCGCCGGTGATGCCGATGTAGCAGGGCATGCCCACCAGCAGCACGTCCTCCGGCTGGGAGAACAGCGCGCGCAGGGAGAGGAACATGCCCTCCTGGCAGCCGACGGTGACGACGATGGACTCCGGCGCCACGCGGATGCCCTCGTCCTTCTCCAGCATCCGCGCGAGCAGCTCACCGATGTGGCCGTTGGTCCGGCCGTACTGGAACAGGAGGCTGGTGACCTTCGCCTCGCTGAAGCCCCGCTCCTCGCGCAGGTAGCGCTGGTAGACGTCCAGGTACGTGGCGATCTGCCGCGAGTCGTAGAACTTCTCGTTCGGCCGGCCGGGCGCGAAGGAGATCGCTTGCGGGAAGCGGATCGCGATCTCGTTCAGGAAGTTCATCACGTCCAGAAGCGGATCGGCCAGCGAGGCGTGCAGAAGGTCGGGGGTGAGCATGGCGGACGTGGACGATAGGAGGCCACGGCCCATCAGTGCCAGGGCCCCCCTGGAATCGCCGCCATGCCCCCTTCAGCGGCGGGACTTGCCCTTGCCGGGGCCATATGCCTCGGACTGCCGGAGCCGCTCCTCCTCGTAGGCCTCCATGGGCACCTCGCCCCTGCGCACGGCGTCGCGAAGCTGTCGCAGGGCCTTGCGCTCGGCCTGGAGCGCCGGATCCGCGTTCTTGCCCAGCGGCTCCACCGGGTGCTGGACGTCGTAGACGCTCAGGGACACGCCGCGCCCGTCCACCAGTCCCAGGGCCACCAGGGACAGCGTGGCGGCCGTCACCCAGGGCAGCAACTGCAGGGCGAAGGCGGGCACGGGCTTCGTGGCGCGCACCGCCTCGTCATCGGGCATCGTTCCGCGTCCCCACACCGCGGGGAAGTGCCGGGACGCGGCACGCAGGCCCAGCAGCGCCGTCCAGCCCACGAGCAACAGCCCCAGCACGGCGCGCCAGTCCGCCACGTCTTCCGTCGCCCCGTCCTTCGCGAGCCCCGAGTGCGTCGCGACGAGGAACAGCACCGACGACACGATGTTGTTGGCCGCGTGCGCCGCGACGCCCGGCCACAGCGAACCGGTGCGCAGGAAGAGCCAGCCGAACAGCAGCCCCAGCTCCGCTCGCGCGAGGAAGCCCACCGGATCCAGGTGGAACGCGCTGAACACCACCGACGTGATGATCAGCGCCCGCCACGGCGACGCGGGGGAGGGCGGCGTCAGGGACCGCTGGAACAGGCCGCGGAAGAAGAACTCCTCGCACAGCGGCGCGGCCACGGACACGCCCCCCAGGAGCAGCGCCAGCTCCACCGGCGACTGGCCCTCGAAGAGGCGCGAGGCGTCGAACATCTCGCGCAGCCACTCGGGGGCCACCCGCTGCGCGAGGAACTGCACGGGCACCACCACCGCGAAGAAGTTGGCCACGCCCAGCAGGAAGCCGAACAGCGTGGCGGGGCCCGGGAACGGCGTGAGGCCCACGTACGCGGCGGGCCGGTACCCCGAGCGGCGCAGCATGATCCACGCGAGCCCCAGGAAGAG